>JAYVTW010000096.1:0-8663 GCA_043788445.1 Methylophilaceae bacterium
ACTCTAACCTTTTAAGCATTGGAGTAAGCGTGCCAGAATCTAGCTCTAGGCGCTGCGCTATTTTACTTACGCTAATACCATCACTCTCCCATAATACTAACATGACTAAATACTGTGTGTAGGTCAATCCAGAGTGCTCTAATGCACTTCGATATGCTCTGGTTAAGGCATGAGTTGCTGCATAAAGTGCAAAGCATAATTGATTATCTAGTTTGAGATTTTCGTATTCGGTCATTTCTTATATGGTCTAATTTGTTATATTCTTAAATAAAGTTTACAACACATTGATGATGTAGAGGGTAATATTTTTATTGTGTTAATTAAATTGTTTTTAACAACTTTTAGCAGTTAGTTTTGTGTGTGAAAGTTAAGAGTTACAGTTATTGAGTAAATTAAATATAAGAACTCACTTGGAGAGCTCATGCAAAGCATGACAATAATTACTGCCCGTATTGGCCTAGAGTGGTTTGTTCAATTCCCAAAAGTTAATTGGTTTAGAGCCGGATGCACGTGAGTTATTAGCTAAAAATACACGCATTATGGATGCCCCAGCAGGCACTATTGGCAATCGTGAAGATAGTGCTTAAGTAGCGTATGTGATGCACTTTGCTGGTCAATCACGTGTATATAAAATGCCTGCTAGTGGGCGAGAGATTTTCCTTTATCGCGTAGGCTCAGGTGAAACCTGCGTGATTACTACCACTTACTCATTAAGCAATAGCGATTACCCAGCATCTATTATCATATTCCAGCCGATTCGTGATGTGATACTCTTGGCAACAGCATTTAATCAGTTGATAGTAAATTCTAATTTTTCCGCACTTCTTATGTAATGCCCAATTACAGAGCTTTAATTAGCGATTTAATCGTATTGCTGGATGAGGTTGCTTTCCATAGCTTGGACGCTCGATTAGCCAAGTTGCTGTTAGATGCCAATTGTCCACACAATGCGCGTACCCATCAACAAATTGAGGGTGAGCAAGGCACTGCTAGAGAGGTGGTTGTTCGACTGTTAAAGTGTTTAGAGCAAAATGCTTGGGTAGCGCTAGAGCATGGAAATAACTAGATTAAAGACCGTATATCTTTGCAAAAATTAGTTAATAACTAATGAATACATTAGTTTGATACAAGTTCTCTATTTAACAGTTACATTGCAATCTACACATTTTCCTTTATCTTCTTTATAACCTTTAATCGCCTCAAGGCCTTTAACATTAGTCATAATAGTGCCATCAAGCACCGCTTCGTTTAAGTTAGCACCAGTAATATCTGCTCCAGTAAGGTCAGCCTTGCTTAAGTCGGCCCTAAATAAATCTGTGTGACTAAGATTAGCGCCCCTGAAATCGGCAAATTTAAAATTGGACCGGTTAATGTCTGCGCCTTCAAAATTGCTGTTGGCAAAGTTGCCACCAATAGCATCAAATCGCATTGCGCCCATTGGCTGATTGCCAATATCTAAACCAAAACGACCTTTTTGGATATTCGCGCTACTCATGTCTACATTGCCTAATGTGCCTATCATGCGTGCATTAGTTAAGTTAGCACCTTTGAAATTGGTTTTATCAAAAATTGCCTGAAAAATAGTCGCATCGGTCAGGTTTGTATTACTTAAATCCGTGTTCTCAAGGCGCGCAAGATTAAGATAAGCACCTTTTAAATTCGCACCACTTAAATTAGCCCCGCGTAAATATGCGCCAAAGAAACTGGTATTTACCATATTGCAATGGCGTAAATCCATGCCATCAAGTTCTAGATAGCCTGCATCTTTGTTACTTAAATCGCAGGTTTTACTTTTAATTTGTTTGATAGCGTCTTCTTGACTAATCTTAACGCGATCTGATTCATCTTTAACTGCAGCCATCTCAGTCATTGGTATGGTATTTTTCAATTCACCGCTTACCACCGCCATTTTTTTAGGTTGCTTATTGTAAAAGGCCTGAGCTTTTGCAATAACGCCTTTGGGATCTTCTAAGAATTCATCTTTGCTAGATTCCGCACCAAAACAATAGGTTTTCCCCTCATAAATAGTGCTAATCAAGCAATGTGTTTTAAACAAACGGCCTTCTGACAAACTAAATGTGCAGTTATCATCAAATTCACCGGCTATGGCAGAAAAAACAAACAACATCGCACTTGTTGCTGCGAACTGTCTGAATATTGATTGAGTTTTAGTCTTGACCATCGCGTTCTCCAGTTATAAATATTGCACATGTTATGCTATTAATTAAATATTAGCTTAATTGACTATGAGTTTAGTAATTTTGAGTGCTTACCAATAATATACACAATATGCGCTTTTTTTTGTTATTTGTAGAGCTAAGTAAAATCATTAATTACAAATTATTAACAATTAAGATGTCAGCAAATTTAGATTAGCTGACGTTGATTGCTTATCTGAACTGATTAATGATTAATCAAAATCAGAGATTACTCAAAACTGAGGAGAAGCAAATGCGCAGTAAAACAATTTTAGTAACAGCTCTTTTGGCAACAGGTATTTCATCCCTCACACTTTCATCTATAGCGATAGCACATGATGATAACTATGAGGATAGAGCGCGCGTGATTTCCGTTGTGCCACAAACAGAGCGTATCAATGTGCCGCGTCAAGAATGCCATACCGAATATGTACGTGAAAGTTATAATACAAATCGTACTTCTCCAGCTGGTGCCATTATTGGTGGTATTGCAGGTGGCTTGCTAGGTAACACAGTTGGTCGTGGTAATGGTCGTATTGCAGCTGCAGCGGTAGGTGCGGGCTTGGGCGCTGTGGTCGGTGACCGTATTAGCAATAATCAATCAAACACGACTGGCTATAACACTCGTCCAGTAGATCAATGTTATAGTGTTGATAGCTGGAAAACTGTGAATAGTGGCTATTTGGTGACTTATCGTTATAACGGCCGTAATTACACCACTGTCATGGATCGCCAACCAGGAAATTCAATACCAGTTCACGTGTCAATTGATGAAGGCTATAACAACAATGAATCGCAGGTTGAGTATATTGAAGATAGCGATTCACAGTTTGATAACAGGCCGCGTGGTTGGAATAGAGGTCATGGTTGGGGTAGTGACCATGATCATCATGATCAACATTACTGGTAATCGATTTCTAGTAATGTAACGGCTGCTAAATAACAAGTAGCGCTTAACCCAGTAGATTTATTTCTTCTGGGTTTTTATTTGGTTACCAATAGGCCTTGCCAGATTTGCATCAAGTAGAATAATGGCTTGATAAACTTTGCCAATAGCTTAATTTGTGAACATAACTTTCATTAGTCCTATTAATTTAGAGAGCGATTTAGCTCATAGTACTCAGCCTGCACTATGCCGCTTAGTTGCTCACGGCAAAAATCATATGCTGAATCAGCCTATGACAGCGCTTATTTGCCAGCACTTTTCTGTACAAGCCAAGCCAGATTACCCACTTGCAGCGCTTTCCAGTGATGTCTATAACAGCTCATCAGCGGATTATTATTTACAAGCAGACCCTGTGCATTTGGTAATGCAACGTGATGCATTTTCCTTAAGTGACCCCTCAACTTTAGTCATTACTCAATCTGAATTAATGACATTGTGTGCAGTTTTAAATCAGCATTTTATGTCTGGTGGGCTAGACTTTGAAGTAAGTAACAAAAAGTTACTACTACGTTTAGCAACTGTACCTAGAATCAGTACGACATTGCCAGAAAGTGTTGTTGGGCGAAATGTCTATGCTTATCTACCACAAGGCACAGATGCCTCGTATTGGAATAAAATAGTTAACGAAATTCAAATGTTGCTACATGAGCACCCTTTAAATCAACAGCGCGAAATGGCTGGTCTGCCGGTGATTAATAGTCTTTGGTTATCTGGCGGCGGCTTATTGCCAAAAATAACCACGATATCGTTTAACAAGGTTTATAGTGATATAGCTTATGTTGAAAAGCTGGCGCAATTAGCTGGGCTGGCATGTCAAAGTTTGCCAATTGATAAGACGTTTGAATTGAATCAAGAATCTATGCTCATTGTGACTAAAAGTACCGCAGATAGTGAGGCTTGGTTTGATGTACTTTATAAGTTAGTGCAAAAAGGCGCAACTTTGCAGCTTAATTTAGCGCATCAAGATGTGGTGCTAGTGAGTGAAATTAAGCCAAGTAATCTTTACAAGCTTAGGCTTCTACAAATTTTGCTTAAAAACAAGCCAATAATCAGCTATTTTCAAGAATATTACGCAAGAATGTATAACAAAATGGATGGTGGAACTAAGTTTTGAATATTGTTGCTAGGCTAGTTAACCCAATAGCAGCACAGCAGCTTAAAGCGGCTGGCATTCCTCCATTGCTAGCTAGGTTGTTTGCTGCGCGGGGTATTGAGCGTGCCGAGCAACTTGAACCCGGTTTGAGCGGTTTAATTCCGCCTAACAAGCTGACGCATAATACGGAAATGGCCAAGTTATTAGCTAACGCCATTACCCTTAACAAAAAGTTTATAGTAATTGGGGATTATGACGCAGACGGCGCCACAGCAACAGCAGTGGCGGTACGTGGGTTACGTAGCATGGGTGCAGATGTTGATTTTCTTGTGCCGAATCGCTTTGAATATGGTTATGGGCTAACACCAGAAATTGTTCAGCTGGCCACGACTAAAAAGCCTGATATTTTAATAACGGTAGATAACGGCATTGCTAGTGTAGATGGTGTAGATTTAGCCAATGCATTGGGTTTGCAAGTACTAGTTACCGACCATCATTTACCTTCGAATATAACACCTAATGCCGCTTGTATCATTAATCCTAATCAACATGGTTGCGATTTTCCGAGTAAGCATTTGGCGGGAGTAGGGGTGATGTTTTATTGCTTGCTGGCGTTGCGGGCAGAGTTGCGTTCTCGTGGTTTTTTTGTAGAAAACCCAGAACCCAATCTTACCGAGCTTTTAGATTTAGTCGCCCTCGGCACGGTGGCTGATTTAGTGAAACTTGATGATAATAATCGTATCTTGGTCGAGCAAGGTCTGCGCCGCATTCGTGCGGGTAAAGCTAGTTTTGGCATGTTGGCTTTATTAAAGTTAGCTGGCCGAGATTATAAAAAAGTAAACGCACAAGACCTCGGTTTTAGTTTGGGTCCAAGACTTAATGCAGCTGGCAGACTCGAAGATATGTCATTAGGTATTGCCTGTTTGTTGAGTGATGACCCGGTGGCTGCACAAGCTTTAGCTCATCAATTGCATGAACTCAATTTCAAGCGTCGCGAAATTGAAGCGGATATGCAAGCCGCTGCACAAATTGCATTGGATGATATACAGGTGGAACATCAATACAGCATTTGCATGTATCAGCCGGAGTGGCATCAAGGAGTGATTGGTATATTAGCTTCACGTGTCAAAGAAAAATATCACCGCCCTGTCATTGCGTTTGCTAATACCATCGATGGAAGCCTACTTAAGGGCTCTGGCCGCTCAATTGCGAGTTTGCATCTGCGCGACGCACTCGATTTACTTTCTAAGCGTATGCCAGATTTGATTGTGAAATTTGGAGGCCACGCGATGGCAGCTGGATTAACCATTAAAGCAAATGATTTTGAGCGATTTGAACAGGGTTTTGAGGCGGTTGTAACTTATTTACTGACACCTGCAGATTTGCAAGCGGTGATAGAGGTAGACGGTATTTTAGAAAATAATGAGATGACGCTAGAAACAGCTCATACATTAGATGCTCAAGTTTGGGGACAGGGCTTTGCGCCACCAGCTTTCTGCGATGAATTTACTGTAATCAACCAGCGAATTGTAGGGGAGAAGCATCTTAAGCTTAGGCTGAAAAAAGCTAACGAATTATTTGATGCGATTTACTTTGGGCAAACTGACTTTTTGCCTGATGTGGCGCGCATAGTTTATCATCTGCAAATTAATCAATATAACGGAGTGCAATCTTTGCAATTGCTAGTGCGCCATGTGGCTTAGCTATGGATTGTTACGTTGACCATCTACTGTACAACAAGCTAAAATCATCGTTTGAGTTAGTTAAGTTGTTGTTCAAGGAAAATAAATGCGTCGTAAATTAGTTATCGGTAATTGGAAGATGCATGGAAATCTCGCACAAAATAAAGTGTTGTTGCAAGCTTACTTGACCCAACTTGCTCCATTAACAAACGCATATTATGCGGTTTGCGTACCCTACCCATACCTTTATCAAGCCCAATCTTTGTTGCAAGGTAGCAATATTGCCTGGGGTGCCCAAAATATCGGTAAATTTGAAAGTGGTGCCTACACCGGTGAAGTGAGTGTGAGCATGCTTGCCGATTTTAGTAGTAGTTACGTGATTATTGGGCATTCAGAGCGCAATACTGCCTATTGTGAATCTGATGAAAATATCGCTGTAAAGTTTAAGATGGCAAAAAACGCAGGTATCACGCCAATATTGTGCGTAGGTGAGACTTTAATTGAGCGTGAAGCTGGAGTAATGCATCGAGTTGTTGCCAAGCAGCTCGATACGATTATAGGCCTGTATGGTCCATCAGTATTTGCAGATGCGGTTATTTCATATGAGCCTATATGGGCGATTGGTACTGGTTTAGCAGCAAGTCCAGAGCAGGCACAAGATATGCATGAATTTATTCGAAATAAAATTTCTATACTTGATTTTGCTGCTGCTGACAACCTTAAAATCCTCTACGGAGGGAGCTTAAATCCACAAAATGCGTTACAATTATTAGTTATGCCAGATATCGATGGTGGTTTAGTCGGTAGATGCTCGTTAAATGCAAACGATTTTGAAGGAATTTGCCGCGCCGCCCACTCTGTTTAATCTGAAGAATGGGTAGTTGGAAAAAAAATTTATGGAAAATGTAATTACAGTGATTCACATATTAGCTGCCGCTGGTGTTATCGGGCTAGTGTTACTGCAACATGGCAAGGGAGCTGATATGGGTGCCGCTTTTGGTAGTGGCGCATCTGGTAGCTTGTTTGGTGTTAGTGGCTCATCTAACTTTATGAGCAAAGCAACCGCTGGTTGTGTAGCGGTTTTCTTTGTTACAAGTTTGACTTTAGCTTATTTATCTAGCCACCATGTGGGGCGAACTAGTGTTGTTAAAGTACCCACATCGTCTGAACAAACAACATCTCCGAAGGTGGTTCAGGTTAAATCAACCGAAGTAAAAGATTCTAAAGATGTAACCGGTAATGCTGCTGGCGATATACCTAAATAAAAAGCGGTATAAAAATAATGAGGTAAGCAGTTTTAATGTGCCGTCGTGGTGGAATTGGTAGACACGCAGCCTTGAGGTGGCTGTGACTTAGGTCGTGAGAGTTCGAGTCTCTCCGTCGGCACCAGTGAATAGTTTCAAGTAGTATCAAATAGCCTCAATACCCCAATAAATACAACATTCTAGCAATAATTACCGTATCACTCGGTATCATGCAGTTTTGTACAAAAGCTTTACAAAATGTACAAAAAAGCGTACAAAAATACATCTCAATTATTTTTTGTACGTTTTTAATCAATTATGGCTAAAAAACTATCTGCTGAATTACTAGACGACCTCACCATAAAGGCTGCAAAGCCACTCGCTAAAGAATATACGCTGCGAGATGGTAACGGCTTATTTTTGCTGGTACATCCTAATGGCAGTAAATATTTTCAGCTACGCACTACGCTTTACGGCAAGCCTAAGAAAATTCAGTTAGGCGCATATCCCGATTTAACGTTATCTAATGCTCGCAAGTTAGCGATTGAAAATCGTCGCCTAATAGATGACCACAAAGACCCCATCATTGAAGCTAAGTTAGAAAAAGCGCAGGCAAGCAAAAACGCTGACGCTACTTTTCGTTCGGTAGCTGAGGCATGGCTAGAGATTAAAAAACACACACTAGCGCAAAGTACCTATTTAAAAATAGCGCAAACTTTCAATGCCAATGTTTACAGCAAACTAGGTGCTTACCCTATAGGCAAAATTGATAATCAATTGGTGCGTGAATGTTTAATGATCATGCAAAAGCGTGGTGCTTTAGAGATCATGGAAAAAACTCGCAGCTGGATTAAGCAAGTATTTGATTTTGCACTTAGCGATAAGATGATTAGTGAAAATCCTATCCCAATCATAGACCTAAGGCTAAAAAAACATATTGGTGAGAAATTCCCTAGACTTAAATCTGCGAGTGATGCTGGCAAGCTATTACGCAACCTTACTGATTACGCAGGTAGTTTTGAGGTATCGACTTGCGTTTATCTCATGCTTAATTTTGCACAACGACCCAGTGAGTTAAGGTGTGCTAAATGGGTAGATTTTGATTTAGAGAAAGCGATTTGGACAATACCGCTAGAACAATCCAAAACACGTAAACACATGACTAAACCACACACTGTCATGCTGTCTAGGCAAGCCATAGGCGTGTTAAAAGAGTTAAAACAATACACAGGGCATAGTGAGTATTTGTTCGCGTCACGTCTCGATAGCAAACCTGTATCGGAGGCGACAATTAGAAAAGCATTTAGATTAACTTTTACTGACTATCACATAGTGCCTCATGGGAGTCGTCACTTTTTTAGTACACAAGCCAATGAAAGTGGTTTGTTTAGGCATGATGTAATTGAAGCTGCGCTATCGCATGGTGATACAAACAAGATAAGGGCGGTGTATAACGAAGCTACTTATGACCGTGAACGTAAAGAGTTAGCGCAATGGTGG
>JAYVTW010000097.1:0-4367 GCA_043788445.1 Methylophilaceae bacterium
ACTGGTGCAAACAATAGCATTTTCAAGTAAATCTGCTGCCCCAGTTGATAATGCGGTCGCATGTGCATCGGGGAAAGATTCTGGATTGACCAAATATAAGCTACTGATACCCATGGTTTTCATGGCGCGCGCAGCTGAACCAATATTACCTGGATGACTTGTTTGGCAAAGCACTACACGAAAATTATTGAGTGTGCTTAAGTTTTTATTTAGTTCAGGATTGTTCAATTTTGAGAAGCTTAAAAATTATAAAAACTTTGTTTTATAAGAGTATTTTGTAAATATTTGGTTGCAAATTGTTAGAAGCATGCAATCAACGGTAAAATACTATTTTAACAGCTCTTTAAACTAGTGCTAAATATCAATGCTAAATTAAAAAAACTAGGATAATAATCAGCCTAGACATTAGCTAAAGTCAATTGGAAAACCATATGCATCCCATGCTTATCAACGCCGTTAAGGCTGCACGCCTCGCTGGCGACATTATTAACTTTGCCTCAAGAGATTTGGGCACGCTTAAAATTCAAACTAAAACCTATAATGATTTCGTAACAGAAGTGGACCATGCTGCTGAAAAGGTAATTATTGATACGTTAAAAGAAACCTATCCAGACCACGGATTTTTAGGTGAAGAAAGCGGTAATAGTAATGGTGACGCAGAAAATATTTGGATTATTGATCCATTAGATGGCACTACTAATTTTTTGCATAGTTTTCCTCAATACTGCGTATCTATTGCCTTGCAGCAAAAAGGTGTGTTAACACAAGCGGTGATTTATGATCCAGTACGCAATGATTTATTCACTGCAACTAAAGGTCGCGGTGCATTTTTAAATGACAAACGTATTCGTGTAGGTAGTCGCAATAAATTACAGGAATCGTTAATATCAACTGGTTTCCCTTTCCGTGATTTTACGCATCTAGATACCTACCTTGCGATATTTAAAGATATGATTAAAAAAACCACTGGTATTCGCCGCCCAGGCTCTGCCGCTTTAGATTTGGCTTATGTTGCGGCTGGCTGGACTGATGGTTTTTTTGAGATTAATTTATCAACTTGGGATATTGCTGCTGGCGCTTTGTTAGTGCAAGAAGCGGGTGGTATTGTTGGGGATTTTGAAGGTAATGAAAGTTGGATTAACTCAGGCAATATCGTGGCGGGTAACCCAAAAGTGTTTTCACAAATGTTACAAGTTTTGGCGCCACACTTAACGGACAATTTAAAATCCACTGCTGCAAAAGTGAAAGTTGAGGTTTCTTAAGGTTAGCCAGAGCTGTGGAATTAAAAACTCTGGAATTAATTGGGATTTAGATCTAAATTTCGGGCAGTAAAAACTGCTCTTCTTAGCTATGGAATTTTGATAGGTATCACTGAAATTCCAATTGCATCAGCCGTTAAATCGTCAAACCTTGCGTGACGTCCTGGCACATAGATTTATAGAATTTCATTGGCACATCCTACAAAAAAAAGGTATTAAAAAGATAAATAGTGAAGCTAGTGATGCAAAAGCAATCCTAACTAAGACTGAAATCGTGCCATAGAAAATAAATGTATTACCTTACTCCAAGGTGCGGGGAATAAACTTCCCGCACCTAGCATGCTACCACCTATAATTAAGACTAAAACTAAAGTAATAAAAGAAATGAGTGCTATTAGCCTGATTTGTTTATGACTAATATGCACTCTCTTGACCTTTAAAGAATGCGACCCATATTGTTTTGAGAATAATGTAAGTATCTAAAGCCGGGCTCCAATTGCGCAAGTATTGGATATCATAATCAATACGTGCCTTCATTTTATCGAGCGTTTCAGTTTCCCCGCGCAAGCCATTTACTTGCGCCCAGCCAGTAATGCCAGGTTTAACTTTATGACGAATCATATAACCTTTAATTAATTTACGGTACATTTCATTGTGTGAAACTGCATGAGGCCTTGGACCGACAACACTCATTCTACCTTGTAAGACATTGACAAACTGAGGTAATTCATCAAGAGAAGTTCTTCTAAGAATAACTCCTAGTCTAGTAATTCTCTTGTCATTTGAGGTCGCTTGTACGACTTTATCGCCGTTGTCACTGGTTGTCATAGAGCGAAACTTATAGACTAGAATCTCTTCACCATCTAAGCCATATCGGCGTTGTTTAAAAATAACCGGCCCGGGTGAGGTGAGTTTTACCCCAATTGCAATCAATAATAATATTGGACTAATTATGATTAAAATAATTGTGGCAAAAGTGAGATCAGCCGCGCGTTTTAGGAGTGCATTAAAACCAGTGAAAGGGGTTTCACGTATTGCAACAATCGTTATGCCATCAATTTGGTCAACCCGACTTTGAATTAAATCAGTTAGAAACATATCCGGTACAAAATAAATAGACGCGGTTGTGTCTTTCAGATCTTCTAGTAAATTAAGAATTCTTTCTTGACTGGCCATGGGCAATGATAAATAAATAACATTTATCTGGTGGTTCTTAACATAACCAGCAATGTCAGTGAGTCTGCCTAGTATGGGCATCTTTAAATCATTGGATATGCGATCCAGCTCACGATCCTCAAAAACGCCAACCACTTCTATAGAATTATATTGGCTATTCCTAAGTTTTATCGCAAGCTTATTCGCACGATCATTCATGCCAACAATAACAGCTCGTTTGGTAGGAGCTTGCAGTTTAATAATAAGTGGTGATATTTTTTTTAAGCATAAATAGCCAATTATTTGTAATGTAGGAGTGGCAATCAACCAGATAATTAAGGTTTCCTTAGGAAACATATAAATATACTGGGTTGCTATGCCAAAAGTGACTAGCAATCCTGCTTGTATCAACCAGATAAAAAGTATTTTCCTGATAACATGTGATTTAGATAACGTAATTTTTGCTTTGCTTGGGTATGTAATTGCAAAAACAATCAGTGAAAGTATTACATAAGAGCGATTAAGTTCACCCTCAATAAAAATTGCAACTACCCATAAAACTAACACTGCAATCATTGGATCAAGTAGCAGTTCAATAATATGTAATAAATTATCTGCTGATAATGCTATGCCTGATACCTTGTGTAGGGACGAGTTTGTTTTATTTGAAATCATTGACTCTATACATCCGATTAAAGTAAGTAACTGCTTGCGCACGATTCAAAACATCTAACTTTTTAAAGATGCGTTGTAGATGATTTTTTACAGTGAACGGACTAATGTCAAGAATTAATGCGATGTCTTGATTGGTTTTACCACCTTTGACCCACTCTATTATTTCCACTTCCCTGGCGGATAATGTGCCCACTATTTCTACTTCAACTTGTTCTTCAACATCTTTTGAAAGTTGTTGTGGTAAATGCTTGAGCTGTCTTAATGTGCAATCTATAAAAGGTATTAAGATGGATAAAGCTTTTTTAAAGATGATAGGCATCTTATTTACACTGCTTATAAATACATATAAGCAATCGTGTCCACCCCGGTAGTCTTTAATTCCATGAACAAAAGCAGACTTCATTATTTTTAAGTTAATGTTCGCTTCAATACAACCAAATTCATGATCCTTAAATATACCTTTATCAAAACTTAAACTAAAAGGTTTTTGAGAATGACTTTTCCAGCTTTCAAAAAGTCGTTGTAACAATTGTGTGAGGTTGGTAGAGGACACTTTCCCTGTTCTGACCCCAGGAATCAACGATACGATATCAACATATATAATACCTAAGGAGAAATCTCCCCAAGCTGCAATCATAACGTCATGCGTGATGAAACGTTGGAAGTCACTTTGTAGCCATAACATGAAATCCAAGTGTGATTGGATGTGCAGAGATTCATACATTAAAGAATTTAGAATTTTGTGATTCTTTTCACTTATATCTAAATTTGACATTGTTTCTTGAATGCTCATTTTTTTACTCGCTATACTTACTAAACACTTGTGTAATTGACTAGCTCCTTCGGACTATTGTGGATAATCGCTTAAATGCTAATATATTAAAAATTCTAGCATTTACTATGCCAATATTAAATAATAAAAATATTTGGGGCTGAAGTAGATTAGTATCAATGTTATGCTGCTTAAATGCGCTTAAGTCATTGTAAACTATTAAGAAAACAGCAGATAAAGTTGCTGGAATATTTTGTATTGGAAGTAACAGCCAGATCAGCTGCGGATTTGATGGAAATTCAAGCGAATACAGCCATCCTGTTTTACCGTAAATTACGTGAGGTGATCGCCTATTATTTGGAGCAAGAAGCGCATGAAATATTCGATGGTGCTGTTGAATTAGACGAGAGTTACTTTGGCGGTGCGCGTAAAGGTAAACGTGGACGTGGTGCTGCTGGTAAAGTGGCAGTGTTTGGCATATTAAAGCGTGGTGGCAAGGTTTATAC
>JAYVTW010000098.1:0-5535 GCA_043788445.1 Methylophilaceae bacterium
CGTGCTGCTGCTGCTTTTGAAATACCTGCTGCGCTTGCAATTTCATCAATTAACTCAGATTTATTCACGTGTAATCCCCTCTTAATGTTATTTCTAAAATAACAGGTTAATCCTGTTATAGCTTTATATCAAGTGGCGAAAGCCTGTGTCAAGGTTTAAGTACTTAATATGCTTAAATTAACGAAATAAATCGTTAATGCGTCGTAGCGACCGTCGCATCTGAGCCACTTTCAACATCAGCTGCAGCAACAGCTAATGCTGATACTTCCTTTTGTGGCATGCGTTCCAGGGCTAATTCCAACACTTCATCAATCCATTTTACTGGATGAATATCTAAAACATTTTTAATGTTTTCTGGTATTTCAACCAAATCTTTAACATTTGATTCTGGGATAAGCACCATTTTAATACCCCCACGATGCGCAGCTAACAATTTTTCTTTTAGGCCGCCAATGGGTAATACTTCACCGCGTAAGGTAATTTCTCCTGTCATAGCAACATCTGCGCGTGCCGGAATACCTGTAATCACAGAAACTAAAGCCGTAGTCAGCGCTATACCTGCACTTGGACCATCTTTAGGCGTAGCTCCTTCAGGTAAATGAATATGAATATCTTTTTTTTCATAAAAATCCTCATTTATACCCAAACGTGTTGCACGACTGCGCACGACACTCATAGCTGCCTGTACAGACTCTTGCATCACATCACCAAGCTTACCTGTAGTAATTGTTTTGCCTTTACCTGGCAACATCACGGCTTCGATAGTCAGCAACTCACCACCTACTGATGTCCAAGCAAGACCTGTAACTTGCCCAATTTGGTTTTCCTTAGCCGCCACACCGAAGTCATAACGGCGGACCTCTAGGTATTTTTCTAAATTTCTAGAACTTACACTAATTTTTTTCGTAGATTTAACTTTTGACTCATCAGACAATTTAGCTGATTTAGTCATTAATATATCTTTAACGACCTTACGACAGATCTTAGCAATTTCTTGCTCCAAGCGACGCACGCCAGCCTCACGAGTGTAATAACGTACAATATCGCGGATTGCTGATTCTGCAACGCTAATTTCACTGTCTTTTAGACCATGCGCTTTTAATTGTTTAGGTAATAAATAACGCATAGCAATATTTATTTTTTCATCTTCAGTATAACCAGCTAGCCTGATAATTTCCATACGATCCAACAAAGCTGGTGGAATGTTCATACTGTTAGATGTTGCAATAAACATCACATCCGATAAGTCATACTCAACTTCAACATAATGATCGGCGAATGTATGGTTTTGTTCGGGATCTAACACTTCTAGCAGTGCTGAAGATGGATCACCGCGCATATCTTGACCCATTTTATCTACCTCATCGAGTAGAAATAGAGGGTTTTTAACACCCACTTTAGCCATGCTTTGCAAGACTTTGCCGGGCATAGAGCCAATGTAGGTTCTTCTATGTCCACGAATTTCAGATTCATCGCGCACGCCACCTAAGGCCATGCGCACAAATTTCCGATTAATTGCTTTTGCTATACTTTGGCCAAGTGAAGTTTTACCCACACCAGGAGGCCCAACCAAGCACAAGATAGGGGCTTTAAGCTTACCTACACGTTGTTGCACCGCTAAATATTCAACTATACGTTCTTTTACCTTTTCTAAACCATAATGATCAGCATCCAAAACTGCTACAGCTGCTGCCAAATCTTTACTGATTTTGGTTTTTTTCTTCCAGGGCAAATTAGTCAAAGTTTCAATATAATTCCGCACCACAGCCGCTTCTGCTGACATTGGCGACATCATTTTGAGCTTTTTCATTTCTGCCATCGCTTTTTGCAGTGCATCTTTTGGCATGCTGGCATCTTGAATACGCTTTTCTAATTCATCAATATCTGCATTCTCATCTTGCTCGCCCAATTCTTTTTGAATGGCTTTTACTTGCTCATTTAAATAGTATTCGCGCTGGCTTTTCTCCATTTGGCGCTTTACGCGACCACGGATACGCTTCTCAACTTGCAAGATATCAATTTCAGATTCCATCAAACGTAACAAATGTTCTAAACGCTCAATCACGCTGAACATTTCAAGTATTTTTTGCTTTTCTTCTAACTTAAGCGTCAGGTGCGCAGAAATAGTATCCGCCAAACGCCCTGCATCATTAATTGTAGCGAGTGAAGTTAGAATTTCTGGTGGGATTTTTTTGTTAAGTTTTACGTATTGATCAAACTGTGTGAAAACTGTACGCATCAACGCTTGCATCTCGTTGTCGTCATCGTTTGCGTCTTCTATTTTCTCAGCTTTTGCGGCAAAGCATTCATGGGTCTCAGTAAAATCTGAAACTTTGGCTCTGAACAAACCTTCTACCAATACTTTAACTGTGCCGTCAGGCAATTTAAGCATTTGCAATACAGTGGCAATAGTACCTACATCATATAAATCATCTTCATCTGGCTCGTCTTTATTGGCTGACTTTTGAGCAACAAGCAAAATTTGCTTATTATTGCTTGATGCGATTTCTAGCGCATTAACTGATTTTTCGCGGCCAACAAAAAGTGGGATAACTAAGTGAGGGTAAACAACGACATCACGCAAAGGCAACAGCGGCATTAAACCATCATCTGTAGTGAATTTTGGCAAAGAGTGTTCGGTCATAAAATACTTTCTTATCAACTTTGCAAGTCACTCGCATGTAAGAAATTACGTTAAAGTGAGCTTACTTATGATGAATAGGTTGGGAACGTTCTTTGATAGTTCAAGTGCAGTTTTCTAATTAATTTCCAATATTTCATATAACTAATCGGCGACTAACATAATAACCAAGCCAAAAGATTAAAGACTAGTAGCTAATTTCTTCTCTTCCGAATAAATCATTATCGGTGGTGTTTCACCACGAATCGTACCCTCATCAATAACCACTTTAGTTAAGTTTTTATTCGAGGGCAAATCAAACATAACTTCAAGTAGAGCATGTTCCATAATGGAACGCAAGCCACGCGCACCTGCCTTGCGCTCTAAGGCTTTTTTCGCTATCAGATTTAGTGCAGAGTCTCTAAATTCTAAATCTACACCTTCCATTTTAAATAGCTTTATATATTGCTTAGTTAAAGCATTTTTTGGTTCAACTAAAATTGTCATCAATGCTGCCTCATCTAAAGACTCTAATGTGGCAACTACCGGTAAACGGCCAATAAATTCAGGAATCAAACCAAACTTGATTAAATCTTCGGGCTCTACATCGCGCAAAACAGCACCAATTTGTCGCACATCTTCCTTGCTTTTAACTTCAGCACCAAAGCCAATGCCACCTTTTTCAGATCGACGACGAATCACTTTATCTAAACCGTCAAAAGCGCCACCACAGATAAATAAAATATTGGTTGTATCTAATTGTACAAACTCTTGGTTTGGGTGTTTGCGGCCACCTTGCGGTGGCACAGAAGCGATTGTACCCTCAATCAACTTAAGCAGTGCTTGCTGTACACCCTCACCCGAAACATCACGCGTAATAGAGGGGTTTTCTGATTTACGTGAAATCTTATCCACTTCATCAATATAGACAATACCACGTTGGGCTTTTTCAACATCATAGTCACATTTTTGCAAAAGCTTTTGCATAATGTTTTCAACGTCTTCGCCGACATAACCGGCTTCAGTTAATGTCGTTGCATCAGCCATAACAAAGGGTACATCCAGTAATTTGGCAAGTGTCTGTGCTAGCAATGTTTTACCAGAGCCGGTCGGGCCTATCAACAAAATATTACTTTTCGCGATTTCGACTTCATCTTTACTGCCAGATATCGTTGCTTGATGATGTCCGAGACGTTTATAGTGGTTATAAACAGCAACTGCTAATGTTTTTTTGGCCTGAACCTGACCGATGACATATTGATCTAAGCTAGCGCAAATTTCTTTGGGAGATGGTAATCCATTAGTAATGCTCCCTTGCGAGCCCGCAGAAGCTAAACTCATTGCACTTTGAACTTCTTCTACAATAATATCGTTACAAAGGTCTACGCATTCGTCGCAAATGAATACCGATGGACCAGCAATAAGCTTTTTCACTTCATGCTGGCTTTTCCCACAAAAAGAGCAATAAAGTAATTTGTCACCCTCAGCTTTTTTAGTCGCCATTTTCAATTCCTAATCGATTTTATTGAGCAATAATAGTTAATAACTGAGCGTGACTAAAACATTACATCACTAAAATTAGTGAGTTGAATAATACTAGACGGCTTCGCCGCGATTAGCAATCACCTTATCAATCATACCGTAAGCAACAGACTCATCGGCACTCATGAAGTTATCACGCTCGGTATCTACATCAATTTCTTCAGCAGTCTTACCTGTGTGATGCGCCAAAATCGCATTTAACTTACCTCGTAGATACATAATTTCTTTAGCGTGAATCGCAATATCACTAGACTGCCCTTGAAAACCACCAGAAGGCTGGTGAATCATCACACGTGAGTTTGGTAGACTAAAACGTTTACCGCTTGCACCTGCAGCCAATAAAAACGCGCCCATACTAGCCGCTTGGCCAATACACAGCGTACTAACGTCTGGCTTAATGAACTGCATTGTGTCATAGATAGACATACCAGCAGTCACAGAGCCGCCCGGTGAGTTAATATATAAAGAGATATCTTTATCTGGATTTTCTGCTTCTAAGAATAGTAATTGCGCGACAACTAGATTAGCCGTCATATCATTCACTGGACCTACTAAAAATATCACACGCTCTTTTAATAATCGTGAATAAATATCATACGAACGCTCACCACGACCGCTTTGTTCTACCACCATAGGAATCAAACCTAGGCCTTGTGGCTCCCAAACGTTTGGCGTTTGTAAATTAGCATGATCCGAATAGTTGTTCATAATGATTAAGCATTTCCCATTAAGTCATCAAACTTGATTTTCTTAGTAGTCACTTTAGCTTGGCTTAATACCCAAGCTACGACGTTTTCTTCCGTAGCTAACGCAGCTGGCTCATTTAAGCGGTCCACATCAGCATAATACCAATCCACGACTTGTGCTGGACTTTCAAAGCTTTGTGCAAACTGATCGACCATTGCACGCACTTGCTCAGCGTTAGCTTGCAAATTATTTTTGTTTACAATTTCACCTAAAATCAAACGTAGGGCAGTACTGCGTTTAGCTTGGTCTTGAAACATTGCAGGCTCTAAATTGATATTACTCATATCGGCGCCGCGTTGTTGCAAGTTTTGTGCAGTCATCTGCATCATACGATTAACTTCTACATTAACTAAAGAACTTGGCACATCCAAGTTAACTTCTTCAATCAATGCTTGGAATACTTGTTCTTTTAACTTAGCTTTTACGCGCTTATCCACTTCTTGCGTCAAGCTTTCTTTTACTTCTGCGCGCATAGTATCAACGTTACCATCTTCCACACCCAAGCTTTTTGCAAATTCAGCGTCAATTTCAGGCAATATCGGTTGTGCTACTGCACTCATGGTTACTTCGTAACTCACTGTTTTACCTGCCAATTGCTCTGGGTTATGGTCTGCTGGATAGGTAAT
>JAYVTW010000099.1:0-3118 GCA_043788445.1 Methylophilaceae bacterium
TATGACGGTTGCGTGTATTAATGTGCCGCTAGAAGACGCTAAAGGCTTTGGCGTTATGACGGTGGATGACAAAGACCGTGTAGTCAAATTTAGCGAAAAACCAACTAATCCAGAACCTATGCCGGGCAGTACAACAGAAGCTCTAGCCAGCATGGGCATTTACGTGTTTAACGCAAACTTTTTGTATGAGCAGTTAATCCGCGATGCGGATGATCCAAAATCTAGCCATGATTTTGGCGGCGATATTATTCCGTATTTAATTAAAAAATACCGTGTTTGCTCACATAAATTCTCTGATAGCTGTGTAGGTGCTACAGATAGTAAATACTACTGGCGTGATGTGGGTACTATTGACGCATATTGGGAAGCTAATATGGAGCTCACACGTGTGATTCCAGAGCTAAATCTGTACGATAGAAATTGGCCAATTTGGACTTACCAAGAGCATTTGCCGCCAGCTAAGTTTGTTTTCAATAGTGACGGTAGACGCGGAATCGCAACTGATTCTATGGTGTCTGGCGGCTGTTTAATCAGTGGCTCTACAGTTGATAGTTCAGTATTGTTTTCTGATGTGCGCGTACATAGCTATTGTGATATTAAAGGTGCAGTGATATTACCTCAGGTGACCATTAATCGTAATGCTGTGTTAAAAAATGTAGTGATTGATCGGGGCACTGTTATCCCTGAAGGCATGGAAATTGGTGTCAACCTTAAAGAGGATAGTAAGCGTTTTTATGTGTCAGAGAAAGGTATTGTTTTGGTTACACCTGAAATGTTAGGGCAGAATCTGCACAACGCACGATGATTGCAAGCTATCTAAAAGAAGTTCAGCTAAACCCCCACCGAACTTTATATCTATTAAAGACTTGCAACAATATTTTCAACATAGTGACTGTCAGATTATTAAAGTATTTAGAAAGTTTACAAACGTATTATGTCGCTTAATATCGCCCCCGCTGAGCCTAAGAAGCTGTATTTTAATCTTTACTGGCATATGCATCAGCCAGATTATCGTGACATTGTAACTAATCAGTACGTGTTGCCTTGGACTTATTTGCACGCGATTAAAGACTACACGGATATGGCTTACCATTTAGAAGCCAATCCCAAAGCAAAAGTAAGCTTTAATTTTGTGCCAGTGCTGTTAGATCAGCTAGAAGACTACTCAGAGCAATTTAAAACTAATGTGATACGTGACCCATTGTTAAGCCTTTTAGCAAGAGATCACTTAGAAGGCATCTCCCTTGAACAATGTCGTTTAATTGTAGAAAGCTGCTTTAAAAGCCACCATGAAAAAATGCTAAGTCCTTTTCCACATTATCAAAGGCTGTTAAGCATTTTTGAAGCAGCAGAACCTGCAATGGGCACTGCTGAATTACATTACTTATCTGCACAATATAAAACAGATTTACTGGTATGGTATCACCTGGCTTGGACTGGTGAGAGTATTCGTCGTACTCATCCTTTAATTAAAGAACTGATGGATAAAGGGGTTAAATTTAATTACTCAGATAGAAAGCGTCTGTTTGATTTAATTGGTGAGCTTATTGCAGGTTTGATCCCACGCTATAAAGCCTTGCAAGATAACAATCAAATCGAAATTTCCACTACGCCTCACTACCATCCAATATTGCCTTTATTACTTGATTTTAAATCAACTAAAGATGCGATGCCAGATGCGCCATTACCTAAAAATACGACATATCTTGGTGGCCGTTCACGTGCAGTAGCACATGTGTTATCTGCTCAGCGTACGCATCAACAGCGTTTTGGTGTTGCGCCCAAAGGTATGTGGCCTGCAGAGGGTGGTGTATCACATGCCGCATTATCGTTAATGGCAGAGCATGGCGTTACTTGGGCGGCAACTGGGCAGGGTGTTTTGGCCAATAGTTTAATTAAATCTGGATTGTCGGTTGCAGATAAGGCCGATTATTTATATAAACCCTATAAAGTGACTGATGGTAATCAGGATATATTGTGCTTTTTTAGGGATGATAATCTTTCAGATAAAATAGGATTTGAATACGCTAAAATGCACTCATCAGATGCAGTTAGCGATTTTATGCATACTTTAGAGCAGATCCAACAAGCCAATACCTCACAAAATCACTCTGTAGTTAGTGTGATTTTAGATGGCGAAAATGCTTGGGAATATTACCCATATAATGGCTACTATTTCTTAAATGAGTTATATGCGGCATTAGCTAATCATCCTAAGATTCAAATGACCACATTTAGTGAAATTGTTGCTTTAACGCAAGCAGTTACTGATAGCACTGAAGCAAATTTTAGCAATATACAAACTCCAGTATTGCCGCAAGTTGCTGCTGGCAGCTGGGTATATGGTACGTTTAGCACTTGGATTGGATCAGCAGATAAAAATAACGGTTGGGATTTGTTATGTGAAGCTAAAAAAGTTTATGACAAAGTGATGCTAACAACGACGCTAAATGAAAGCCAGCGTGCTGCGTGTGAACAGCAGCTATCGATTTGCGAAGGTTCAGATTGGTTTTGGTGGTTTGGTGATTACAACTCATCAGATAGTGTTAACAGTTTTGATAAGTTATATCGTCTTAATTTAATGAATTTATACTCATTGCTCAAATCGCCAGTGCCTAAGGTATTAAATCAACCCATTAGTGCTGGTGGGGGTAATCCAGATGCTGGCGGCACTATGCGCCGTGGTAGTGAGTAGGATGATCATAGGTAGTAATTTGTGGCAGTTAAAAATAATATTAAGATAAAATTAGACAAAGAGTGTGTAGAGATGTATGAGCCAAATATTTGAGCGTCGCCGTGCAGGTGTGTTGTGCCATATTACCTCCTTACCAGCTAGTAAAATTAATGGTAAATTTGATAGTAAACCAGCATCAGATGTTGATGTTGCTGACTTTCAATTGGGAGATTTAGGCCAAGAATCTCGTCGTTTTGTAGATTTTTTATGTGAGATTGGCGCAACTGTCTGGCAAACTTTGCCACTTAATATGCCGCATGCTGATGGCTCACCATATCAATGCCTTTCAGCTCACGCAGGCAATCCTGAGTTTATTAGTTTAGATATTTTGGTTAATTTAGGTTGGTTGACGGCGGCTGAGCTTCAAGCTACAACACTAAATAA
>JAYVTW010000100.1:0-3384 GCA_043788445.1 Methylophilaceae bacterium
CAAAGAACATTCTCCGATTGGAACATCAATTGCTAGCAGTAGTAACCCCCCTCTTTAGGGCAGGGAGGGTGTCAAATAAACCAGCTTTATTGATAAGAAGGCTTTAGGTGTTCTGAATTACAATGTTTGGGAATTTGCTACTGTGATCCAAAGCCAGTTGTGAGAGTTTAATAGCTGTTGTACGTGCGATTTTCTTATAAATAGTCGCAATATCACTATCCGGTTCGGCTATTACTATCGGAGT
Source organism: Methylophilaceae bacterium (assembly GCA_043788445.1). Classification (GTDB taxonomy): domain Bacteria; phylum Pseudomonadota; class Gammaproteobacteria; order Burkholderiales; family Methylophilaceae; genus JACMMS01. The sequence continues at coordinate 245 of JAYVTW010000100.1, forward strand.
TCCACTATCAGCTTGCTCTCGAATTTTAATATCTAATGGTAAGCTTCCCATTAAATTTACATCATAATCTTTGCACATCACTGCAGCTCCTCCCGCACCAAAAATATGCTCTTCATGGCCACAATTGCTACAAATATGTGTGCTCATATTTTCTACAATACCCAATATCGGTATGCCGACTTTTTCAAACATTTTTAAACCACGACGCGCGTCCAGCAACGCGATGTCTTGTGGTGTCGTAACTATTATAGCGCCTGTAACAGGCACTTTTTGTGAAAGCGTGAGTTGTATATCTCCAGTGCCTGGTGGTAAGTCAATTACTAAGTAATCTAAATCGCGCCACTTCGTATCGCGCAATAATTGTTCTAATGCGCCAGTGACCATCGGGCCGCGCCATATCATAGGCGTATCAGTGTCAACTAAAAACCCGATGCTCATGGCTTGTATACCATGTGCTTCCATTGGCTCTATGCTTTTTCCATCTGAGCTATCTGGGCGTCCAGAAATACCGAGCATTTGCGGTTGGCTTGGGCCGTAAATGTCCGCATCCAAAATACCTACTGCTGCACCTTCTTTTGATAAAGCCAACGCTAAATTAACGGCTGTGGTAGATTTGCCTACACCTCCTTTACCCGAGGCAATCGCGATGATGTTTTTAACATTGGGTAATAGCTGTAGTCCGCGTTGTACGGTATGAGAAGCAATACGGCTACCAATGTTGATAGTAATCTCACCAATACCAGCGATTGATTTTAACTTTGTTGTTACCAGATTCTGTATTAATTCAAATTGGCTTTTAGCTGGGTAACTTAGCACAATGTCCAGCGATACATTATTGCCATCTAGCTTGATATTTTTTGCAGATTTGTTTGATATAAAGTCTTTGCCCGTGTTAGGGTCAACCACATCTTTAAGTGCGTTTTGAATGTCTGATTCTATTAAATTTTGCGTAAGAGCCATATGAATAACTACCTGATTTGAAATTAAGATGATTTTAACTTATGTGAGAGCTAGCGTCATTTGTTAGAATAGCGTTTTAGAACGTAAAAGTATTGACTTTATGACGCAAATTAGCAAATCAGATAATAAAACAGCTCCACGTAAAATGTTGGTAACTTCAGCTTTACCTTATGCTAATGGCAGTATCCACCTCGGTCATTTGGTGGAGTACATTCAAACTGATATTTGGGTGCGTTTCCAAAAAATGCAAGGTCATACTGTACATTATGTTTGTGCAGATGACACACATGGCACGCCCATTATGCTACGTGCAGAAAAAGAAGGCATTACGCCAGAAACTTTGATAGAACGTGTTCATGTGGAGCATAGTGCAGATTTTGCTGATTTTTTGGTAGAGTTTGATAATTATCATTCTACTAATGCGCCCGAGAATAAAGAGTTGTCGGAAACTATTTATCGTACGTTAAGCGCTAACGACAAAATTGCGACCAAAACCATTGAGCAATTTTTTGATCCGGTCAAAAGTATGTTCCTGCCAGATCGCTTTATTAAAGGTGAATGCCCTAAATGCCGTGCTAAAGATCAATACGGCGATAGCTGTGAAGTATGTGGGGCTACCTATAACCCTACAGAATTGATTAATCCGTTTTCAGCAGTTTCTGGCGCTGTGCCAGTACGTAAAGAAACTGAACATTATTTCTTCAAACTTTCTGAGTGTAGCAATTTTTTACGTGATTGGACGCGTCGAGGAACTGGCACAAATCAAGCTACTTTGCAAAACGAAGCTGCTAATAAGATGAATGAGTGGTTAGGCGAAGTTGGCGAGAATAAATTATCTGATTGGGATATTTCGCGTGATGCGCCGTATTTTGGCTTTGAGATTCCTGATGCCCCTGGCAAGTACTTTTATGTGTGGTTAGATGCACCAATTGGCTATATGGCGAGTTTCAAAAATCTTTGCAGCAAAAATGGCTTAGATTTTGATGAGTATTGGAAACAAGATTCAACAACAGAACTTTATCATTTTATAGGTAAAGACATTTTGTATTTTCATGCCTTATTTTGGCCAGCCACATTAGAATATTCTGGCCACCGCAAACCAACCAGCGTATTCGCCCATGGCTTTTTAACCGTAAATGGTGAAAAAATGAGTAAGTCACGCGGCACGTTTATTACGGCGCGTAGTTATTTAGACCATATCAAAAATCCAGAATATTTACGTTACTACTATGCCGCCAAGCTCAATGGTAGCATGGAGGATATCGATTTGAACCTGGAAGATTTTGTTGCGCGTGTGAATAGTGATTTGGTGGGTAAATACATCAATATTGCTAGTCGCACAGCTGGCTTTATTTGCAAGCTTTTTGAAGGAAAACTCCAGATACCTAGTAAATATCCAGAAGCAGTTCGAGAGATTAAAAATTCAGCTAATTACATTGCAGACTGTTACGACTCTCGTGATTATGGCAAAGCTTTGAGGGAAATTATGAGGTTGGCTGACCATGCTAATGCGGATGTTGCAAAGGCTGCGCCTTGGATTAAGGCCAAACTGGGTGGAGATGAAGCAAGAGTAGAATTGCATTTAGACTGCTCAAGTGCTTTGGAAATGTTCAGATTGCTAACGTTGTACTTAAAACCAGTTTTGCCTGAATTAGCAGCTAATGTAGAGAAATTCCTCAATATCGCTCCTTTATCTTGGGATACTATTGATGAGGATTTGGTTACTGGGCATCAAATTAATTCTTATGAACATTTAATTACACGTATTGACTATAAACAGATTGAAGCCATGACAGAAGCAAATAAAGAAAACTTACAGGCAACACCCGCAGTAGCTCAAGCACCTGTTGCACCAGCAGTATTGCCTGAAGAGGAATACATCAGTATTGATGACTTTACTAAAGTGGATCTACGCATTGCTATAATCGTAAATGCTGAAAATGTAGAAGGTGCAGAAAAATTACTAAAACTTACTTTGGATATTGGTGAAACGACAACGCGCCAAGTTTTTGCGGGCATTAAATCAGCTTATGATCCTGCCACGCTAGTAGGGCGTTTAACGGTGATGGTAGCGAATTTGGCGCCGCGTAAAATGAAATTTGGTATGAGCGAAGGCATGGTGCTTGCCGCCAGCGATGATCAGGGCGGGCCATTTATACTTTCGCCTGATGTAGGCGCAT
>JAYVTW010000101.1:0-5916 GCA_043788445.1 Methylophilaceae bacterium
GGCTGCCCTTTATTTGAGCTAAAAATCAACATGTTTGAGCGCTTAAGATTTTCTAGTGCTTCATCGTAAGATATTTTTGATTGATTTGCATTCTGTTGTGCGATTGGCTGGGCATATTGAATCCAAGCTGGGTTTTCTATAAAACCATGGTCATTCATGCAGCGTAATACCACATTGGCTTTACGGCTGATTAGCTCCAGCTTCTGAAACTCAATAATAGGTACAATGGTTGCAGTGGCACTTTCAGAAATTCCAACGCACTTATCGCCAACTTTTTCTAGGACTGTGGTTTGACGGGTTGAAGTCGCTTTTGAAGTTGCAGTAAAAGGATTAAATATGAAAAAAAAACCAATCATTCCTAATATAACTAAAGCTATAACAATATATTTCATGGTGTGTTTTGTTTTTAAATAGATAAAATATTTTTCATAAGCTTATTCAGTGACTTAATTGTGCATAGTGGCTATGGTGTTAGTCAAGCTTTCTGCCTCATCGGTATCTAGTGCTTTAACGATATCACGCATTTTTTCCGCTTGTAGTTTATTGCCTGCATCAATTGCCATTATCGCTAATTTTACTTGCGCTTCAAGATGACGTTGATTCAGCATCGTTGCTTTAACAAGATACTGTTGAGCCTCTTGCAGATGTTTTAAAGCATATTCAGCTTCACCGCGATAATACCAAGCATCCGCGCTGTTCGGTTCTTGCATAGACCAAAGTTGTGAAATACGATTAAGTTCACTCCATTTTTCCTGCTGAAATGGGATAACAACCCGCATAAAAAACGGCCGTTGTTCTTCTGGTAAAGCCCAAAATGGCACCTCATCTGAAGTAAGCTGCATTAAATCTGGCGCATCAAATAAGCGCTTAATCCATTCTACGGGCAAGCTATAAAAGTAGCCTGCGCGACCTGGACTTTTAAAGGTGGTGATACCAATTAAATTAAAGTTTTTATCAAACATCGCTCCGCCACTAGAGCCCATGGCAAACTCGGCATTTGACCTTACAATCACACTATCATCAAACGGATAAATGGCTTTGATACTGCCATATGAAGCTTGCGGTACTTGACTGTGATAAGGATAGCTTAAACTAAAAGCCTCTTCTTCATATTTAAGACTTGCACTATCACGCATAGGCACCGATTTAAATGGCAGTTGATCAAATTTCAGTAAGCAAAGATCATGTTTCCAATCGGCTTTAAATGCCGTGGGTTGATAGGCTGTGCCAAATTTGGCAATACTAACCCCGCGTGAATTTACCAACACATGGCAATCAGTGGCTACGTAATTGTTGTTTACAACAACACCAGAGCCAGTACCTGTATTACCGTCTGGCAACTCTACAGAAACACTGACAACAGAATTATTTAACTCGATAAGTTGCGCTATATCGGGCTGTGCCAATCCAAATTGAGAGTAAATAACGAGTAAAAAAATTAGGGTTAGTCTCAACATATTGCGCCTCTATTCACATCATATTATTCATTAAAGAGTAGGTAAATTACGATTAATTCAATTTTAATTAAAGCTTGATTTAATCTGTAAACTATAAACAGTTTTAATGTGCAGTAGAAGTCGAGGCGCTAGCGGCTACTTTATTGGGCCTAGCTAACCACAAAACGCCAATCAGCCCTATGCAGATAATGGAAGATACATAAAATATATCATCAGCAGAAAAAGTAAAAGCTTGCTGATTAATCAGCATATTAAGCTGTGTCTGGGCTTGCTCCATAGAAAAACCCGCCTGAATCATTTTACTCAGCGCATCGATAGATTGATTGTTATAAACAGAAATATGCTCAATTAATTGTGCGTGATGGAATGTAGCACGGTTTTCCCAAAGGGTAGTGGCAATAGAAGTGCCAAAAGCACCCGCTGTAATACGAACAAAATTTGATAACCCCGAAGCCGCTGGAATCTGGTCTGGACGTAACGCTGAAAGCGTCAAACTCACCAACGGTATAAAGAAAAATGCCATTGCAATACCTTGTATGATAGTGGGTATTACTAGTGCAGACACATCCGTTTGCGTAGTAAAGTTTGAGCGCATCCAAAATACTAAAGCAAACACAAAAAAAGCGACTGAGGCCAATAGGCGTTGGTCAACACGTTGCACATTCTTACCCACTATCGGTGAAAATATAATAGCTAAAATCCCTATTGGCGCAGTGACCAACCCTGCCCATGTTGCGGTGTATCCCATATACTGTTGTAACCAAAGTGGTAACAGCACAACATTGCCAAAGAATATACCATAGCCCAAAGAAAGCGTTATTACGCCGATACTGAAATTACGGGATTTAAATAAGCGTAAATCCACTACCGGGTGCTTATCCGTTAACTCCCAGATCAAGAACAAAACAAAACCAATAACAGCTATTGCACTTAACACTACAATTAAAGGTGATACAAACCAATCAAGCTCTTTGCCTTTATCTAACGCAACTTGCAAAGCCCCTACCCAAGTTATCAACAAAGCAAGCCCGACAAAATCGACTGGCAATTTACGTACTGGCGTTTCTCGCTGATGATAAATAATCCAGGTGACCCATGCGGCGCCAATACCGATTGGAATATTGATATAAAAAATCCACGGCCAAGAAAAATTATCAGTAATATAGCCACCTAGCAAAGGCCCCATAATGGGTGCTATGAGGGTAGTTAAAGACCACATCGCCAATGCAGTTCCTGCTTTACTTGATGGATAGCTCGATAAAAGTAAAGACTGTGATAAAGGAATCATTGGTCCAGCAACTGCGCCTTGAATCAAGCGAAATAAAATCAATGTTTCAATTGAGGGGGCAAACCCACACATCAATGATGCCAACACAAACAATAGTATAGACCAGGTAAATAAGCGCACTGCGCCAAAACGCATCGTGAGCCAGCCTGTAAGTGGGATAGAAATTGCATTGGCGACTGCAAATGAAGTAATCACCCAAGTGGCTTGATTTGGCGAAACGCCTAAATCCCCCGCTATGGTTGGCAATGATACATTAGCAATCGAGGTATCCAGCACATTCATGAAGGTGGCGAGTGAAAGCGCAATTGTTCCTAACAACAACTTGCCGCCTTTTAAAGGCACAATTTGCTGAGGTTGGCCAGCCTCAGCAGCTTTTAAAGTACTTTCAGCATCAAGACTGTTAGACATCTAGCTTGTTTTTTCTTAGGAACTTTATTTTTTAAGATTGTAATTCACTGGTCGCAGTTTTTTTAGGTGGATGAATCTGCACTTTATCACCTAAGTTTTTACTGATAATGTTGTTAATGAGTTTATCTGCCTCCGCTGCATCATTATCCATATGCGCACTGAAAGAAACAGGCGTTGTTCTTGATACATCAGCAAGTAACTTGCCACTACTATCTGTTACGTTCACCTTGGCATCAATCGACAAACCAACACGTAAAGGGTGAGCTTTTAATTGTTCTTTGTCTAGCTCAACACGCACTGGGATGCGCTGCACGATCTTTATCCAGTTACCGGTCGCATTTTGTGCGGGTAACAATGAGAATGCAGCACCAGTGCCAGCACCCAGTCCAACCACATGCCCAGAATACTCAACCTTGCTACCATAAATGTCTGTATAAAGCTCAACTGGCTGACCTATTCGCATACGGCGCAATTGGCTCTCTTTAAAGTTAGCATCTACCCAAACTTGATTTAATTGAACAACTGCCATCAATGGCACACCACTCTGTATGTGCTGCCCTATTTGCACACTACGTTTAGCCACTTGGCCAGCGACTGGTGCTGCAATATCACATCTTACTCTTGCTAAATAAGCTACCCGCACATGGCTAGCAGCAACTTCAACGCTTGGTAGCGTTGCCACTGATGAGCCATCTGTTTGCGCACGATTTGAAGCTAATTGTTGTTGCGCTCCGACCAAACTGGATTGTGCGGAGGATAATGCACTGAGAGCATTATTTAGTGCAGTTTGCGCATGTTGCACCTCTTCTTTAGAAACAGCCCCTGAAGCAACAACAGCCTCACGTCGTTGATAATCTTGTCTGGCTTTATCTACTTCTGCTTTCATGCGCGCAAGATCAAACTTTCGTTCTTCCAAGCTAGACGAGGCAATCACATTATTAGCGAAAAGAGTACGCGCCTGTCTAACGGCTTGCGCTAGTTCAGTTTCTGCTTGTTTCAATGCGACGTTGGCATCTGTAGGTTCAAGCCTCACTAAGACTTTACTTTGTGGCACATAATCTGTGTCATCGGCATTAATCTCCACCACTGTACCACTGATTTGTGGCGTGATTTGCACAACATTACCGGCAACATAAGCATCATCTGTCGATTGATAATTGCGCGCAACTAAATACCAATATACAACCCAGATAATAGCGACAATTAGCACAACGATACCAGCAATGATGAGCAGAATTTTCCGTTTGCCGTTCTCGTTAGGCTGCTTAGTCGTTTGATTAGACTCAGTCATGATTAGGTTTGCCTTGAGTAGATAAAATAAATTGCTGTTGTGCCGTCGCTAAGTGAATCATGATTGAGTTATTTAGGTGCATCCAGTTGCGCTGAGTTTTCAGAGGGCTGCCAGTTAAAACCGCCACCTAAGCTTTTAATCAGAGCGATATTAAGCTCTAATGAACGTGCTTGTAAATTAATTAGCCTACTGCGTTCACGTAGCAAAGTATCCTTTTCAGTCAGCACGTTTAGGTAATTAGTGAGTCCTGCTTCATAACGTATGTTAGCTAGCCGATACGCTGACTCGGCTGCATAAAGCGCTGCCTGCTGGTCGCCAAATGCTCGACGTACGGATTTAACTGATGTCATTTTGTCAGCCACATCATTGATTGCCTGCAACAATACAGCGTTATAGCCTGCAATCGCAATATCCAAATCGGCATTCTTAGATTGCAAATTTGCACGCAATCGTCCCGCATCAAAAATTGGTAAATGTAGGGCTGGGCCAGCACCTACGACAGTACTTCCCATTTCTAAAAACTTGGATAAACCAAATGAGGATAGGCCAATAAAAGCAGATAGACTTACGTTAGGATAGAACTCGGCTTTAGCGCTGTTAATATCCGCACTTGCGCCATTAACGACTGCCTTCGCGGCCGCTAGATCAGGGCGACGGCTAATCAAATCAATAGGAATATCATCAGGTAAAGCTTGGGCATTAAAAGTTGGCAAACGCGGTTGCAAAGCATCAAGTGCCTGAGGTTTTTGCACTGTTAATGCGGCAAGCGCATTGCGTGTTAAATTAACGGCCTCAGTCGCCACTTCCACATCGACTTTTGCGCTATAAATGTTGCCTTGCCCTAGCTCTAACTCAAGATTGGTATCTAAGCCTGTATCTATGCGTGTTTTAATTAATTTAAGCTCTTGCTTACGTTGTTCCAAAGCTTCAAAGGCTAGTTGCTGCTGTTCTACTTGGCGCGCAAGCTGATAATAAGTTTGTGCAACCACAGTAGATACTAATAATTTAGCGGCAGCTTTTTCAGCTTTAGCAGCCTCGGTTTGTGATAAAACAGCTTGCAGCGCACTGTGATTTTTACCCCAGAAATCTAAATCCCACGAGGCATTAAGCGTTGCATTTACAATATTTTGGTAAGTACCACCATATGGTGGCGGATAAAAAGCATTCTCTGATAAGCGTTGGTGGCTGACCTCAGCTGCACCAGTTACTTGCACTGATAAAGCCGATTTGGCATAACCAACATAGGCCGTTGCTTTATCTAAGCGCGTAGCCGCCTGCACAATATTAGGGTTATCCTTAAGTGCAAGATCGATTAGATGATTTAACGCAGGATCTTGCATAATTTGCCACCATTGCTCGCTCGGCCATGCATCAAACTTAGCGCGCGCGCCGAGTGCTACTGGTTGACTTAAAGTTTGTTTATGATTTATACCACCTGTGCTAACACAACTTGACATTGTTAATGCGGCAAC
>JAYVTW010000102.1:0-7426 GCA_043788445.1 Methylophilaceae bacterium
ACTGAAGGCGAGAAAGAAGGCGAATGGGTATTGGTTGACTTAAACGATATAGTCGTTCATGTGATGGTGCCTGCAACCCGTGCTTACTACAACCTAGAACAATTATGGGGCGAGACAGAAAACCGTCGTAGCCATATAAAATCAGACATTTAGCCCAAGTATCAAAAAAATAAGCGTAATCAACTCAAATCGCTATTCATCTTTTAGCCAACGCTAAACCACTTAAATGAAACTCAATATCATCTCAGTCGGCCACAAGATGCCTGATTGGGTTGAGTTAGCTTGTGCTGAATATATCAAACGCATGCCACGTGAAGCTATCATTGAAATAATTGAAATCAAACCAGAGAAACGTGCCGCTGGCAATAATACTGAGAATATCCAAAGCCTTGAAGCAAAGCGCATTTTAAATGCTGTTGAGAAGGATTATTTAATCGCATTAGATGAGCGTGGCGATAGTGCAACCACCTTGCAACTTGCAGCACGTATGTCAAATTGGCTAACTTTTGGTCGAGATATTGCTTTAGTTGTTGGTGGTGCAGATGGCTTGCATGAAACGGTTAAGCAACGCGCTGATTGGATGTGGAGTTTATCTAAGCTCACATTACCACACGCTATGGTGCGTGTACTGCTTACTGAACAACTTTACCGTGCACACTCAGTCATTAACAACCATCCCTACCATCGCGAATAATTTGATTTGCTAAAAACAACCTAAGATTTAGCTTACTAGAGAAAAACCTAGAGCCGAAATCAGCTTTGGCTAACGAAAATATGTTTACTCTGCGCAAAGCTAATAACTGCTAACTAAATAAAACTAGCTTATTTAATTGGTAGTTTTATATTAAAAATTGGCATGTTGATAATACAATAGCTATTTTAAAAACTTCACACTTTATAGCTTAGCGAATATTTATCATTTATGCATCAATCAGCTTCTACATCCACAAAAAATAAAGCACTAGTTTGGTTTCGGCGTGACTTACGTGATTATGACCATGCTGCGCTTTATCACGCACTTAAAAACAACCATCAGGTTCACTGCGTTTTTGTCTTTGATAAAGAAATTCTTGATCAACTTACAGACAAAGCAGACCGCCGAGTCGAATTTATTTGGGAGAGCATTGTTGAGCTTAAAGCTAAATTACAAGAAAAAGAAGGTGATTTAATTGTTAAATATGGTGTAGCTACTGAAGTAATTCCAAACCTAGCGCTGGCGCTCAAAGTAAATGCTGTTTATAGCAATCGTGATTACGAACCCAGAGCTATTGCGCGCGATAAATTGGTCGGAACCGCACTAACTGCTGAAGATATTGAATTTTATCAATTTAAAGATCAAGTTATTTTTGAGCAAGATGAAATTCTCACACTCGCTAGCAAACCATATGGCATATTTACCCCATATAAAAATGCCCACCTTAAAAAACTCAACGACTTTTATTTAAAAGCTTATCCAGTTGATTTTTACATAAAGAACTTGGCTAGAGAACCCATTGAGGCTGTTCCATCATTAGAGAGTATGGGATTTAAACGTACGAATCTGGTTGAACTCAAGTTACCTACCGGTATGTCTGGCGGTGAGGCTTTGTTTACAAATTTCTGTGAAAGAATGAGCAGATATAAAGAAGCACGAGATTTTCCAGCTGTTAAAGGGGTGTCCTATTTATCAGTCCATTTACGTTTTGGTACTATCTCTATACGGCATTTAGCACGCACCGCTTTGTATATGGGTGGAGTTGGCGCGGACACTTGGCTAAGCGAATTGATTTGGCGTGATTTTTATTTTCAGATTCTGTATCACAATCCACAAATAGCTGATGGTAAAGCTTATAAATCTGAATTTGAATCGTTACCTTTCAACAACAAACAAGATTATTTTGATGCATGGTGTACTGGTCAAACAGGTTACCCTCTTATCGATGCGGCTATGCGCCAACTTAACAGCACGGGTTTTATGCACAACCGTTTGCGCATGGTTGCAGCAAGCTTTTTAGTCAAAGACTTGCTAGTGGATTGGCATTGGGGTGAACAATATTTTGCACAAAAATTAATCGATTTTGATTTAAGTGCTAATAATGGCGGCTGGCAATGGGCAGCCTCAACAGGTTGCGATGCACAACCATGGTTTAGAATTTTTAACCCCATTACCCAAAGTGAAAAATTTGATGCATCAGGTAAGTTTATTCGTAAATATGTGCCAGAACTCAAAGAATGTAATGAACAAGAAATCCATGCACCGTGGCTAATACCACCATTACGTCAGCAAGCAATTAATCTCAACATTGGACGCAATTACCCCGCTCCCATTGTAGACCACGCAACCCAACGGGTATTAACACTTGCGCTATACAAACAAGGGTCGGTTAAAAAATGAACTAATCAAGGTTATCTTACACATTAATTCGTTGTTTTTTTACAACATAAACCCATTTAAATGCAAGTCTCTGCTTTATTTGTGGACAGAAATCGTACTCTCAGCAATAATGGAAAGAATAATTTTTAGTTGTATGTTTCCAATAAAAATATTACTTAATTACCAACGTGAAATGATTTATGCGCCTTAAATATTCAAACTTTATTATTGCTGTTGTACTCATTTTTGCAGCTACAGGCTGTGCAACACAAAACAATAAGGATCCTTTAGAAGGCATAAATCGCGGTGTCTATAAATTCAATGATGTTGCTGACAGAGTGGTCTTCAAACCAGTGGCTACTGTGTATAAAAAGATTACACCTAGCCCAGTGCGTACAGGTGTTAATAACTTTTTTGGTAATATTAATACCTTCATTTCGACCATTAATAATTTACTACAATTCAAATTTTCAAATGCGTTTTCTGAGGCAGGTCGGTTTGTAATTAACACCACATTCGGCATTGGTGGTTTGATTGACTTTGCATCAATGGATAAAATTCCAAAACATAAAGAGGATTTTGGTCAAACTTTAGGTTACTGGGGTGTGGGTAATGGTGCTTATTTGGTATTACCAATACTTGGGCCAAGCACTTTACGTGATACAACTGGCTTAGCAGTTGACTCACTAGCATTTGATCCAATAAGCTACTTTCATGATAGCCATCATGTTGCAGAGAGCAATGTTCTACGTGGTTTAGAGTTTATTGATAAACGTGCTGAGCTGTTGCCTGCAAGTGATTTACTCGACAGCGCTTCATTAGATCCCTATGCATTTATGCGTGATGCCTACTTGCAACGTCGTGCTAGCCAAATACAAGACGGCTTAACGCCTAGCGACCTGAATAAAGGTGAGTTTGAGGATGCAGCACCAGTTAACGGTGTTCCATCTACTAATCCCGAAAACACACCAGCTAAAGATAATCAAAAGTAATCACGAGCTTCATGGTTTAATCAATGTAAAAGCTCCGCACGCTCATCACTAACGGGGCTTTGCATAAGCTATTTTTATAACTAAACTTATCTGTAATTAATCCTCAGCTGCTACTGTCATACGTTCTATTAAAATAGAGCCTACTTGTTTGGAGCTCTGTTTAACAGCATCGTTACCAATCGCAACAATATGCTTTAGCATGTCACTTAGATTTCCTGCAATCGTAATTTCTTCTACTGGATAAGCAATCACACCATTTTCCACCCAAAAACCCGCAGCACCGCGTGAGTAATCTCCGGTGACCATATTCAGTCCATGCCCAAGTAACTCAGTAACTAACAATCCAGTACCCATTGTTTTAATTAATCCAGCAAAACTTAAATCTGAAGATGCCCCATCTAGCGCGGCAGGCTGTACGATTAAGTTGTGACTCCCTCCAGCATTGCCAGTAGTTTGCATGCCTAATTTTCGTGCGGAATAAGTAGATAAAACATAACCTTGCAATACACCATTTTCAATCAATAGGCGCGATTTAGTTGCCACACCTTCGTTATCAAACGGGCTACTTGCCACGCCACGTAGCAAATGTGCATCTTCATAAATATTTAATAATGGTGATGCGATTTGCGTGCCTAAGCTATCCAATAAGAAAGAAGATTTACGGTATAAATTACCACCCGATACCGCACTAATAATTGAAGAAATTAAGCCTGATGCGAGTGAGGCCTCAAACAACACCGGCACTTGTGCGGTTTTGATGGGGCGTGAGCCTAACCGGCGCACTGTGCGCATACCGGCGGTTATCCCCACAGAATCAGCTGAGTCTAAATCTAATGCACTCCGTGCACTGGTGTACCAGTAATCACGTTGCATATCATCATCTTTACCTTCAGCAATTACAGAGCAACTAATACCATGGCGTGAAGAAGCGTATCCACCTACAAAACCATGGCTGTTAGCGTAAGCAAACACACCTTCTGAAATTGAAACGCTAGCACCTTCAGAATTAGTAATGCGCTTATCCACGCTGCGCGCAGCATTTTCACAGATTTTGGCAATTTCTACAGCCTCATCCACTGATAAATTCCACGGATGATATAAATCACAATTGGGTAATTCTTTTGCCATCAGCGCTGCATCAGCCAAACCGCAAAACTCATCTTTTGCTGTATAACGTGCAATATTACAGGCGGCGGCGACAGCATCTTGCAGGGCAGCTGTCGATAAATCTGAAGTACTAGCATGACCTTTTTGATAACCAAAATACACCGTGACCGAAATACCCTTATCACGGTTATATTCAATTGTTTCAGTTTCACCCATGCGTACCGATACATTTTGCCCCGTACCAAAACTCACTTCTGTTTCAGCAGATGTCGCGCCCGCTTGTTTAGCCATGCGCAATATATCTTGCGTCATTTGTTTAATGCTATCTAAATCATACTGCGACTCACTGGGTGAATTTGTAACATTAGTCATGCTGGAGCTTGTCATTCTGTCTTTCGTTGAGTTTAGTTCTAGTCTGATATGGTGATATGAGAGAATGAGCGCTAAAATAGTTGCATTAAAACTACTATCATACCGCAGCCTTTGAAGATATTAACGATGAAACCCAACTATAAAGAGAATGAGAAAAACATTTCTGCTCAAGAATCTATTACTGATTCTAAAAATCAACCAAACGATGAGCCGATTAGTAAAACCAAATTAAAAGCTGAGGCAGATGCGCTACAAGTTTTAGGCGTAAAACTGGTTGATTTACCTAAAGATAAATTGACCAAATTAAACCTGCCTGAGAGCCTATCAGACGCGATTAATGAAGCTAAACGCCTCACCGCCAATGGGGCAATCCGTCGGCAAAAACAATATATTGGCAGTTTGATGCGCGATATTGACACCACTCAAATTGTAGACCAATTACATCGCTGGGAAGGCAAACATACCGCCGAGAATGCCTACTTTCATATGCTGGAACGCTGGCGTGATCGCATGATTGAAAGCCCAGAAGTGGTCGCAGAGTGGATGAAACTGCATCCAAACACCGATAGCCAGCAACTACGCACCTTGATTCGTAATGTGCAGCGTGAGTTATTGGCGAATAAGCCGCCTAAAAGTAGCCGTGAATTATTTAAATTGATTCGGGAAGTAACAGAAGCTGACACTAAAGCATTCGAAGAGCAAGTAATTGACGACGTAGAGTAAGATTAACAACTCAACATCTTTAATAAACTATGGAACACTCACCCGCCATTATTCACGCAAAAGAGCTACTACTGCTGCTAGGTATTGTTTTAGGCACTGGCACATTCACCGGTTTTATTGCGAGATTAATTAAAGTACCCGATGTAGTGCTTTTTTTATTAGCGGGCATGCTACTTGGTAGCGCTGGCTTGGCTTGGGTCAACATTCCAATAGATTCAACCGTGAATCAATTACTACTTATTTTTGGCTCTTGTTACATCCTTTTTGACGGCGGCGCCAGTGTAAAACTCTATGTATTACGCAATGTATGGCCTACCTTACTCATCATTGCGACAATAGGCATATTAATTACCACAATAATTACCGGCTTAGCTGCACAGGCGTTTCTCGGTCTGCCATGGATTATTGCGGTACTGCTGGGTTCAACCATCGCCTCAACTGACCCTGCCAGCTTAATACCTGTGTTTAGGCAGGTAAAGATTCGCGCGAAAGTTGCACAAACTGTGATGAGTGAATCGGCCTTTAATGATGCCATGGGTGCAATTTTAACTTTTACCATTTTAGGTATCGCACTTGGGCATAGCAGTTTTTCATTGGTCGACAGCCTAATAAGCCTTTTAAAACAATCACTGATAGGTTTAGTTGTTGGCCTAGCACTTGGTTATTTAGCCGCAGTATTGATTGCTCACGAAAAATATAGTTTTTTGGCAGAATATGCGCCTGTAGTAACATTGATGTCCGTTGCTGCAGCTTATTTAAGCGTAGATAGCTTGAATGCCAGCGGCTTTATGGCGGTATTTGCTTTTGGCATTGTGCTCGGTAATAAAGAGTTGTTTGGCTTCACGATGGAGCAGGATGAGGAGGAAAAGTTAGAGGATTTCATCCTCACCACTTCACTCATTATGCGCATATTTATCTTTATTTTGCTTGGTTCGCAAGTCAACTTCGCACTGCTACAACAATACTTTTGGGGCGCATTAGGCACCGTTGCCGTATTCATGTTAGTGGCACGTCCTATCACGGTATATGCTTGCGCCTTGCCAGACCGGCGTGCCAAATGGACTTGGCAAGAACTGTTATTTATGTGCTGGACACGTGAAACCGGCGTGATACCTGGTGCACTAGCTGGTATGCTAGTCGGTATGAAAGCCCCATATGCCGAGGTAATTGCATCAGTCACGTTCATGGCGATTTTAATCACGATTATCCTACAAGCTACTACTACGCGTTGGCTAGCAACCAAACTAGAGCTCCTCGAAAAATAGTACCTAATTTAGTCTTTTTCTACAGGCTCTAATTCATGCTTAGGTGGTAAAAAGAACTCTGCTGGATGTTGATTTAATCTACTCAAGAGAGTCTTTAAAAAAGTACGCCACTGTGCGAAACTTAATTTTCGCGACTTCATCGCCACGTAAATTGCTAAGCCAAAGCTCACCAATAAATTCACTACGCCAATTAACAAAATACCCGAGCCTGCTAGCCATATCATCTCGGTGCTCATATTGAAGTCTAAAGCCACTGATGAAAATCCCGCAAATGAAGATGAAAATGTAATATGACGGATATCAACAGGCAAACCGAACAGTACGCCCACGGCACTCATGCCACCCAGTAAACAGCCGAAATAAAAGTTGCCGGCAATTGCCCCTAGGTTGTTTTCGATATAAGTTGCTACGCGGTTTAAACGCGTTTCACCAAGTAGTTTTTTTAACCAACCTAGTGCCGCTATTCGTTGTGGAATTTTATTATAAACAGCTAAATTATCGTGATAACCAGCAATTAAGCCGGATAAGAATAAACAAACGCCGGCAATAGCTGCATAAAACAAAGCAGGTGTATGCAAGACATCAATATCATGCAACAAATTTTGCGCCTTGTT
>JAYVTW010000103.1:0-2593 GCA_043788445.1 Methylophilaceae bacterium
GGCGTTAAGCTAAACGGATGCGGGATATTAATACCCTCTTTTTTCGCATCTTTAATTTTCTGGTTATATCCAGCGAGGTTACGCACACCCACGACTGACATTAGCTTATAACGACGTTCCATCTCGGCTACACACCAATTTAGCGCATTGGCTGCTTGGCGCATATCAGTGACTACTGGCGCTAATAAATGTGGTATCCCTTCATAAACTGAAAGCTCCAACATTTTAGGGTCAATTAGAATCATGCGTACTTTGGTAGCTTCGGCTTTATAAATTAAGCTTAAAATCAGCGCGTTTATCGCGACTGACTTACCAGAACCTGTGGTACCTGCGATTAATACATGTGGCATTTTGGCTAAATCGGCGACTACCGGCCTACCAGAAATATCCTTACCCATCGCGATAGCAATCGGCGAAGTCATGTCAGCGTATACTTGGCTACCCATAATCTCAGATAAAAATACCACTTGACGTTTAGGATTTGGAATCTCTAAGCCCATACAGCTTTTACCAGGAATAGTTTCGACAACGCGGATGCTGACTACTGACAGCGCACGTGCCAAATCTCTCGCTAAGTTAGCCACTTGACTACCTTTAACACCGGCTGCTGGCTCTAACTCAAAACGAGTAATAACAGGGCCAGGCAGCGCAGTCAGTACTTTTATTTCAATCCCAAAATCCATCAACTTGCGTTCAATCAAACGTGAAGTAAATTCTAAAGTTTCAGGTGATTGCAACTCGACTTCATTTCTGGGCTCATCTAGTAAATGGAGTGGTGGCAAAGGTGAGTCCGGTAAGGACTCGAATAGTGGTGTTTGACGCTCTTTTTGTATGCGATCACTTTGAGGAACATCTAAAGCAGGAAGCTTGATTTCAACAGGTACGCGATCTTCAGTACGTTTACGCTCACTTTCAACAAACTCACTACGTTTTTGCTCTACTTCTTTTCCGACTTTTCTATCTTGCCTGTCCTGCCATTTATCAAGAGCATATTCATAAGTAAAAATAAGGCTTGCACCAAGCTTTTCGGTGATCATAATCCATGACCATCCTGTGAATAAACTAAAACCTACGACAAACAACAGCAATAGGAGCATGGTTGAGCCGGCAAAGCCAAACAAACTATACAAAATTCCATCCAAACCATTACCTAACATACCGCCAGAGTCTGAAGGCAAAATCGCAGGCAAGGTTTCCAGATGCCCTGCTTCTAAAGCGCAAGAAGCAAGTAAAAGCAACACAAAACCGACCAGATTAAATAATAGAAATGGGCGGCTTCCATCATTAGCTAGTTCGAGCCGCTTGTACACTAACCACATACTGTAAAAAGCGAGTATGACCCACCACCAAGCTGAAAAGCCAAACAGATAAAGCAATATGTCCGAAACCCAGGCCCCTACTGCGCCGCCCGCGTTATTAATTAATGCAACCTTATCAGTTGTTTGCGATTTAATATGTGACCAAGATGGGTCATCACGACTAAAGGTTGCGAGTATCACCGTGAGATACAATGCAGTTGAGAGTAACACTAGCCACCAAGCTTCACGAACAAGGTTAGCGCCATGTCGTTCTCGCGGCGTTCCGGGTGCTTGAATACGTGCATTAAGTGATGATGATTTTTTGTTAAAAAACAATATGGTGCCCTTAGTAATAGCGCTAAAAATAGTGTTAAGTTGTAACTTTTTCGTCACATTCAATTTCAGCTTAGCAAGGCTTAAAGCTGTAATTTACAAAATTCATAATCAATCTCTAATTTTATTACCAATTATAGCGCACCAAATAGCTTGATGAACTCGCATTTATTAACATATTTAGCTTAATCAATTTACTTAAATTATCTAGTTCATAGGTAAAATCAATTTGCGCAAACCATAGTAGTTATCTAAAATGAAAATATCAATAAAAAGGGGCTGGAAATGGATACTGGTATTAAAAAACAAGATAGAAAAATAATTGCTGAAGGCCTATCTCGCTTACTGGCTGATAGCTACACGCTTTATCTAAAAACACACTACTTTCATTGGAATGTTACAGGGCCAATGTTTAATACCTTGCATTTGATGTTTGAAGGTCAATACACTGAACTCGCATTGGCTGTTGATTTAGTGGCAGAACGTATTCGCGCATTAGACTTTTATGCACCAGGTACTTATCACGATTTTGCAAAACTCACTTCGATTAAAGAAACGACTTCAGTGCCTAAATCAAACGATATGATTACCGAATTAGTAGCAGGTCACGAAGCTGTTGTGCGAACTGCACGTTCAATTTTTCCAGCTGTAGAAGCAGCCGCAGATGAAGCCAGTGCTGACTTACTCACGCAACGTTTACAATTGCATGAAAAAACTGCTTGGATGTTGCGTAGTTTGCTAGAAAAGTAAATAACAAAAAATAAGTAACCAATATCAGTAGTAAGTTATTGTTTCAACGCTTGAATTTTAAAACTTCGAGCCCACATCAATCATCAAAATTAAAGTAAAAAAGAATGGAAATGAACAAGAATGGCAACTAGACACATCCACTTACTAATTTTAGGCTCAGGGCCAGCCGGTTATTCTGCTGCTGTCTATGCTGCACGTGCTAATTTAAAGCC
>JAYVTW010000104.1:0-4097 GCA_043788445.1 Methylophilaceae bacterium
TGCATCAGCGATTGTGACTGCAGTAAGTTCTAACAGAGTACGTTGCACATCCTTGGGCAGGTACTCGGCTTTTAAATACTGTTGCAACCAAGCCATATTGAATAAATCACGACCCGTGCTTTTGGGTGGCGCTTGGCAGAAATAAGGATGGTTCAATAATGCAGTTAATAATGGGGTAATCACTTGGCCGGTTGTCGCCCACTCACCTGAAGCATCATAGGCTACAGCTAAGTGTTGCATCGCCCATGCGTCTATTAGCATATTACCTGGGCCAGTATCAAAGCCTTTTACAGTATTATTTATTGGTAAATCAGTGAGATTGGCAATACCACCAATGTTAATCACCACACGATGAATATTTTTATCTGAAAACACGGCTTGGTGAAAGGCAGGCACTAGCGGTGCGCCCTGCCCTCCTGCTGCAATATCACGGCTTCTAAAATCTGCAACCACGGTTATATTAGTAAGCTCAGCCAATAAAGCAGCATTACCAATTTGTAGGGTAAATCCCAGCTCTGGTCGATGGCGTATGGTTTGCCCATGGCAACCAATTGCGCTAATGTCAGCTGGATAAAATTGATGTGCAGTTAAAAGCTCGTTTATCGCTCGTGCGTAAAGCTGTGCTAATTCATTACTAACTAATGCTGTTGCTTCGAGCTCATTATCACTGGGGTGATGTAATTTAAGTAATTGTTCACGCAACTTCGGAGGATACGCGACAAAATGAGTGTGTAATAAGCTAAACTTGTCGCTAGTTTTGGAAGTTGAGTCGTCAATTCTAGTGAACGCAACATCCACACCGTCTAAACTGGTGCCAGACATTAAGCCAATGTAATACTCACTCTTCACAAATAAATAGGCAATGACACTTTACAGCTGTGTTTTATTCTAGCGCTGCAATATTGGTATTAGCAAGCAAGCCAATTTTGTTGCTTAGGCTTTTGCTTGTTGCTTCGAAAGCGGCTTTATAACGACTATCAATTTCGTAATTTTGTGGCAAAGCAACCGTAAGTGGGTCTCGATGAACGCCATTAATCAAGAACTCATAATGTAAATGAGGTCCTGTGGCCAAGCCTGTCATGCCAACATAACCAATCACATCACCCTGCTCCACTTTACTACCATGATGCATGCCTTCACCAAAGCGCGACATGTGACCATACACTGTACTTATATTATTGGCATGTTTTAATACAATAACATTGCCGTAGCCACTTTTTACACCGATGAAATCAATCACTCCGTTGCTAGCTGCTTTAATACGCGTGCCAATAGGTGCTGCCATATCAACGCCTTGATGCGCGCGTATGCGCTGCAAAATCGGATGGAAACGACCTGAAGTAAAGCCTGAACTAATACGTGTGAACTCTAAAGGTGCGCGTAAGAATGAAGTGTGCAAACTTTTTCCTTCAGGTGTGTAATATCCAAATTTACCTTGTGAATTAGCAAAACCCACAGCTTTATAAGACTTGCCCTTATTAACAAATTCAGCAGCTAATACATTGCCCGTTTTAACTAGCTCGCCATGATTATAAAAAGTTTCATAGACAACATTGAAACGGTCACCATGACGTAAATCTTCATGGAAATCAATATCATCAGAAAATATCTCCGCTAATTGAATCGCAACAGACTCAGGAATATTAGCATCATCGGCCGCTGCAAATAACGAGCTAGTAATGGTGGCGGACTTTAATGCTTGACTCTTTTCCAGTGCTAAAGTTTTTGTTGCCACCTTAAAGCTATCATCAGTGGCATCCAGAACTAAGTATAGGTTATCGCTTAGTTCATACTCCAAATGCAGCAGCTTGCCATTGGCATCGGTTTTTGTTGTAATGGTGTGACGCGTTCTGAATTGACTGCTAAATGGTTGAGCGACAATGTTGGTACGCAAAAAATTTAAGGCTTTAACGTCACGTACATTTAAGCGTGATAATAGTGAAGAAAAAGTATCGTCACTTCGTATTTGATCTGTTTGGCTAAAAATATTTATCTCATTTGAAGCGATTTTAGCAAGCGGTAGGTTAACGTCTTCTACGACCGTTTTTACTACAACATCTTGCGTCATCGGCCCTGGCACAATAGCGAATGCCGCTACAGCGCCAAATAGTGTCAACGAGCAAAGCGCTATAATCCAGCCTAATTTCATTTTGTGCTCAGACAAAAATCCGTTTTGGGCTAAAATAACTTGTTTTGAGTATCGCTGGTTTTGTTGCATATTTACCACCTGTTTAATCTATCCTAGTTCTATCTGGATAAATGCTCAACTACTTGAATAAGAAAAGAATAGTAACAGAAACTTTACTAAAACCAAAAGTAACAATTTATAAAATCTAGGTATAAGCTAATTGAGTGCAACAATAGAGATAACTAATAGCCCGTCGATAGACCAATTTTTGGCGATAATCAAACGTGGTAGCGATGAGCTATTAATTGAAGTAGAGCTTACAGCCAAGCTTAAAAAAGGTCAGCCACTACGCATTAAAGCGGGGTTTGATCCTACTGCGCCAGATTTGCATTTAGGCCATACTGTATTACTAAATAAGTTGCGTCAGTTTCAAGACTTTGGTCATCAAGTATTGTTTTTAATTGGTGATTTTACTGGAATGATAGGAGATCCTACTGGCAAAAGCGCAACACGTCCCCCGCTCACCAAAGAGCAAGTGGCGGAAAACGCCAAATCTTATACAGCCCAAGTATTCAAGATACTAAAGCCAGAGCTCACTGAAGTAGTGTTCAACTCAGCATGGCTGACTGAATTAGGTGCGGCAGGCATGCTTAAACTAGCCGCTAGCCACACAGTAGCTCGCATGTTGGAGCGCGATGATTTCTCTAAACGGTACAAATCTAATCAGCCCATCGCGATACATGAGTTCTTGTACCCTTTATTGCAGGGTTACGACTCAGTGGCACTCAAGGCTGATGTTGAGTTAGGTGGTACTGATCAGAAATTCAATCTATTAATGGGACGCGAGTTGCAAAAACAAGCCGGTCAAAGTCAGCAATGCGTCTTGACAATGCCATTGTTAGAGGGTTTAGACGGCATCAACAAAATGTCTAAATCTTTGGGTAACTATATAGGTATAGCGGAAGCGCCAGAAGTCATTTTTGCTAAGCTCATGTCGATTTCAGATGAATTAATGTGGCGTTATATAGATCTGCTATCGTTTGAATCATTGGCTACCATTGCTCAATGGAAAGTAGATATTGCTTGCGGCGCAAACCCGCGTGATATAAAAGTACGTTTCGCACAAGAAATTGTCGCGCGCTTTCATAATGAAGCTGTTGCCGAACAAGCGCTGTTAAATTTCCAAACGCGCAGTAAAGGTGGTATTCCTAATGAAGTGCCAGAAATTACTATTAATATAGAGACTGATACTATCGGAATTGCGCAGCTATTAAAACTGGCGGGCTTGGTAGAAAGTACATCGGATGCATATCGCGCGATCGATCAAGGCGGCGTTAAATTAGATGGCGAAAAAATAACTGACAGAACTGCGGTCTTGGCTAAAGGTGTCCGTGTAGTAGCACAAGTGGGCAAGAGAAAATTTGCACGCATTACTACAAGTTAGTTAGTTTAACCGCCCTATTTGATTACTATTTAAGCATATTTAACTATAAATTCAGCAAATTGTAGTTTCTTTGTAACAGATTACAAATCCTTATTGACGGGATTTTAATGTTCTGTAGAATGCGTTTTTTGTTTTAGATATTAAGCTTATAGTAGTAAAAAGAGCGCTGTAACCGCGATACTTTTATCTACTTAACTACAGTATTAATTGGTTGTTTATGTGGTTAATTGTTAAGTTAAAAATAAACATTTAAAAAGTTACATTTTTTACTTGACCAGCTTCAAAAGCTCTGTAAAATGCGCAATTTGCTTGAAAAACTAAAGCAATATCTATTTAAAAATTGGTGTAGCAAAAATTTGTCATAGGATGACAATGAATTAAGTTAAAAATTATGTAGTTTATTTAAGCTTTTTACTTGACGAGCACAATAGGCTCTGTATAATGCGCACCTCTTCGTTGTTACGGCAACGCAAGGGTTTTTAAAGAAAGCGAAGTTCTTTCTTAAAGGCTCTTGAGAAACACAGC
>JAYVTW010000105.1:0-8540 GCA_043788445.1 Methylophilaceae bacterium
GGTCTTAGTTTCGCGCGCTGCCGCTGCGATTAAGCTTTGGAAAATATCAATTTCGTAGTTGGCATGAACATGCTGCAATACCGCAGAAATGCGCTCTAAGCCCATGCCTGTATCCACAGAAGGCTTAGGCAATGGATGCATTACACCTGCTTCATCGCGGTTAAATTGCATAAACACGTTATTCCAGATTTCGATGAAGCGATCGCCATCCTCGTTAGCACTTCCTGGAGGGCCACCCCAATGTTGCTCACCATGGTCATAAAAAATTTCAGTACATGGCCCACAAGGGCCGGTATCACCCATCATCCAAAAGTTATCGGAGGCATAGCGGGAGCCTTTGTTGTCACCAATACGGATGACTTTATTGGCAGTAATGCCAATTTCCTTGGTCCAAATATCGTAAGCTTCATCATCGTCAGCGTAGACGGTAACTAATAACTTTTCTTTTGGCAACTTGTAAACTTCGGTGAGTAACTCCCAAGCAAATGCAATTGCATCATGTTTAAAATAATCACCAAAGCTGAAGTTACCCAGCATTTCAAAAAAAGTATGATGGCGTGCGGTGTAGCCTACATTTTCTAAGTCATTATGTTTGCCGCCTGCACGCACACATTTTTGGCTACTGGTGGCGCGAGTGTATGGACGTTTATCAAAACCTAAGAATACATCTTTAAATTGATTCATGCCGGCGTTAGTAAATAGCAGGGTGGGATCGCCATGCGGCACAAGCGAGCTGGAAGCGACGATTTGGTGGCCTTTGGAGGCGAAAAAATCTAGAAATGTTTGGCGAATCTCGTTACTACTAGGTATTTTATTCATTTGCTCTTTTATTCATCTTGAATATTTTGATTTAATACTTTTTTGATGACATCAAAGCCAAAACCACGGCTTTGTAAAAATCTTGCTTGTTTTGCCCACTCTTCACGTGTTTGCGGCATTGTTTTATATTTCTTGCGACAAATATCGACCGCATTAGTAAACTCATCCGCTTTAATGTTCGCTACTGCGGCTGAAACTAATGACTCATCTACACCTTTTTGCTTAAGCTCGTGAGCGATGCGACTGCTGCCAAATTTAGCTTTACGTGCATGGACCACTTGTTCAGTAAAACGCGCATCCGATAATAGGCTGCGCGCTTTAAAATCATCTACCACCTCATCTGCTGCTTGATACAG
Source organism: Methylophilaceae bacterium (assembly GCA_043788445.1). Lineage (GTDB taxonomy): Bacteria > Pseudomonadota > Gammaproteobacteria > Burkholderiales > Methylophilaceae > JACMMS01. Next base: position 1,176 of record JAYVTW010000105.1, read on the forward strand.
CCAATCTAAACTAACTTCTAGGTCTTTTTCAGCATCAAAGCTAAAGTCCTGTTCTGCTGTTTCAGTTTTAGCTTCATAATCTTTAAGCGCACCGGCACGAAGTTTTTGCTTTAGCTCTTGGTAAGAGTACTCTCGTAATGACAAGTAATAGATCGCTTTGTTTCTTAAGCGTTGTTTTTCTTTGGCTTGTTTATTACTTAACTTTTTATCTGGTTGCGTTTTTAGGTCTGAATTACTTGTCGACTCAGCTACTTGTATAGCTATTTTTCCACCTTGCGAGAATTTTTCTAATAACTCGCGCGCAATGTTTAATCTGCCACTAGTTGATTTTTCATTAGCAGACATATCGCATGAGTCGATTTGAATTAGTCAGCAGCGTCATCTGGACCAATTGTTTTCACGATGGCGTCTAAATTACCTTTAGCATTAGCGCGGATTTTGGCGTCAATTTCATTCGCAATTGCTGGGTTTTCGCGTAAAAACTCACGTGAGTTATCTTTACCTTGACCAATTTTTTCGCCTTGATAGCTATACCAAGCGCCAGCTTTTTCAACGATTTTTAAATTAGCGCCCAGCTCGATGATTTCACCTTCACGTGAAATCCCTTCGCCGTACAAGATATCAAATTCAGCTTGTTTGAACGGCGGTGCTACTTTGTTTTTCACGATTTTTACTCGTGTTTCAGAGCCAATCACTTCGTCACCACGCTTAATTGCGCCAGTACGGCGAATGTCTAAACGCACTGAAGCGTAGAATTTAAGAGCGTTACCGCCAGTCGTTGTTTCTGGGTTACCAAACATCACACCAATTTTCATACGAATCTGGTTAATGAAAATCACCATGGTATTGGTGCGCTTAATATTACCTGTAAGTTTACGTAAGGCTTGTGACATCAAACGTGCTTGCAAGCCCATGTGGCTATCGCCCATTTCACCTTCAATTTCAGCACGTGGTACCAGAGCAGCTACCGAGTCAACTACTACGATATCTACAGAGCCAGAACGCACCAACATATCGGCGATTTCTAACGCTTGTTCGCCTGTGTCAGGTTGTGAAATTAATAGATCCGGTACGTTGACACCAAGTTTAGCTGCATACTGTGGATCTAATGCATGTTCAGCATCGATAAAAGCCGCTACACCACCTAGTTTTTGCATTTCAGCAATAACAGAAAGTGTGAGTGTCGTTTTACCAGATGACTCTGGGCCGTAAATTTCAATCACGCGACCGCGCGGTAAACCGCCAATGCCTAAGGCAATGTCTAGCCCTAATGAACCAGTTGAAACGGCTTGAATATCTGTGGCTACCTCAGCATCGCCCATGCGCATGATGGAACCTTTGCCAAATTGCTTTTCAATTTGTGAAAGAGCGGCTGCAAGCGCCTTGCTTTTATTGTCGTCCATCTTGTCTACCATCTTCTCTGCCATAGCGATTTTGCCTTTTGTTTGAGGTGCTTAATTTAACTGCTAATTATTTCATAAAACAGGGTTTTACGTAAGTCCATACCAGCGCTTAAACCGTAGTTGATATAGAAATAAGTAGTTGTTCAAATATGAATTTTACTGATTGCATGCGGATTTCTTCGCGGTTACCCAATAAGTATTGAGTTTTAGATAAAGTATGAGGAGAGGTGTTTGTAAAGTTTGCGCAAATCGCAAAGCAAACCGTACCGACAGGTTTCTCAACTGACCCACCATCTGGCCCAGCAATACCGGTAATGCTGGCAGTGATATTTGCCTCACTATTTGCAAGAGCGCCTTTTGCCATTTCGCATGCGGTTTGCTCACTGACAGCACCAAATTTTGTTAGGGTAGCAGGCCTGACGAGTAACATCTCGATTTTTGCCGCGTTGCTATAAGTAATAAAACTGCGATCAAGCCAAGCTGAGCTTCCAGCGATAGCGGTGGTATATTGCGTTGCCATGCCACCAGTGCATGACTCAGCTAAAGCTAGCTTGTAATTACGCGCTTTTAAAATAGAACCTAACTCGGCTGCTAAAGCTAAAAGTTGTTCATGGACACTCACGAAATTAGCATGGTTCATACTATTAAATGTGCATATTAAATTTGGGTGCTAAGCCACAATAGCACTTTTAGACTAATAATTGCATAAACTGCTGCCAGCAAATCGTCAAACATGACGCCAAAGCCGCCTTCAAGTTTTGCGTCACACTGGCGGATTGGAAATGGTTTCCAAATATCAAATAATCTAAATAGCAAGAATGCAGCTAACCACCATATTGGCTGTAATGGTGTAAATTCTAAAACTAGCATTATTCCCACAATCTCGTCCCACACAATACTGCCGTGGTCGGATACGCCTAAATGCTTACCTGTAATGCCACATAGTGGGACGCCGATGATAAAAAACGCAACAATTATAAACCACTGAACCAGTTCAGGCAGTGGCGTTATTAGCCAAAACAAAGGTAAGCCAACTATTGTGCCAAAAGTGCCTGGCGCTTTTTTTGCTAAACCACTGCCAAATCCTAATGCTAAAAAGTGTGCAGGATGACGCAATAAGAAGCTAAGGTTAGGCAGCGTTGAATTAGGCAAAGTGATCATAACCTGTTGTTTTATATTTTGTTAACTGGTGTGATTCATCGTAAACATGTAACACAGGTATTGTGGTGATACAGCCAATATTAGTCAGGGCGAGGTTTAACTGGTAACTTAAGCCATTAATTTGTTCTTTGGCGCTAGTCGGTGCAGTAAAGCATAATTCGTAATCATCACCGCCAGCTAATACATATTCTTGGATGTGTTTTTCGTGTAAATGTTGGCTGATAAAAGCTGATGTAGGTAGTTTGTTCAGTTGAATTTTCGCGCCAGTTGCTGACGCTTTGAGAATATGACCCAAATCGGATAAAAGTCCGTCAGAAATATCAATTGCACTCGTTGCTATATCACGTAAATTAAACCCTAACTCAACTCGCGGTTTTGGTGCATGCAATGCATGCAAACAATATTCAATGTAACCATCATCAAGAGGCAGCTTATCATGCAGTTTACCCTGCATATGCGCAAGCGCTAATGCGGCATCACCTAGCGTGCCGGAAACCCAGATATCATCGCCAGCTTTTGCACCACTACGCTTAATAGCTTTACCTTGAGGGACTTCGCCCATGATTTGTACGCTAATAGTCAATGGCCCACGCGTAGTGTCGCCACCAATTAAATCAATATTAAACTTTTTTGCGCAAGTAAAAAAGCCACGAGAAAACTCAGCAAGCCAATATTTATCTGCATGCGGCAAAGCAATCGCAAGTGTTACCCATTTAGGGTTTGCTCCCATCGCTGCCATGTCTGATACATTAACTGCTAGAGATTTCCAGCCTAATTTATAAGCATCGGCATTATGAAAAAAGTGAGTGCCTGCAACCAGCATATCAGCTGAAATGGCAAGTTCCATCCCCTGTGCGGCGCTAATAAGCGCTGCGTCGTCACCTATACTTAAAACAGTATGTTGTGTTGGTTTGGTGAAATATTCGCGGATTAAATCGAATTCAGAAGTCATGTTTTATGTTAATTTAATTCGGCTTTTGACTAGCAGATTTAGGCCTAAATGCTTTGACTATTGTTTCGTTAGTTTCAATGTGGGGCATTGGTTTTTCAGCAGTAGCCAACAAATCTAAACAGTAGGGCACGGCTGCAAAAATACCATGCACGCTGATGTTACCTTCAGCATCTTTTAATCCTTCTAGCGTTTGTGCAATTGCTTTTGGCTGCCCAGGTAAATTAATCACTAAGCATTGTTTACGAATCACCGCTTCTTGACGCGATAAGATGGCGGTAGGCACAAAATTTAAGCTGATTTGACGCATTTGTTCTCCAAAGCCAGGCATCACTTTGTCGGCAATGGCTAATGTGGCTTCAGGGGTTACATCGCGTAGGCTAGGACCAGTGCCACCAGTAGTCAAAATTAAATGACAGTTTTCAAAATCAATTAAATCAATTAGCATGGATTCTATTTCAGATTGCTCATCGGCAATTAATCTTGCTGTAACTTCACTTGGGCTAGTAATCGCGAGGTCTATCCAAGCTTTAAGTGTAGGAATACCCTTATCCTCATAAATGCCGCTAGATGCGCGGTCACTAATGGAGACTAAGCCGATTTTTAGAGTGATTGCAGATGAAATTTCAGTCATGTGAATTATTTTAAGGTTATTTTGTCGTAATGATGTATAAAATTAGTTGTTATCATACCATCTCAAAAAACAAAGGGTTTCTATGTATAAAGCCAGTAAAAGAATCGTGGGTTGTATTGCTATGTTCAGTTTGTTGAACATTAGTATTTTATCGTATGCGGCAGACAACTTATTTGAAAAAAATTATACCAAACAAAATAGCTCTAATTTGCAATCTATGGTGGCTAAGCCAGATACTAAAATGTATTTGAGCAATCACAAAGACGAAGATAATATTAGTATGTTAGAAAATGGTTACGATTTAATGGGTTTTTCAGCGTTTGATGCAGGCGATGTACCGCCAGACGCTGCATTGTCTCATGCTAAGGATATTCATGCTGATACGGTGTTAGTCTATGTAAAATATGGTTCTGAAAAAACTGCGAGCTCTAAAATTGCTGCCTTAAAAGAAGCGGCTAAAAAAACGGGTGAAGTGGATGAAAAAGACCTGCAAGCCAACGGTACACAATATAAATATTATGCAAGTTACTGGGCAAAATTACCTACGCCATTATTAGGCTTGCATATTATCAAATTAAAGCCTGCTGCAACAGGTGATGCAGAAGAAGATGCAAAATTGCTGGCTGATGATGGTTTAAAAGTATTGGCGGTGATTAAAGATTCACCTGCTGCTAAAGCTAATCTAATGCGTGGCGATGTACTGAAGAAAATTGGAAAAGTGGTGTTACAACAGCCAGATGCGTTATTTGCGGCAGTCAAGCAATACCAAGGTCAGTCTGTCGAAATCGCGTACGAGCGCAATGGTGAGCCAGCGGTAACAACTGCTAAGCTAAACACTCGATGAATGTGCAAAAAGTAGTTTGTAATAAAAAGTAGTTTGTAGTTAAGATGAGCGGTAATGATGACCGCTCATTTTTTTTGACTATACTTAATAACACAATCACTAGTCATAATAAGCTTGGCATGGTTCAATTAAATTACGACCACAGTATTTCGACACTGATGAGTAAATTAAATCAACATCCAGCAGAGTTTTTTTACCACCTAAGCATGAAGTAGAGTCTTTAGAAAAAGACTTAACAAGGTGCTATTTTTCTAGGAGGTCTAGTTTGGTTGCTAACCAACGCGTGGTGGTAGCTTGTAAGATGATCGTGATTAAAATCGCCATGAACGTGACTGATGCAATTACCTCGGCATGTGGTGCTTTCATGCCGACCAGCATGCCAGCAAGTGCGCCAGGAATCACCCCAGTTTCGCGTGTCCAGCACATAAATATTAACTCTTGCCATGTCCATTTTGCTCGACGGTCAGGCAATGCGCAAGAAAATACCGTGATAGGACGCGCCACTAACATGAATACGGCAACGGTGCCTAATGCGCCCCAAGAGTATTGTTGTAGCAGTGCGAAGTTGACCTGTGAACCTAGCAAAATAAAGATAAATATGCGCATAATGAGTGAAGTGGTGAGGATGAAATCCTCTAACTTTTCTTCCTCATCTTGCTCCAAAGTGAGGCCAAACAACTCTTTATTACCTAGCACAATGCCAAAAGCAAATACCGCCATAAAGCCGCTTGCATTAAGGCTATCTACACTTAAATAAGCTGCAGCAACAGACATTAATGTCACTACAGGCGCATATTCTGCTAAAAAACTATATTTTTCGTGGGCGATAAATACTGTGGCTAAATAACCTAGTGCTAGGCCGCCAACTAAACCTATCAGTGATTGTTTCAAAAGGCTCACAAGGCTATCGCCAAATGAAAAACTGTTATGCCCGAGAGCAATACCTAATATGGTAAAGGTTAGAATAGCACCCATGGCATCATTAAAGGCTGACTCACTCATCACAGTTTGTGCAACTTTCGCGCGAATTTTTACCTGCCTAAATACAGGTATTAAGGTGGCAGGGTCTGTTGAGGCAATGGTGGCGCCCAGCAGAAGCGCAATAATCCATGGCAGACCAAGAAATATCTGTGCAGCTAAACCGGTAATTGCTGTGGTAATTAATATGCCTATCGTCGCAATGATGAGTAAGGTGGGCCATACATTTCGTAATACATTGAGCTTTACGCTGGCACCGCCATCAAACAGGATGTAGCAAGAGCCAAAAATAAGCAGTAATTGATTTACGGTTGAATCTACGGGAATGTTGACCCAACCCAAGCCAGCGCTGCCAAGTAGCATGCCAGCTAATAAAAATAGCACTACATCGGGTACTTTAATTAATCTCGCAATAAAACCGCTGAATGTGCCAGTCCCTAAAACAATACCCAGCAGCAGCAGCAGCTCTTTTGCATGAATAATAACGGGTGATTGTTCCATCGTTTGTTAAAGATGTTTAGTTGTTAATCTTCTTCTAAATCATCAATTACTTGCTCTTCAGATATTTTAGTATCAGCTTCTGTTACTTCCCGAATCAGTTTAAATAATTCGCGGCTACTTTTAGGCGGCTTATTGGCCAATAACTCGCGCTGAACATTGCGAATCAAGGTGCGTAGTTGCTGGCTATCGGTGTTTGGATGCAATTTCATCCACTCGGCAACCACTTCTGGGCTTTCAATCATACGATCTCGCCAACGTTCCAGCATATGAAAGTACGCATTCTCGGCGGTATGTTTGCCTTCCCAACGATGTAATTGGTCTACAATTTGCGTAGTGTCAATATCGCGCATCAAACTGCCAATATATTGTTTTTGTCGACGGATTGCCCCATTGGCAGTGAGGCGTTTAGCTTCATTAATCGCGTCTGATAGGCTCTCAGGCAGGTTAAGCTTAGCCAATTTATCTTTAGGTAAACCGACCAGTTTTACACCTAAAACTTGTAGCGCATCTGCCTCGGCTTTTAATTTGGTTTTACTAATCGGCTCATCGTTTGCTTGATTTTTAGAATCAGTTATAGATTCTTGAGCAGAAATGTTTTTCTCATTATCTTTATAGTTGGGTTTCATCGTTCATATCTTCAAAGGCTGCGGTATGATAGCAGTTTTAGTGCAACTATTTTAGCGCTCATTCTCTCATATCACCATATCAGACTAGAACTAAACTCAACGAAAGACAGCATGACAAGCTCCAGCATGACTAATATTACAAATTCAGCCAATGAGTCGCAGTATGATTTAGATAGTATTAAACAAATGACGCAAGATATATTGCGCATGGCTAAACAAGCGGGTGCTTCATCTGCCGAAACCGAAGTGAGTTTTGGTACGGGGCAAAA
>JAYVTW010000106.1:0-6725 GCA_043788445.1 Methylophilaceae bacterium
ACAGCCTGCGCAAACGTTTATACCTATGCATTGGGGCAAGCAATTTATGCACGGCTTGGGCGTAAACGCTCTGATGCCAGCTACTTTTGATAAAATATCCAAACAACCTGAACTGAAACACACTGCTATTAAGCTCGAAAAACTTGAACTACCATGGCATATGACGGTGATGCGTGCGTGCAACGATTTAACTCAACTGCAAGCAATACGCACACTGTTAGTCGATTTTGAATATGCCAGTTGTGGCTTGTTTGGTCGAGAGTCAGCAGAAAATAAATTGGGTATGCTGATATTTCGTGCAGCCCATAGAGAAGCGCCAAACAAAGCTATCATTGATAAAATCGATGCTATATTGGGTATGCAGGATGGCATGCCATTACTCAATTACAACGATGCAAAACGCGGCATTAGTAAACGCATACTAATTGAAAACAACAAGATTACCGGTGTGCGACTAATGGGTGAAACACTAGCTGCTGATTGGCTTAAAGCAGTTATGCTCAGTGGTGAATTTACCGATAATTTGCGGCGCTGGGCACTTGCACCTCTAGTTACACCACCCAATGGTCAACGTGGTCGTGGTAAGGTTATTTGTAATTGCATTGATGTATCTGAAAATGAGATTATTGAGACCATCCAATTAGGCGCAGATTTAACAACACTACAGAGCAAACTTAAATGTGGCACAGAGTGTGGTTCATGCGTGCCAGAATTACGCCGTTTAGTAAGTATTCACTGCAAGCATGAGGTTTAACTTAGCTATTTCAGCTTCAGAGTAAAGTTTGATTAATCTCAACAAAGCGGTAAATAGCCCATGCATTTTTATTAAAGTGAATTAAATGATGTGTTGCAGTAAAAATCTATTAAATTAGGGTATCCGTATTTTGCGATTGATGTAAATCAAAAATACGTTTTGCTATTAAAACTAAAACAACTTAACCGATCGATTATTTGCAGGTTAGGAGTCCTATTCGCGCACTCTATTAAATTGACCTCGACCAAGTTTCTCACCTGCAGCAATTGCTTCTTTTTTGCTCTGATCATGATAGCCTCAGCATCTTTAATCAAGCCGCGCTCCTCAAGCTAATGCAGAAATGGATGCGTAGTCATGATAAAAGCATGTCCAAATGGATCATCGGGCCGCATAGACTTGTCATCTTCTGGTACAAATAGATCAAACTCCCCGCCATATGTATCATCTTTGTATATATTAATTATACGGCGAATGGATTCATTTCCAGGATCTACGCTCACCTCAAGCATCTTTTCTAAATTTTCTGGAACTCCTGTCTCAACTTCTTCAGCACCCTTTCCAATATGGTTTTTGATGAATGCAAGCGCATTCATGTTTCCTGAAAATTGCTTACCATTGCGCAACTCCAAAACCATCATGTCAGATATATAAACGGGAATCTTCAGAACAAGCAACAGATCAAGGTTGCTGTCAAACGACAACGCCTTTAGTGGTCTAGCATCTATCTCGCAGGTAAATCAATTATTGGTAAAATTCCATCTCATTTTAACCAACCAATTTCACGTGCAGTTTTACTACCAACCAAGGTTTGCGATAAATTTTTAGGAATAGCTGCTTTAGTTTCTGACAAGGGCAAGCGCCCAGCCATAATCTCAGCAATGTCTTGTGGGTAAAGTGGGGTTTTGTCAGCCTCAGCAAAGCCATCTGGATATCGCGGTAAGTTGTTGGATAAATCATATTTATCCGTTGCACCAAAGGTGTGTAATAACTCATGGGCAATAATGACCGAATTTTGCTGATTATATTCAGGGTTACCGAATAAGTTCACACGACCTATCCGCCCTTTATCCAATGCGGTAGATTCACCAAGCGCAGGGTGAGTAAGTGGGTCGTAATATAATAAGTAAAGCCGTATATCAGGCTTAATATTAACTCTGGGATTATTAGCCCATGCATAGTAACGAAATTTCATACTCCAGAGGATAGCGCTCAACATTGACCTATTATCTGGGGGTGCAGGAGGCATATTTTGCACCTTTGGACCTAACTGAATATCTATTGGCCTTCTTAGGCTTACACCATAACGCATCCCTTGATTTGCAAAGTATTCGGCAATCGATGTAAAATTTTCAGGGTTTAGTGTGTTGATATAAACAGCAACTTTAGCGCTACCATCCGCATTAATTGGATAAACTGCCACGTAAAAACTTTTTCGCCAATTTAAGCTCGCTTTTTCTAACCAGCGTTGCTGAGCAACTGTAGCGAGGATAAGTAAAAGTATTACAATTCTTAATTTACGCCACATGATTTATTTTCAGTTTATTTATTATGTATGTTGCAGTTGCGCTATTTTTCATCTATGGCACAGCATGTTAAACTCAGGGTTGTGAGTATCAATGTGAATACACTTTGTATCAAGCAAAATTATCATGCAAGCTATTTTAAATAAACCACTAAGTAAAAATATAGTACTCGGCATTACAGGGGGTATTGCGGCTTATAAAGCAGCGGAATTGTTGCGTTTGTTGATTAAAGCTGAGTTTGATGTGCAAGTGGTGATGACTGAAGCTGCTTGCCAATTTATAACGCCACTGACCATGCAAGCTCTATCTGGCAAGCCTGTTTACACTAACTTGTGGGATGAAAGCATAGCAAATGGCATGGCGCACATTGAGCTTTCGCGTCACGCTGATGTGATATTAGTCGCGCCAGCTAGCGCAGATTTTATTGCCAAGCTAGCCCATGGCCGTGCAGATGACTTATTATCTACTTTGTGTTTAGCCAGAGGCTCTGATGCTAAGCCTTGCGACTTATTAGTTGCACCAGCGATGAACAAGCAGATGTGGGAAAACCCGGCAACACAACGCAATATAAAGCAACTCAAAGCAGATGGTATTGTTGTACATGGACCTGATGCAGGCGAACAAGCATGTGGTGAAGTTGGCCTTGGCAGAATGTTAGAAGCTGAAAGTTTATTAGCGTTATTAAATGCTCACTTTACTCCTAAACTATTCGCTGGGAAACGCCTAATGATTACTGCAGGCGCTACCCTAGAGATGATAGATCCTGTGCGGGCCATTACTAATTTAAGCTCCGGTAAAATGGGCTTTAGTCTGGCCAAAAGCGCACGCGACATGGGCGCAGAAGTGACTTTAATAAGAGGTGCAAGTGCGTTAGAAAATCCAGACGGTATGCATGTTATAGAGGCATTAAGCGCACAGGACATGTATCAAGCTGTGATGCAAAATATAAACTCTCAAGATATTTTCATTAGCGTAGCCGCAGTAGCTGACTACTCACCCATTCATACAAATGCACAAAAAATTAAAAAAAGCGAGAACATGCTTACTTTAGAACTTATGCAGAACAGAGATATCTTGGCAGAAGTTGCAAGTTTGGATAATGCGCCATTTTGTGTGGGCTTTGCTGCTGAAAGCGAAAATTTAATCAAATATGCTGAACAAAAAAGACTTAGTAAGAAGCTTCCATTAATCGTGGCCAATTTAATCGTTAATAATATTGGTGGCGATGACAACACGATTATCTTACTAGATGATCAAGGTAGCCATACGCTTCCTAAGGCCACTAAAACAATATTAGCTGATTATATATTGTGTCACATTCATAGACTAATTTCATCTTAAAACCAGCTTTAACATCCGCTATAAAAATCAGTAGAAAGAATACTATGAGTTTAATTGTAGACCTAAAAATAATTGACGCGCGCCTACATACCCAAATGCCAGAATACGCAACAGCTGGCTCAGCAGGCTTAGATTTACGTGCCTGCATTGATGCAACGATGACGCTCAAACCTGGTGATACCCAGCTAATCCCCACTGGCATGGCCATACATCTAGACAACACCTATTATGCAGCAATGATATTACCGCGCTCAGGCTTAGGCCACAAGCACGGCATCGTATTAGGTAATTTAGTTGGTTTAATTGATTCAGATTATCAAGGACAATTATTTGTTTCTGTCTGGAATCGTGGTACTACTACTTTTGAACTTAATCCAATGGAGCGTATTGCACAACTCGTTATTGTGCCTGTAGTTCAAGCAGAATTTCACTTAGTCGATGATTTTGACGTAAGTGAGCGTGGCGAAAATGGATTTGGTAGCACAGGTAAGCATTAATTCAATAATTCTCACTATATTAGTTGAATAAACAATAACTTTCGTACTATAATTGCGGTCTTTCTGAAAAAGATAAAGTATTTGGAGATAACCATGGCACGTGTATGTCAGGTAACAGGCAAAAAGCCAATGGTGGGTAACAACGTTTCTCACGCAAACAACAAAACAAAACGCCGTTTTTTACCAAACTTGCAAAATCGCAAATTTTGGGTAGAAACTGAAAATCGCTGGATTAGCATGCGTATTACTAACGCTGCATTACGCACAATCGATAAAAACGGGATTGATTCTGTTCTAGTTGCTATGCGTGCTGCTGGCGAAAAAGTTTAAGGAACAATCATGCGTGAAAAAATTAAATTAGAATCAAGTGCTGGAACAGGTCATTTCTATACAACTACAAAAAACAAACGTACCATGCCAGAAAAAATGGAAATCAAGAAATTTGACCCAGTGGTTCGTAAACATGTAATTTATAAAGAAACTAAACTTAAGTAATAATTTATTAAGTAATTTGATTTGTAACTAAAAAAACCCGCTATTGCGGGTTTTTTATTAATTGTTACTTTTACTTTTCATTACAATATCTAATGATCTAATGTTGGTGGCGTTGGCGTTGGCGTTGGCGTTGGCGTTGGCGTTGGCGTTGGCGTTGGCGTTGGCGTTGGCGTTGGCGTTGGCGTTGGCGTTGGCGTTGGCGATACTATATTAGCACTGCCTCTAAAAATTCTTACATCACGTTGTGGTGTTGGTATCGTAATATTATCTCGTTTAAACTCTTGCCAAATAGCCAAATAAACTTGTGACTTTAGCTCTGACGAGCCCTCTTCAGGATCTGGCACCCAAATATTTAAATTTAGATCAATGCCATTTTCTCCAAAACCCAATAAATGAACCGATGGTGCAGGCTCTTCCATCACTCGCGGATGACTCTTAGCTGCACCTTGTATCAACAATATCGCTAACTCTAAATCACTGTCGTAGCTAATTTGTATCGGCATCATCACCCGTGCTTTTCTGTCAGTAAATGAATGATTAACCACAGAATTAGTAATTAATTTCTCATTGGGTATAATCACTTCAGTACCATCTAGTTTGCGTAAAACCAGGTACCTAGCACGCAAATCACTCACTACACCATAATGGTCTTCAGCGGTAATTACATCACCAATTTGCATAGATTTATCGAGTAGTATAATAAATCCACTGACATAGTTACTGGCAATTTTTTGTAAGCCAAAGCCCAGACCTACACCCAAAGCACCGCCAAACACTGAGAGCAAAGTAAGGTTTAACCCCACGGCCGATAGTGCCACCAGTACAGCAACAAACATTAGCAAAATGCGCGTTAATTTAGTTAATACCATTCGCATATTGACGCCAATATGTTCAGCACGCATGAACTTGTTCTCGATTAATCGACTAATCCACAATGCTATTAACAAGGTTGCAACGACCGTTAAGATAGCTTGCAATATTTGCAGTAAATTTACTGGTGTTTTGCTAACGCTAAACTTAACATCTTCGAGAGTTTGAATAACTTCTGGCAATACCCCGCAAAGGTACATTGCCAGTATTATCCAGATACTAAATGAGATGATATTCTCTAGCGTTTTTAACCAACCCCCAGGTGAGAGTGTGTAGCGCAAGCCGTAAACAAACAAGCGTATAACTGCCATAGCTAATAACAGTCGACTAGCCAGAGTGAGCAATCCAATATGCTGCCAGTGAAACAAGATTACTTTACCGATTAAAACAAAAATGAAGCTTGATAGCGGGAATAAAAGGCGATTGATACCTCCTATACCTATTTTCCAATTATCAGGTGCATGAGGCATCACGTAAGCCCGCAGGATCCCATTCACTGCCCACGCTGCAACCAGGCTAGCAACTATGACAGCAAGTTGCCAAAAGATGGCGGGTGTTGATACATCACCCCATATTTCCTGCCAAATAATATCCATTTCCATGTCCATATCACCACATTTCTACAAAAATTAAGCTGAATACTTACCCCTAAACATCAAACTACAAAAAATAGTAGCTAAACCAAGGAAGATGAAAAAATAGCGCTATCTGTAACTGCTGTAATGAAAAAGCAGAAGCTCACGGCTTGATAACGCCAAAATTTAGTCATCATTAAATAAAACTGATAATAACCATACAATGCATCACTAAGAATGTTTAGTAAACCGCTCCGCATCAACCTCTTTAATTATAAGCGAGCACATGATAAGTAAGACAATTTGGCCTGAATCTGATCTTTGCACAATCTTTGTAGTTTTTTGCTTGCCCGAATTATCGTCAATCTCTGCTATATCGTGCATCATAGTGACTAAAGCATCCAACTACTTAATGGAAACTAAAAACAATACAAGCTTGAGGCAACTAAAACGATATTATGATTTATTTTGCTTGTGACTGGAAAAATAAGAGGAATTTAATATTAGAATAATCATAATTTTATAAATTTTCGTTGAGCAAAGCTATGTTACAAGACTTGATTCTTTATAGCACATCTGCTTGTCATCTTTGTGAAGAGGCTGAGTCACTGTTAAAGCTTGGAAACATTAAATGGCAAACTATCGAAATTACAGATAATGACGTTCTGCT
>JAYVTW010000107.1:0-3341 GCA_043788445.1 Methylophilaceae bacterium
ATTTCTAATTACTATCAATCAATATAGAAAATGATTATGAGAAGCGTACACAGCTTATGGATGCTACCAGTTGCCGCAATTGTGATGCCTGTTTATGCAACAGAGTACATGACAGCCCAACAAGCGCAAAAAACAATTTTCCCTGATGCGGACTCATTCGAAGCGCGCACAGCGATTTTAACTGATGCACAAAAAGCTAAAATTAAAGAATTATCTGGTTTGCGTCAGCGTTGGGATACGCAACAAATATGGCGTACGGTAAAAGATGGTAAAACTATAGGCTGGTTTGTTGTAGATGATGTCATAGGTAAGCATGAATTTATTACCTATGGTGTTGGTTTTACGCCAGATGGCCATGTAGTAGGTATGGAAATTATGAGTTATCGTGAAACTCACGGAGGTCAGGTGCGTGATGCGAGTTGGCGTAAAAATTTTGTGGGTAAAACGTTGGCCGACCCATTTAAGTTGGATGTGGATGTACTAAACAATAGTGGCGGTACATTGTCTAGCCGTAACGTAATGGATGGTGTTAAACGCATTTTAACCATACAAAAAGTGCTTAATTTGCGTGTGTAGTAAACGTACTCAATCAACTATTCGGCGTATGCGTCCGTTGCTTGGAACATTTGTTGAAATTGGCATAGTAAATGACCAAAAAATTACAGACCTCGCTATAAATAATGCATTTTCAGTCATTCAAACTATTCATAATTTATGTAGTTTTCATGAACCTCAAAGTGAATTAAGTAGGATTAATAAAGGGAACGGTACATTTACTTTAGTGCATAGACATACTTTACGAGTGTTACGTTTAGCTAAAGGAATAATGCTTGCTAGTGATGGTTTGTTTGACTGTACAGTCGGTGGCTTGATGATAGAAAAGGGCGTTTTACCAAATCATGGCGGCTTTGCTATTTCTAGTGGTAAAGCTGATGATATTGAGTTTTATAATAGCTACGTTAGGTTTAATAACAGCGTGAAAATCACATTGGATGGGATTGCAAAAGGTTACGCAGTGGATTGTGCTATTGCAGTCATGAAAAACCAGGGCGTAAATGCTGGCTGGATAAATGCGGGAGGTGATTTACGTGTATATGGTGATATGGTGTTGCCTGTTCAACGTCGCGAGCTTGATGGCAGTTTTACTGCTTTAGGTAGCTTGCAAAATGCAGCGCTGGCCAGTTCATATGTGAGTATAAATTATGATGATGTCTTTCCTGGAAAAATTGTAAGTAATAAAGCTATGCCAAGCTTGGGTGTTTGGAGTGTCATGTCACATTTTGCTTGGCGCGCAGACGCATTAACTAAAGTCGCTAGTTTGAGCAATCATCAGGATAGAGACGAGCTGGTTGCTAAATTGGGTGGAAAAATGGTTTATCCGCAGCAGCCGCATATGCAATGAGAGGCTACCCAAGTTGGTTTTACCACTCGTTAATTATCAGTTTTTTTGTATTAGTGATTAGCGGAATATTGCTAATCCCCAACGCGCTGGTATTTCGCTTGGAATGGAATGTGGCATGGTATTTCCCTGAAGCAGTACGCTCATGCGTAGTGGCCTTACACGTATTAATTGCATTTTTTGTTGTATCTCAACTGGGTTCGTTGTGGTGTATCCATATGCGTATTGGCTGGCGTCACCACAAGAACATCATAAGCGGCTTAAGTATGATATCTATACTATTAGCACTTGTAGTAACAGGTATTGGCATTTACTATTTAGGTGAAAAGTTTTCTTTACTCGCCAGTGTTGTTCATATCATGATTGGCTTTTGCCTGCCTTATCTATTTATTTACCATATTGTGGCAGGGCGCGCACATAATAAATTGCAGTAATCTGAGCAACAGTTCAAGCACTTAGAATGTACCGTTTACATTGCCCTAGGTGGCTATCACAAGGTAGAATCTTATTTTTATTTAAACTTGCGTTTTTACGCATGCAGCTCATGAAAACCTTACTCAAATCGACCAAACTTAGCAACGTTTGCTACGATATTCGTGGCCCAGTGTTGCAGCGTGCGCGGCAGATGGAAGATGAAGGTCAGCGTATTATTAAACTTAACATTGGCAACCCTGCGCCATTTGGTTTTTTAGCGCCCGAAGAAATCTTGCAAGATGTGATTCGCAATTTAGGTGAGGCCTCTGGTTATACTGATAGCAAGGGCTTATTTGCTGCACGTAAAGCTATTATGCATTACACGCAGCAAAAGAATATTGTCGGTGTCGATGTTGATGACATCATCATCGGTAATGGCGTATCCGAGCTGATTGTAATGGCGATGCAAGCTCTTCTTAATAATGGTGACCAAGTATTGGTGCCGATGCCAGATTATCCATTATGGACAGCAGCAGTGACTCTTGCAGGTGGCAGTGCACGACATTATGTGTGTGATGAAAAGTTAGGCTGGTTGCCAAATTTAAAAGACATGGAATCTAAAATCACAGCTAATACGCGTGGCATTGTAATTATTAATCCGAATAATCCTACCGGAGCATTGTATCCAGATGAAATATTGCGCGGTATTATTGAAATTGCGCGTCATCATGGTTTGGTGATTTTTGCCGATGAAATTTACGACAAAGTGTTATATGACGGCAATACGCATACCTCAATCGCTTCATTAGCAGACGATGTACTTTTCGTAACTTTTAATGGTTTATCAAAAAATTACCGCACCTGCGGCTATCGTTCCGGTTGGTTAGTTGTTTCGGGTGAGAAAAAACACGCTAAGGACTATATTGAAGGACTTAACATGTTAGCTAGCATGCGTTTATGCGCAAATGTACCAGGTCAGTTAGCGATACAAACAGCTTTAGGTGGCTATCAAAGTATAAACGATTTAGTTGCGCCAAATGGACGGCTTTGTAAGCAGCGAGATTTGGCTTATGAAATGCTAACAGCAATTCCTGGTGTCACTTGCTATAAGCCGGCCGCTGCAATGTATTTGTTTCCTAAATTAGATCTTGAGATGTATCCGATTCAAGACGACCAGCAATTTATTTTAGAGCTTCTGCTGGAAGAAAAAGTATTGTTAGTTCAAGGCACCGGATTTAACTGGAAGCTAACCGACCATTTTAGAGTGGTGTTTCTACCTAACGTAGATGATTTAGCAGAAGCGATTAAACGTATCGCACGTTTTTTGGATAATTATCGTAAAAAACATCAAAATAAAATTAATAATAAAGAACTATTGGAACAAGTAAATGAAGCAACTTAAAGTAGGTTTGTTGGGCATAGGCACTGTAGGCGGCGGTACTTTTAATGTACTTAATCGCAATGCAGATGAAATTAGCCGTCGTACTGGATATGCTATTAATATCATACATGTAGCTGATCGTAATGT
>JAYVTW010000108.1:0-21578 GCA_043788445.1 Methylophilaceae bacterium
CCATAATCTGCTACCTGGAATATTGGTGCATCTGGATCTTGATTGATAGCTACAACAATTCTACTGTCTTTCATGCCATATGTATGTTGAATCGCACCCGATACGCCGATAGCGAAATAAAGCTCTGGGGCCACAACAACGCCAGTCTGTCCAACCTGTATCTCATTCGGTGCGTAACCTGCATCAACTGCAGCACGTGTTGCACCTAGAGCAGCACCTAGCTTTTGCGCAAGAGGGGCTAATACTTTCTCAAAATTTTCTGCACTACCTAATGATCTGCCACCGGAAATAACTATTTTAGCCGAGCTTAATGCAGGCCTATCTGAAACACTACGTTGCTCTGATACCCAATGGCTATTGCTAAATGCTGCTGGTGCTTCTAGTATGACCGTTTCGGCATTGCCATCGCGACTAGCCGCAGAGAAATTGCTGGCATGAATAGTGAGTATTTGTAGGTTATCAACGCTTTGTACCACGGCGTGGACATTCCCTGCATAGATTGACCGTAT
Source organism: Methylophilaceae bacterium (assembly GCA_043788445.1). Taxonomy (GTDB): domain Bacteria; phylum Pseudomonadota; class Gammaproteobacteria; order Burkholderiales; family Methylophilaceae; genus JACMMS01. The sequence continues at coordinate 510 of JAYVTW010000108.1, forward strand.
ATAAGTATTGTCAGCTTTAAACTGTAAAACATCTGAAATCATGGCAACATCTAATAAGGCGGCAGCTCGCGGTAATATATTGCGGCTAAACGATGAATGTGCGGCTAGGATAACCTCATAATCATTGCCAACGGTTGTAATGATATTAGCAACATCTTCTGCTAGTTGATGCTCCAGGTGTGGCGCCTCTACACTCAGTACACGGTGCACACCAGTAATGGCTGCAGCCAGCTTAGCAACTTCTTTAGTGTCTTTACCTGTGACTAAAATATCAATCGGTATTGCCCATGTCTTTGCTGCTGTTACAGATTGATAGACGGATGAATTTAATTGCTGACCATCATGTTCAGCTAAGATTAAAACTCTCATAGTTCTATACCTTCTATTTCATTTAATTTTTGTAATAACTCTTGTACGCTATTTACCTTAATGCCAGTTTTGCGTTGTGGTGGTTCAGTTACTTTTAGCAAACGTAGGCGTGGTGTAGTATCAACTGATAATTCACTCGCGTTAATATTTTCAATAGGTTTTTTGCGTGCCATCATTAAGTTAGGTAACTTAACAAAACGTGGCTCATTTAATCGCAAGTCAGCTGTTAAAACAGCGGGTAAATTGATTGATAATGTTTCAGTACCGCCATCGACTTCACGCGTTACAAAAACTTCTTGGTTGTTAATATTAATTTTTGATGCAAATGTACCTTGCCCAAACCCAAGCAACGCCGCTAGCATTTGGCCCGTTTGACCGGCATCACTATCAATAGCTTGTTTACCTAATAATATAAGTTCGGGTTTTTCACGCTCAACAACAGCTTTAAGCAACTTTGCCACACCTAAAGGTTGTAATATGCTATCTGTATTAACTAGAATTGCACGGTCTACGCCCATGGCTAAGGCGTGGCGAAGTACATCTTGATTTGCACTGCCGCCAAGCGAAACGGCAATTACTTCTGAAGCCACACCTTTTTCCTTTAAGCGTAACCCTTCTTCAATAGCGTTTTCGTCGAATGGATTAAGACCCATTTTAACACCGTCTGTATTGACATCAGAGCCATCAGATTTGATGTTTACTTTGACGTTGTAATCTACCACGCGCTTGATTGCGACTAATATTTTCATTTCGTGTTCCTCTAGATTTGCTCACCATTATAGGCCGATGTATAATATTTACTAAATTGATTGTTTGTATAATATTTATCTATAAAGTAGATATGAAATATAGTTTAAGACAACTTGAGATATTTGTAGCAATTAGCCGCACTGAAAGCGTTTCACGTGCAGCGGAGCTTTTGCACTTATCTCAATCAGCAACCAGCACCTCATTAGGAGAGTTTGAACGCCAATTTGATTTGCAACTATTTGATCGAGTTGGAAAATCACTCAGCATTAATGAAACGGGTCGACAGCTTTTGCCAAGAGCAGTAGAAATACTTGACCGTGCAAAAGAGATAGAAGCTCAGTTAAATGGACATGCTGGTTTCGGTGAAATGCATATAGGCGCAACGCTGACAGTCGGCAATTATCTAGCGACTTTGCTTGTTGCGCAGTTTTTGCAACAACACCCTGAAAGTCGTATCCAATTACAAGTTCATAACACTAAGACTATTGTGCAGCAAATTGCTAATTACGAGTTGGATTTGGGTATGATTGAGGGCGATTGCCATCACCCTGACATAGAAGTGCAACCATGGATAGCCGATGAACTGGCGATCTTTTGTGCGCCTGACCATACTTTAGCGCAACAAAAAAATATTAGCCAAGCAAGACTTCTAGAAGAACCTTGGATATTACGTGAGAAAGGTTCTGGTACACGCGAGACGTTTGATCGTGCTTTCCAAAATCATCATGCCAAGCTTAATATTCGATTGGAGCTTGAGCATACAGAAGCTATCAAACGTGCCGTAGAATCTGGCTTAGGTATTGGTTGTATTTCACGTCTGGCACTAAAAGATGCATTCCGTCGTGGCAGCCTTGTAGCGCTAGATACGCCAGATATTAAGTTAGACCGTTATTTTTATTTTTTATGGCATAAACAAAAATACCAAACTGCGGGTATTCGGCATTTTCTGAGTCTTTGCCTAGAAATGACCGCTGGACATGAGCGCAGTGACCAAGTTAATTTACCCCATATTGCTTGAAAGTACACATATGCAACGCGATGTAATGAATTACGATATTTTGATAGTTGGTGCTGGCCCAGCAGGGTTATCAGCTGCCATACGGTTAAAGCAACTGGCAGTGGAAAATTCAGAAGAATTAAGTGTTTGTGTCTTGGAAAAAGGTGCGGAAGTCGGTGCGCATATATTGTCTGGTGCAGTGATTGACCCAATTGCGTTAGATGAATTAATTCCAGATTGGCGTGAAAGGGGGGCACCATTGCACAACAAAGTGACTCAGGATGAATTCAATCTGTTTGGCGAGAAAAGTAGTTGGCACATCCCACATTGGCTAATGCCTCCATTGATGACTAATACAGGTAATTACATTGTGAGCTTAGGTGAGGTTTGCCGTTGGCTTGGGCAACAGGCGGAAGCATTGGGCGTGGAAATTTATGCAGGTTTTTCAGCGCAAGAGCCTTTATTTAATGAGCATCAACAATTAATTGGCGTGATTACTGGTGATATGGGTCGCGATGCAACAGGAGAGCCTACAGCCCAATTTGCCTCAGGTATTGAAATCCAAGCACAATATACTTTAATTGCCGAAGGTACGCGAGGTTCGCTGACTCGCGCATTGGAAGAGCAACTTAATTTACGCCACAACGCATCCCCACAAAAATATGGTTTAGGTTTTAAAGAAGTTTGGAAAATACCTTCAGCGCAACATTATACCGGGCTTGTGCAACATAGCATGGGTTGGCCGCTATCTGCGGACACTGGTGGGGGCTCATTTGTATATCACTACGGCGAGCAACTTGTATCAATCGGTTTTGTAGTACATCTAGACTACGCAAATCCGCATTTATCTCTGTTTGATGAGTTTCAGCGTTTCAAAACACATCCTAAAATACGTGCCATGTTACAAGGTGGGAAACGCCTGAGTTATGGTGCACGCACCATTAATGAAGGTGGTCTCCAATCTTGGCCAGAAATGATATTTCCAGGTGGTGCATTAATCGGCTGCAGCGCAGGTATGGTTAATCTACCACGTATCAAGGGCACGCATAATGCGATGAAGTCGGGCATGCTTGCTGCTGAAGCCGCATTTCAGTCTGTACACAATTCGCCAGAACATAACGATAAGTTGTTACATGCTTACCCTGCTGCATTGAAAAAATCATGGATAGAACGTGATTTAGGGGCAGTTCGTAATGTTAAGCCGTTAATCTCAATGTTTGGTAATTGGGTTGGTATGCTGTTAGGCGGCATGGAAATGTGGCTGTCAGCCTTTGGCTTACGTTTGCCTTGGACACTGCGCCATCAAAAAGCTGATCATCAATGTACACGTCTGGCGGCTGATATGCCAAAAATTAGCTATCCGAAACCCGATGGTATTTTTAGTTTTGATAAACCGAGTTCGATTAATTTAAGCAATATTTCACATGATGCCAACCAACCATGCCACTTACATTTAAAAGACTTAACTATTCCAATAACCGTGAATTTGCCACAGTTTGATGCACCAGAGCAACGCTATTGCCCAGCTGGGGTGTATGAGATAGTACAAAAGCAGAGCGCACCACAATTACAGATTAATGCGCAGAACTGTATTCACTGTAAAGCTTGTGATATCAAAGACCCAACACAGAATATAGTTTGGGTACCACCGGAGGCTGGCAGTGGACCTGCTTATTCAACTATGTAAACTAAAATCACAAGTGGGTGAGCGAACATAATTTTTTCTCCACATTAATCGACATCGTTATCATCATAGAGATATCGTGTTATGGGTTGGTCATAGTAAATAATGCGAGGGGGAATTCTGCATAACCTCTGGGGCATAATATTAAGCATGAGGTATGGCGTGATAAACTGGCGCCGCCCCTAAACTGATACTTAAACTAAAATTATTATGGGCATTAGCTGAAGCACTTACTGCCTACAAATAAAAACGCGAGTTTAGAAACCTTGCGTGCGTTAAATATTCTTGACTCTATTCCATAAGAACGCCTTGACAGAATTACAAGAATAGCAAAGCGTTTGTTTGGTGTGCCGGTTGCATTGGTTAGACTGGTAGATTTCGACAGGCAGTGGTTTAAATCTTCTTTTGGATCGGAGTTTAAAGAGACAGCGCGGCATATTTCTTTCTTTGGCCATGCCATCCTAGATGATGAGATTTTTGAAGTGCCAAATGCTTTACTTGATCAGTGTTTCTTTGACAATCCATTGGTGATGCAATCACCCAACATCAGATTTTATGCAGGGTATCCCCTGTTTGTTATTAATGGGAGTAAATTAGCAACATTGGGTTTGTTGGATCAAGCACCAAGAAACTTTGATGAATAGATAAAGCACTAATGCGTGATTTAGTTCGCATGGTAGAGATAGAACTATCTTCTTTACAGCTCGCCACCATGGATGCGCTGACTTCTATGTTGTACTTTGATCTAGGTGATTATAAACATATTAGTGATAAATACGGGCATGCAGAAGGTGATAGAGCATTAATTGCTTTTAGTAATGCTTTACTTGAAGTATTTCGTGATTCTAATGTTTTAGGCTGATTAGGCGGGGATGAGTTTGTAGTTTTGCTGACCAATACTAATCATTTGGAAATGCAGAATGTGTTAAAGCGGCTATGTTTGAGGATAGACCAATATAATGCGGCTGAAAAACTTGGCTGTAACATTGCTTACAGTGTTGGCGGCATTGAATATAACTCAAACAAAAATCAATCAATTGCGGAGCTAATAACTGAAGCTGATAAATTAATGTATATTGAAAAAAAAGCAATAAAAGACTCAAGTAACACAAGGCTAAAACTAGAGTTGATGGAAGTATCTTTATAAAAATATGGAAAATATTATCTGCAAAATGAGCTCATAAGAACAACATGGCGTGACTTTTTTCGCTTGAAGCTTAAGGCTGGTATTAATTAGCTTGACTTAGATAATTAATTATCTACTCATCAACTTGATTTTACGCATGCATTTAGCAAGCATGAGCTAAGTTTTACAGGCAATACTGACTTCGCGACGTTGTATTAGAATATTTTCTAATGCATCAGATGTGTAATAGCCATTAGGGCAATTTGATTTTGCCTGAGCTCGGCAATCTTGCCAAGTTTTGAATCCACTACAGGTTAAAGTTTTCCAAGTCTCGGATGATGAGTAGTTCATGCTACTTTTATATAAATTTGAGTCTTGTGCCCAACTAGAAACAGAAAATATCAATGCAGTGATTATTAAATATTTCATGATAATCTCCCGAAAATACTTATGTAAAATTTGAGTCTCAGTTAATTATGTGATTTCAATGCTTGTAAGTCATCAATAACTTCTTGTGAGTGACGTGAAGTGTCAACGCTTAAATAAACCTTGGCGATAGTGCCTTGCGGGTCTATCAAAAAGGTGTAGCGCTTAGCTATTTTCATTACAAATAAGTTCATTAAGGCGCCGTAGCTATCTGCGACTTTGCCATCTTTATCTGAAAGTAAAGGAAATGGCAGGTGGTATTTTTCAGAAAATTTAGCATGAGAGCCTGAATCGTCTACACTAACACCCACTATTTGCGCACCTAATTTATCTAGTTTATTTAAATCATCGCGAAAGCTACAAGCCTCCTTAGTGCAACCTGGTGTGTCATCCTTAGGATAAAAATACAACACTAACCACTTACCAGAATAATTTGATAAACCGTGTAATTCACCTTTAGTGTCTGGCAAATTAAAGTCTGGGGCTTTTTCACCTGCTTTTGGTAAAGTTGTTGCGCTGCTGATATTGTAAAAACCGAAAATTGAAATTAGCAGCACCAAACTAAAAAATATAAGTTTCATGTTTAAATCCGTCGTTGATATATAAAATTACTCAAATCTGATGCTTAAAAAAAATTTTAATTTTAATAGATAAACCACTATCTGCCGCCTATACGTTTAGTTTGGAGAACTAGATTCTTAAATATTTTAATTAAAATTATTTATGTTAATTTTCTACAGGACTTATAATGCCATATGCATTTACAATGCCCCGGTAGCTCAGTGGATAGAGCATCCCCCTCCTAAGGGGAGGGTCACACGTTCGATTCGTGTTCGGGGTACCAAAGGTATTCAACAGTCCAAAATTAATTAGTTAAAAAATTTATGTGTTTAGCCATTTGTATCTATATTAATCTACCTTAGATCTATTAACGTAATTTCTTAGCAAAATCTTTACATGCAAACTCATTTTTTTGTGCCAATTCAGATAAAAAAGCATTATTAACTGAGGCAAACGCGTAAGGGTTTGATTGCGAGTATTGAAGATTCTCAAAATCTCTAGGTTGCAAATGCTGCGCAAAAAAATTGACTTTACATTCGCAATACTGCTTGTTATTTTTAGAGCTTTCACAAGCATTAATACTTTTATCCAAGTCGTGTTGTGACCATTGAACGGTAATGCTTTTATTGAGTTCGTTTAATCTCTTTTCTGTGATTAGCGAATACATCATCTCAATAGATGCACGAAGTTTACCGAGCTCTCCCGATTGTAATGTTTCATTTGAATTAGCCATTAAGGTGTGAGGATCAAGACTGTATTTTGCCATTACTTCGGTTTTATCTGGCAAACTATAACCCTGCGCAAACAGTAATATTTTTTTACTTGGGTCAGAATCCAGCTTGGTTTGTGCTTCTGTAATATGTGCCTGAGGAAGATGGATGATAACGGTAACAATGCAATTTTGCTGATCTTCTACATGGTGAGTATAAATTATTTGTTGATCTTGTACTGCATGTGAAAAGGCTGGTGGCACACGACTTAGCATATATTGTATTTCTTGTTCATTAAGCTGCTTTAATTCCGTATCTTTTATGCATGCCGCATGTGCTAAGTGCATTACAAAAAAACTTGCTGTTGTTAGTAGTCTTAATAAGTTTATCATCTTGCTTTCCTATATTTTCTGAACAGTATTTGATTGCATCTCTAAGGTTCTTAGATATCTTCAACACGTTATAGCTGTAATACAAATTGCACTTTTTTATTGATAACAGTTTTGTTTTATCAATACAACTGATTAAGGTTTATCGGATAATATGATTGCGGTATTGATTAAAAATTCCGTGTCACTATAAAAATGTGCTTTGAAATAAGCACTAAGTTTAATTTTTGGCGACCATCATCTAGTACCCCAAGTAGCGATTTTTATTATTTAGCCATTCTATTCGTATAACTATTGCACATACTTTTCAATTAAAACTGTGATAACTGAAGAGTATTGATAAATAATTGTATGTACTTATGCGGGAATTATAATGACAGAAAATAGCCCGTCCCAAGAGCCAATAAGCAGACTCTTTGTTAGAGTGTCTGAATTTAATATGCCGTATGCAAGACGTTGCTTTATCTAAAAATGGACTAGTTGCAGTGTTGCCGTTACGTGACGGAAAAATGACACCTGCGTTGGTCAAACGAGCTGCTGAATAGGTTAATTTACCCGTTACCATGTTTGAAAAAGATTTAGTAGTTAAAGTGAATAAAGATCTGGAATTTGAACACCAAAACAACCAATGGCAGAATGTTAAAGAGTTAACTAGTAAATAATGGGTATAACAAACTCAGCCAGTGAACTTGTTAACTTGTAGAGTCATCCGTTAGATTCATTGCAGTGATTGAATTAGTAAAACTAGTTTCATGAGCTATGCGCACTAAATCAACTAGGTTAAGAGCGCCAGTTTTATGCATGATTTTAGATTTATGAATCTCTACGGTTCGATGACTAATACCAAGGTTGCGTGCAATTTCCTTATTAGGATAGCCTGCAATTGCCAATACCATTACCTCTCTTTCGCGCGAGGTGAGTTCAGCTAAATGGGCTTTATGCTGGTTATTATTAACTAGTTTTGTGAGAGTTCTTTTACTTTCTAATAAAGCTATATTGATTATTACAGATAGTTTTTCTCGAGTAATGGGTTTGGTTAAAAAGTCTATGGCACCAGCTTTAATGGCTCTAACACTCATGGGAATGTCACCATGACCCGTGAGGAAGATAATAGGCAGTAAAAACTCTCGTCTAAATAACTCTGCTTGCAATTGTAAGCCGTTTATGCCTGGCATGCCAATGTCGAGAAGTACACAGCCGTAACTTTCTTGTGTGTAACTAGCAAGAAAGTCTTCACCGCTTGCAAAAGCCTGCACCTGAATACCTTCCTGCTCTATCATAAGAGTTAGTGCATCACGCACAGCAGCAGAATCATCTACAATAAATACAATGGGTTCTATTCGTTGCATGTGGCTACAGGCAACGTGAAGTGAAATTTAGCACCGGAGGTAGCATTCATATCCATCCAGAGCTGCCCCCCATTTGCTTCAATGAGTGCACGGCTAATGGAGAGTCCCATGCCGATACCTTTAGCTTTTGTGGTAAAGAAGGGCTCAAATATGCGCTTGGAGGTTTTAATATCAAGACCAGGTCCATTATCTTGTATTGTTACTTGTACCATATTGGCGTTAGTCATATCTATTTTGTTGACGCTATTAGAGCCTATCACAGTAAATGCTTCAACATTAATACTTGCTAAGCACACACCAGCAACATGCATGGCCTCTATCCCATTGAGTATTAGGTTAATAATCACTTTTTGCACTTGCATGCTATTACCTAATATAGTTGGTAGATTCGGCTCTAACTTAAGTATTGGTTGAAAGCCTCCATAGCCTCCATGGTTAACCGTTGCAAGGGCTTGTCGTATTACATTATGTAAGTGTATAGGCTCTTTGGTAAACTCACCATTTTGTAAAAACTCCAGTAGCTCGTGTAGGCTATGCCCCGCACGCTGTGCCTGTGCTACACAACCTTCAAGTGCTCGACGTAACTTATCTTTATCACCAGTGTAGTCAGTTAAGGCGTGTAATGCAACTTCACTATAAGCTGATATAGCAGCTAATGGCTGATTGAGTTCATGTGCAATAGCTGATGCGGTTTGTGCTGCAACCTGTTGTTTACTAACATACTCCATTGCAATCGATTGTTTTTGTAGATTTCTTTCTAACAGTTTTCGTTCTGTAATATCCTGTACCACGCCCAAAAAGCGAGTGGCTTTGCCTTCTGCAAAAAATACTGTACCAATCGTGAAAACCCAGCGTTCTCCATGATTAGTTGCGTTGATTACTCGATATTCTGCACGATATCCTCCAGTATTCTCTGGGTTTATTGCTTGGAGAATGGCGTCTTGCCAAATATGGCGATCTGCTGGATGAATGCCAGCTAAAAGCTTTTCGTAAGTAATGGTCTCCGTTAAAGGGATGCCCCACAATTCATGCATGGGTTCATCACAATGGATGGTATCGGATTTTGTATCAAAATCAAAAATAGCTAAACCGGCGGTGCGTCTAGCAAGGTAGAGTTTATCTTCTGAAGCTCGCAGCGCTTCTTCTGCCTGTTGCCTTTTATCAACAATATGCAATATCACTAATAAAAAATTATGTGTCTCGGTCAATATTGGATTGAATTTAATGTCTGCAAATAACTCCTTGTGGTTCTGAGTCAGTACAATGAAACGCTCACCACGATTAGATTGGCGGTGTTTATAATGGCTTGTTGAGCAGGCGGCTTTGATGTTTTGATAGTGCTCACGGTGAGATTGAGCAATGATGTTTTCAACAGCTAAGCCTGTAATTTCTGCCTCAGTGTAACTTAACATTAACTGTGCTGCTTGATTCGCTTGTACTATATGGTCGAAATCATCAACCATAAGTATCCCATCTGCAGTCGCATTAAATAGTGTCAGAAAGCTTATGCTGTTTAATGGATTAGTCAATTTTTATCCAAAATGATTAAACTTAATTACATCACATTAGCTTAACTCTACTATGAAAACACAGACTTAAGCTATTTATATATGTTGATATAAGGGTTTGCACTTACGTGTTGACACGCATTTCCTAAGCTATGTTTAATCTGTAAATTGATCTTAGGGCATTTTGTTAGAGGAATATGCATAGATTGATATTGCACTTTGATAAAGGTTAACTTGGTGTTAAGTTCTAAGTAAGGCATTGGCTTTTGTTGCATGCAGTCTTGCAGATTAAGCTTGCAAGACGATTTTAAACCTACATTTAAAATCTACCCCGTTATTTTTTAATAACATCGCTACTAGCTTATTTATACAGCATCTATATACCTATTATCGAGCAGTGATAAGCAGAAAACTGTGACAAATAATAGTAATCAAACACTAATTTCATACCGATAAAAACTAATAGAATTAATAAAAACTAATAGAAATGGAATGAAGAATGCAAGACACAGAGTCCAGAAGCTTGCTTTACTATGGCGGTAGTGCCTTACCAGCAGTGCTTGAGCATGTGCGATCAGCAGGCTGGAATGTAGCGATTGCCGAATCACCTGAACAGGCGCTATCCAAAATTAATGAACATCATATTCATGTTGGTTTAGTAAATGTTGGCACTATGCAGTTTGATAACGCTATAGACAGTAATATGTCACCACCATATGAAGATATATTGCATCGTGCTGGCCAGATGGAATGGATTGGACTTTTTTCTAAGTCATCATTAGATATTCCATCTATTAAGCAAATGATAGTTGAATCGCTGTACGACTTTCATACTAACCCACCAGACAAGTCTCGACTATTGACCTCCTTAGGCCATGCTTATGGCATGGCGTGTATGAAATGGGACGATAAAACGGATGCTGTGCTTAATGCTAGCGAAGCTGAAATGGTGGGCACATGCCCTAAAATGCAGGATTTATTTAAAAACATTCGTAAAGTCGCTGGAGTAACTGCGCCGTTGCTCATTACGGGAGAAAGTGGCACTGGTAAAGAGTTGGCTGCTATCGCTGTGCATGAACGCTCAAATTTTGCTAAGGGTCCTTTTGTTGCTGTTAACTGCGGAGCTATTCCAGCAACGCTCATTCAATCAGAATTGTTTGGTTATGAGCGTGGTGCATTTACTGGCGCACAACAAAGAAAGATTGGACATATAGAATCAGCTCATGGAGGTACAATCTTTTTGGATGAAATTGGTGATTTGCCGTTAGAGCAGCAAATTAATCTATTACGATTTTTACAAGAAAAAACAATTCAGCGTGTGGGTGGAACAGAAACTATCCATGTTAATACACGAGTGATTGCCGCTACCCATGTTGATCTTGAACGTGCAGTTGAGGCCGGACGTTTCCGCGAAGATTTATTTTATAGATTAAATGTGCTGCAACTTAAAACACCACCATTACGCTCCAGAGAAGGCGATATTGAACTCATGGCAAAGTATTTTTTTCAGAAGTTTTCTGACGAAAAACGTCGTAATGTAAAAGGGTTTTCTGCTGCAGCATTAACTGCAATGAAAAATTATAGCTGGCCAGGTAATGTGCGCGAACTTATCAATCGTGTCAGGCGCTGTTTAGTGATGTGTGAAGGACATTTAATTAGCCCCAAAGATTTGGGGATTGAAAAAGTACATACGAATGATAGCTGGATCACTTTAGATGTTGCTAGAAACAACACTGAGCGCTCTATTTTGCAAGAGGCACTTACTCGATCGAATGATAATCTTACGCTAGTTGCACGCAATCTTGGCATCTCGCGGATGACACTTTATCGGTTAATAGAAAAACACAAACTCAATAATTATTCGCATCATTAAATATGTTGAAGGTTTTATCTGGCAGCACTAGTGCTGCTTTTTTATGCCTGTTAATAATTTAGTTTAGCAATAGGTATTGTTCAATTTAAATCTGCTCGCTTATGCTATTCAATTTTGTAACATAAAGTTTACGCTTTTAAATATTTATAAATCGTTTAAAAACAATGATTTATAAATTTAAATATGATTACCTTGTAAGATTTTTGATACAACTACCATTATAAATTTTTAGCCAACCAACATTAAATCATTTAAAAACAATATGTTATATATGTGGCATGGTTGCTGCTACAAATCTACATACTGAGGTATCAATCAGAATTTATATAACACTCGATTGATGTAGTGGTTGCTATCAGGAGTTGCTATGGATTTATTTAGAATTTTAATCAGGGTGATAGTGAAAATTTTTAAACAGCTACGTACAGCGTACTTTAAAAAAATACCTCTGATTGATGCAGCTTACCAGATAAAAAAAACATTGGTATTGATGACATTGTTACTGAGCGGACTGGTTTTTAATGTCACAGCACATGCCGAGTTGCTTCAAGCGTCGTGGAATATGTTGGAGTTTAACTTTCAGACTGATGCCACTGATAACGAAGACACATACAGCAACAGTCATCTAGATGGTAGTGTGCTCAATGATAGTGCGCTTTCTGATGTCAGTGGGATGGGTATTGAAGCACAGAGGGTTGAAGCTGAGCAAAAAATTTCTGTGATTTTGTGGGATGAGCGAAGTAATACTAGTCGTCGTCAAGCTATCTCATTAGCACAAGGTCAGGGTAATTTACAAAGTGTCGTTATGACAATAACGACTAAGTAACACAGTAATTAAATAAGAAACGCAGTAATTTGATTAATGCAGTAATTTTGAAGTTGTTTAGATATGTTAATTAGATGAATCAGGAGGGCAACATGTCACGTTTTTTAACTAGGTCATGTAACGAAGCATCATTTTTTGTTTTATTGGTTTTATCAATCGCAGTAGCAACATTAATCACATGCCAATTGATTGTTCATCAGGTGTTTGCGGGAGATGGAAAAATAGTGGTAATCCGTGAAGTGCCTTACCAATCTGTAGGCGGGTTACGCTTTACAGGGCAAGTCCATAAAGTGGATGTAGCGCCTGATGAACAAATTGTGAGTGGCACCAATGGCTTAGCAAATAAAAATGGAAATTATATTACTGAGCTGACTGATGGAGAGTCATCCATCATAGCTGGTGGTGTCGTAAATAATACAACTGCCATCACTTCAACTCAGCAAGCTGGCTCATCTTACGATGGTTCTACCATGGGCTTAGTCGTGAATACATTAGACGACAAGTTATCACCAGCAGGTAGTTTGGGTAGTATGACTTCAAGTATAGGCGGTGGAGTTGGCGGCGGCGTTAGCCTTGCGACTGACACATTAAGTAGTGCTTTAAGTGGTGCAATGAGTCATTCGGCTAGCTTTAGGTAGTTATCCAAAATAAATATCAGACAGGGGCTTACTATGAACTACCCACAACAATATAAGCATCCATCACTAGAAGCAGCCGTGTTACTGCTTACTGGGCTAACTTCAACACTTTGCTTTAGTCAAGACTTTGTGCCTGAGTTGCCAAGTTACATCACAAGTAGTGTCATTGAAGGTAACGCATTAAGTAATATTCATGGAATTTTGGCTGTGAATGTAGCAGCCGGAGATTCAAATGCCCAGCTAAACGCGGTTGCCTTAGCAGTTGGTTTGGAAGGTGGGTTTGCTACCGCCCAAGTTAACTTGCAACAGGCGGTGGGATGGGTTCGCGCTACCGCGCCGAATCTTTCTATCGCCATCATTCGAGATCATGCCTTTGCAAACAGTTTAGGTACGATTTCGGTGAATCAAACCAGTGGCGTGGGTAACACCCAAGTCAATGGACTGGCGATCGCGGTGGGCTTTGTAGTAGAAGCGGTTTCAGAGAGCAAGCTTGCTGCGACTGCTTCAGGAGTAGGTCTGGAAGGCCAAGCTAAAAGCATAAACCTCAAGGCAGCATCAATTGCTAACACTGCTTTTGAAGGTTCGCGCGGGATAGTGCAGGTTAACCAGTCAGCGGGGTCTGGCAATAGTACGGCAAATAATTTCGCCTTCCATTTGCAGTTGGAAACGAAACCTTAATTAACAATTAACTAATAATTTTGGAGAATATCATGAAAACACAACAATTTAAATATGTTCCTATAGCACTGGCAGTAGCTGCATTATTTTCTAGTTCGCTAGCTTTTTCTCAAGATGACGAAGATGGAGGTAGAAATCAACATAATTTTTATGCGGATGTAAAAATTAATGCACGTGCTGACCTGTCTTTAGATAAGTCAACTTATGAAAACAAAGTTAAAGTCAGTGTCGATAAGACCGTTAAAATGAAACGAGAAGTTAACATTACAGGTGGTGCTCGTGTCTCAGGCACCATTCCAGTTAACGCTAGTTCAGCTGCGCTAGTTAACCAACAACAAGATAATGACCATAATGCTGTGAACAATAATATTGTGGATAACAACGCGAAGGTGGATGGTAACGTACTTAATCATGCTAGCGGTAATATTGGGGTGAACGTCACCAGTGGTGATAATAACTTCCAAGATAACTCTGCTGCACTTTCAGCTGTGGATGCTGCTTTTGTATTCGCAGATGCTGAGTCTATCTCCAACCAAAATGCTGAGATGAATCACACAGTTAATTTAGCAACTCGCAATAATGCAAGTTTAAGCGGCAATGCATTGTCGAATGCTACTGGTAATATTGGAGTGAATATCGCTTCTGGTGACAGTAACCTACAAGCTAACTCAATGTCAGCTTCAGTGAACAAATCTGGCACAATGGCAGAGGCTAATGTTACAAGTCGTCAATTGGGTGATCATAACCAAACAGCTAATACTGGCGCTAACTTCACTATTTATGATAGGACCAATGTTACCCTTACTGGTAAGTTAAGTGGTGGTAGCATTGGTGTTGGTTTTGGTGGCTATGAAGGTACTAATAGTGGAGGTACCACCCAAGCTAGTACCAGTGGAACTTCAGTACAGAATAACAATTGGTATCCTGATATCTGGAGTAGCTCTCAGCAACACCCTTGTTCAAACTGCTTTCAGACAGGTCATGTTGATTTAGATGGCTCTTCTCAAGGTGCACGTTTGAATGGTAAATCCGATGAAAATGGCCCAATTGGTGGTTTGGGATTGGATAACACAGGTACTTCTACTGGTACTTACAGTGGTAGCACATCATCTGGTAACCTTGCGTTTGTAGAATACTCTGCAATTGGTTTAAGCGGTACATTTACTGGTGTAGTGGATCACACCTATACTGCATATCGGCCACATGAAAATAATGCCAGCATTGGAGGTAATGCACTTCAAAATGCAACTGGCAACATTGGTGTAAACATTGCCGCTGGTACTAATAATCTTCAAGGTAATCACCTTGCGATTGCAGCAGCACTTGGGGACGGTACTGTTAGGCCTGGCGGTGGTGAATGATTTTACTAACTTAATATCAACATCAAATGTTTAGTTCGAATCGTCTCTGATTGGGTAATCTTATATCCAATCAGAGACTTCACCGTTACTGTTTCAATCATTATAAGGGAGTGATCGTTGCCATGATTAATAATAAACATAGCGTGCAGCACAGTTATCAATATTGCCGTCAATATTACATATTGTTTCCCTTATATCTATTTGCGATATTGATAACTTTATTACCTGTTAATTCGACTGCGGGGAATAATCATATAGGTGACGTTGTGCCTGGTGCAGGGCTTATTGATAAAAATTTACTTAGCATGCGTGAGCTGCATTATGTCGATATGGTGCCACAAAATACCGATTTTAGTTGTGGCGCTGCGGCATTGGCCACGATTCTTAAATACGCTTATGGGCTTCAACTTACTGAAGCTGAAGTGATTGATGGATTATTAAAAGTGAGTGATGCTGAAATAGTAAAAGAAAAAGGATTTTCCTTACTTGATTTAAAGAACTATACGCAGACACTGGGTTTGCGAGGTCGCGGTTACGGCATGACGCCTGAGGCCTTGGAAAGAATAAAGGTACCAGTTATCGTGCTGTTGGATATCAAAGGTTACAAACACTTTGTAGTGCTTAGAAAAACAACCGAAGATAAAGTATATATTGCCGATCCTGCGCTAGGCAACAGGATTATGAAGTTCACAGATTTTTTAGCTGGTTGGAATAAAGTAATTTTCGCTGTGGTTGGACCAGGGTTCAAAAGAGATACAGTGCTGTTAAGGCCTAAGGAGCAATTAACTGCGCGTAATAATATTAATAACCTACAGCCGTTGACTGATGCTCAATTAGTAGAATTTGGTTTTTCGAGTGCAGAACTGTTTTAGGAAAAAACCGAAACCGTTGTGTGCATACATTTTAAGAGAGATGAATTTTTAATTGATGCCAAGCAATTCTGATTATGGAAATATAAGCATAATGTTTGGCACAGTTAAATATCAGGATGATTTCCAAATGATCTGACAGGACACACCCTGACTAACATAGGAGGAATTAGTGATGACATGTGTAATAAACTCAATAACGATTACTATGGCGCAACTGCGCCTTGAAAAAAGTAAAAGAAATGTGAAACATGGTTTTAAGCGTTCTAATTTAAATATGTTGATCGTTGGGCTGATGGGAGTGTTTTTAGTAACATCATCTGCTCAAGCTGGTTTACCAAATAAAGTAATGCAGAATAAAGGAATACTTAGTCAGATAACTGAGATTTCTGATGCTGATTTAGGGCAAATGCGTGGCAAGTATGTTGCGCCAGGACAAGTGATGTATTTTGGTGTGGAGATGTTGACGCAGTGGATTGCGGCATCGGGTGAGTTGATTTCAGCATCAGGTAATCTAGAAGTTAACTTAGCTGGCAGCAACCCACAAGTTAGTTTTAGACCTATTATTACTGTAGAACAATATGCTCCTACTGCTGACAATGCAAATTATGGTTCAGAGCTTGTAAGTGGTGGTTCAGGTTTGCAAAATGTGAATGGTGTTGTGCAAAATATTCAAGTAGCTGGTGTTTCTAATGGCATATCTAATAACGTAGGGCTCAACGTTAAATTTTCTTCAAGTGCACCATCATCAGAATCCTCTCTCAAAGATAAAAGTCCAAACATTTCAACTATCACCCCTAACGGTAGTATTGCATCTGTTGGCCTGACGCAAAGTGGGTTAAGAGTTTCTGTGGCAGTGCCTAATCAAGGACAGGCGTTGCAACAAATTCGCAATGGAAGTAATGGAGGGCAGCTATTACAGTCTGTGCAACTGGCTGGCAATCTGAATCAAATTCAAAATGTGATTCATCTCAGCGTGCAGTTTAATGCATTGGATAATGGCCTTCAAGGCCAAGCTGGTCAAATGCTTCAAGCTTTAAGGTCAATACCTCCGTCAGCGTTATTTTAACTATATCGTCTTTGTTAAATTAAGGTATTAAGTTGCTCAACAGGCTAACTTCATACCTTAATTTTTAATGTTAAATTTTTATCGAAAAATGCCTAAATATAAATTAAAACTTATCGATTCTGAGTACTTTACGCACTTTAGCATGCGTTGTGGGATTTAGAATTACTTTCAATATTTAAAACATAATTAATATTTGATGTATGATAAAAGATAATTAGTTTTATTAAGAATAAATAATAAAAGTTGTTATTTTTAATGTTTTATTAAGCTGATGTTTCGAAGGGGAACTTATGCATAATCATTTTCCAGTTAAGGTATTAGTCGCATCAATTTTAGCGAGCTTGCCTTTGGCTGCAATTGCAGCAACGAATGCAGAGGTTGATGAACTTCGTCAACAAATGCATGAGTTAACACAGCGTTATGAATCGCAAAATGCCGCCATGCGTTCAATGGCAGCGAGATTACAACAAATTGAAGCAAGTGCACCAAGCAAAGGGCGTTTTATAAAAGCTGTTGCAAATACAGTCAGTGGTGACCCTGAGAACCAAGAGTCTAGTGCCTCTGATTCTCAGAATTCTTCGAAAGTGGTAAAAGAAGCGCCTCCTTCTAGTAGTGCAGAAGCCGTTTATCAAGAGCAACATGTTTTGTTTGATCGTAAATTTACCTTAGAAACTGGTTTAAGTTACTCACATTCTGACAGGCGTGATTTATTCTTAAATGGTTTCTTAGCATTAGATGCGATATTTCTTGGTAAAATTAATTTAGACCGCATCAAAGCTGATATTTGGACTGCCGATGTGACAGGCCGCTATGGGGTAAGTGATCGTTTGCAAGTGGATATAAATGTGCCTTACTTATATCGTAAATCTAACTTCTCTTCAGTAGGAGCTGGCTTTAGTACATCTGCGGTAAGTGAAGCAAGTGTAAGCAATAGAGACATAGGTGATGCTAGTGCAGGAGTTTTCTACCGCTTGTTTAAAGAAGATCAAGAAAGCCCCGATACGGTACTTAGTTTCCGTGTTAAAGCCCCTACAGGTAAGGACCCGTATGGGATTAAATTTGTGAAAGATCCTAATAATACTAATTTGCAATCTCCTACTGAATTACCAACAGGCAATGGCGTTTGGTCATTGACTGGCGGGGTGAGTTTTATTAAAACAGTTGACCCAGCTATTTTATTTGCTAACTTTGCTTACACATATAATCTACAGCGTAGCTTTAGTGATATTAGCTCAGATCCAACGTTACGTACGCCAGCTAAAGTTGATCTTGGTAATCAATATTCACTGGGTGCCGGCATAGCGTTTGCATTGAATGAGCGTATGAGTCTAAGCATGTCTTATGCGCATCGTTTTGCTGAGAAAACGCGTATTAAAGCACAGGGACAAGGCTGGCAAAATGTTACGGGTAGTGATTCTACTGCTGGATCGGTTAATTTTGGTGTAACTTATGGTATTTCAGACAGATTATCAATGATTGCAAACGTAGGCGTCGGTGTTACACCCGACTCTCCAGACATTAGCGTTGGAGTGAGATTCCCATATAACTTCTAATATATTTTATAAGAGTTTAATTGAGAATGTAAAATTATACTGTTGGAAAAAAATCCAACAGTATAATTTGGTCTTAGTTGCTCAAGTTCTAACTGCGCTTAGTTTCTAACGCATCCCATTTTGCTAATGCAGTTTCAATAACATTTTCAAGGGCAATTAATTTAGCTTGCAATGCTTTTGATTCTTTAACATTGTTATAAATTTCTGGCGTAGCGAGTTGAGCATTAACAGCCGATTGTTCAGTTTCTAATGCCTCAATTTGTGCAGGTAATGCCTCTAGTTCTTGTGTTTCTTTAAAGCTAAGTTTAGTAGAATTCGACTGTGAGCTGGCTTTTAAATTTGCTTTGGTCTCAGTTGTCTTGCTCACAGGCTTGGCTAATTTAGTAGTCTCTTCATCTAGACGCTGTTGAGTGAACCTTAACCAATCGTCATAACCACCACCAAACTCAGTAAGTTGCCCATTGCCTTCAAACGCGATCACTTGAGTGACTGTGTTTTCTAAAAATGTACGGTCATGGCTTACTAAAAACAAAGTTCCAGCAAAATTTTGTAGCAGACTTTCTAGCAACTCTAATGTATCTATATCCAAATCATTAGTCGGCTCATCTAATACCAAAACATTGGCAGGGCGCGCAAATAAACGTGCTAATAATAAGCGGTTACGCTCGCCACCAGACAGTGATTTTACTGGTGAGCGTGAGCGTTGTGGTGGGAATAGAAAGTCTTCTAAATAGCTAATCACATGCTTGCGCTCATTGCCGATTTCTACAAAATCAGAGCCTGGGCTAATGGTGTCAGCAAGTGTGGCCTCTTCATCCAATTGTTCGCGCATTTGGTCAAAATAGGCAACATTTAAATTAGTACCGCGCGCAACTTTCCCGCTGTCGGCTTCAATCTCACCCAGTACAATTTTAAGTAATGTGGTTTTCCCAATACCATTCGGTCCTAGTAAACCGATGCGGTCACCGCGCATAATACGCGTGGTAAAGCCGTTGATTAAGACTCTATCACCATATACTTTATGCACGTTCTCTAGTTCTGCAACTAATTTGCCTGAACGTTCGCCACTATCTAGGGATAATTTGACATTGCCCTGCCGCTCACGTCTGGCTGCGCGCTCCAAACGTAGCCTTTCTAGTTGGCGCACACGACCCTCATTACGGGTGCGGCGTGCTTTAATGCCTTGGCGTATCCAAACTTCTTCTTGCGCCAGCACTTTGTCAAACTTGGCAGCGTGCGTGGCTTCAATCGCTAGTAACTCTTCTTTTTTAACGAGATAGTTATCATAAGTACCAACAAAGTCAGTGAGTTTGCCGCGGTCTAATTCAACGATGCGTGTCGCTAGACGATTCAAAAAGCGCCTGTCGTGGGTAATAAATAGTACGCCACCATTAAAGTTAAGCAGTAATTCTTCTAACCATAAAATAGCTTCTAAATCGAGGTGGTTAGTGGGTTCATCCAGCAATAACACTTCTGGGTCGGCAACCAGCGCACGACCTAAAGCCACACGTTTTCGCCAACCGCCAGATAATTTTGATACAGCTACATCTGCATCTAAACTTAATCGGCTTAGTACAGTTTCCACACGAGATTGTGCTGCCCAGCCATTTTTTGCATCCAGCTCATGTTGTAAATGTTGCATACGTTCCATCAGCGCATCGATATCAGCGTTAGGTTCACCCATATCATGCGTTACTTGGTGATAATCTACCAAAATCTGTTGCAAGCTGCCTAGCCCTTCAGCTACTGCTTCATATACGGTATGGGTGTTGTCAAGTTCAGGCTCTTGCGGCACATAAACAATACGTATCGAAGTGGCACGCCATATATTGCCATCATCTAATTTGCTTTCGCCAGTAATAACTTTTAACAAACTAGATTTGCCTGCACCGTTGCGCCCAATCAGGCCCACGCGCTCGCCAGGGTCTAGCTGAAAAGTGGCTTTGTCCAAAAGTGGATGATGTCCGTAAGCTAAGCAGGCGTTATCTAATGTAATATGTGGCATAAGTTTTTTAAATAGGTTTTCTTGTTTGTTTAAAGCGAGTTTAGTTTAAATGGAATTTACCAATCAATCATTACCAGAATAAAACCATAGTAATGACAGTGGCAAGCATAAGTGCTGTAGCGCCCCAGCTTTTGAATAGGCGGCGATACAACTTGGGTCGTCATCAGCTGCGCCAGTAATCAGGCCTAGACCTAATTGCTTGAAGGATAGATGTTTAAATTTTGATTTCATTAAGGGGCTGAAGTAGATTAGCCTTAAATCTCAGCCCATTCCTTCAATATTAACAGTTGTTGTTTCGGGCTTCCGTAGTTGAATCTAAACTCACATT
>JAYVTW010000109.1:0-9270 GCA_043788445.1 Methylophilaceae bacterium
TATATGGAGCGCGCCAGAACAGAATGGCTACGCACTATTGGTTTTGGACAAAACGAGTTAAGAGATGAATTAGATTTGATTATCGTGGTACATGCCTTAAGCATAGATTACCACTACCCTGCACGCTTTGATGATGCATTAATAGTAACGAGTAAACTGATAAAAGTAGGGGGCAGCAGCTTTATGTTCGAGCAATTCATTAAGCGCGATGAGTTGGTACTTACTAGCGCTAAGGTGCGCTTGGTATGTGTGGATTCTAATAAATTCAAGCCGATAGCAATTCCTCGGAAAATTAAAGATAAGATGATTACAGATAATATGGAGAGCTTATGAATGCAGTTCATTTGACAAATGACATGTCAATATTTTCTTTGGTTAGTGGGGCAAGCCTGCCTGTGCAGTTGGTGATGCTAGCTTTATTAATTACATCAATGGTTTCTTGGTGGTATATCTTCATCAAAGTCGTTACGATTAAACACGCTGAAACTGATGCAGAAAGTTTTGAAAATGCATTTTGGACTGGTGGTGATTTAAATAAGTTATATGAAGGTATTACCGCAGGCCGCCGCAAACCGCAAGGAACAGCGGCCATATTTGAGGCGGGTTTTAAAGAATATGTACGTCACAAGCAACAAGCGCGTAGCGAAGTGAGGCCAGAAGTAAGAATAGAAATGAGTGATGTTATGGAGGGTGCTCGTCGTGCCATGCGTGCTGCATATAACAGAGAAATTGATGATTTAGATGCACACTTACCTTTTTTAGCATCGGTAGGTTCTGTCAGTCCGTATGTAGGTTTATTTGGCACCGTTTGGGGCATCATGCATGCATTTTTAGGTTTAGCAAACGCAGGTCAGGCGACTTTGAGTCAAGTAGCACCAGGTATTGCAGAGGCGCTGATTGCCACGGCGATTGGCTTATTTGCTGCTATTCCAGCAGTAATTGCCTACAATCGTTTTGCCAGCGCAGTGGATAGATTGTCCGTGCGTTACGAAAGCTTTATGGAAGAATTTACTAATATCCTGCAACGTAAGTCATAGGGTAAAGCAGCATGCCGCGCAAACGTAGAGTGATGAATCAAATCAACGTAGTGCCTTACATCGATGTGATGTTGGTATTGCTGGTAATTTTCATGGTGACAGCCCCAATGACTAATCCTGGTGTAGTAGATTTGCCAAGTGTTGGTCAGGCTTTAAAGCAAACATCTTCGCCTAATGTGGTGATGATTGCCAAAGATGGTGCAATTAAACTAAACAATAAAAGTATCACCCGTGACGAGTTATTGTTTGAGATTAAAAAGTTGAACAAAGAAAATGCTAGTGCCAATGCGAGTTCTGTATTAGTGGCGGGTGATGAGAAAACACCTTATGGCAAGGTAATTGAAGTTATGGATATGCTTAAACAAAATAAAATAGAAAAAGTAGGGCTACTATTAAAGCCTGCTAGTTAATTGCCAATCGTTAAAGATGATACGCAGCCATGAAACCCCATTTGTATTTAAAGCAGGCGCATTTTCCGTCCTGATTCATATTGCCTTGTTGGCAGCTATGTTAATTTCTTTTAATACGGAAATTAGTCAGATTGCTAATGTTGCTCAAGTAGAGTTGTGGGATAGTTTGCCGACCCCGGTCGTGCAGTCGCCGGTTGTCAAAGAAATTTCTAAGCCTATAGTTAAAGATGAGCCTAAAGAAGAACCAAAACCCGTGTCCGTGATTGAAAAAGCAGATATTGAAATAAAAAAGAAGCCAATTGAAAAAATACTTCCTAAGTCAGTTGAGAAAACAAAACCAGACCCAGCGATTGAGAAAGAAAAAGAAAAGCAGAAGCGTGTTGCTGCGTTAAAAGCTTTGCAAAATGATGTAAGTGAAGATACGACGGTTAGTAATAGAAAAGCGCAAGTTAAAGCTTTAGCTGCCGCGGTGGCTGCTGAGGATGCAAAAGCAAGTGCAGTGAGTAGTGCGGCTTCTGTTGGCGAAATTGATAAATATAAAGCGATGATACTGGCGAAAATCCAGCGTAATGTAAATAAACAAGTGTGTGGCACTGGTAATCCAGAGTTAGTGTTTAATATTACATTGTTACCAACCGGTGAAGTTGGTGGAACGCCGAAGCTAGTCAAGTCTAGTGGATTACCAGCTTGTGATGATGCAGTTGAGCGTGCGGTTTTGCAGTCGCAACCTTTACCATTGCCACCAGATGGTAAATTGTTTTCAAAATTTAGAGATTTAACACTGAAATTTCATCCAAATGATGGCAACTAATTTGCTATTATAGTCACTGAAACAATATGTTTTTTAACATGGATTACAAGATTTAATATTAAAGTAAGGTGCTCATAGATCAATGCATAAATCACTCACGAATAAACTACATAGCCTACTCTTATTTATAATACTGGTTTCTCCGTTCGCGAGCCAAGCTGCGCTCACTATTGAGATTAATGGTGGTAGTGCGCAACAAGTGCCGATTGCGATTGTGCCTTTTGCACAAACTAACTCAACAGAGAACATTGGTAATATTATTGGTGCAGATTTACGACGTAGTGGTTTATTTCGTTTATTAGAAACACGTGGTGTGAATAATCAGCCAACTGATGTGGTACAAATTAAATATCCAGAATGGTCTTCGATTCAAGCGCAGGCCTTAGCTATCGGCAAAATTGAGCCAGTAGCGGGCGGACGATTGAAAGTGACATTTAACCTAATGGATGTGCTTAAGCAAAGCCAATTATTAAGCATGGATTACACTGTTACCCCAAGTCAATTGCGTTATACAGCACATAAAATTGCCGACGCAATTTATCAAAAACTCATTGGTGAGCCAGGTATTTTTGCTAGCCGTATTGCCTATATCACTAAGGCTGATAAACACTATGCTTTGCAAGTGGCAGATGCAGATGGCTTTAATCCGCAAACTGTTGTTTCATCAAACGAACCGTTAATTTCCCCTGCTTGGTCACCAGACGGCACTAGACTCGCTTATGTATCGTTTGAAAAGAAAAAACCGATTATTTTCGTGCAATCGCTAGTATCAGGCAGTCGCACCGTTGTTGCTAATTTTAAAGGTAATAACAGCGCACCTTCTTGGTCGCCTGATGGTAGCAAGCTGGCAATTGTACTCACTTATGGAGCAAACTCGCAGTTATATACTATTAACGCCGATGGCACGGGCTTAAAGCAAGTGACTAAAAGTAGCGCTATTGATACTGAACCCGTGTGGTCGCCAGATGGTAAATGGCTATACTTCACTTCCGACCGTGGCGGTAGGCCGCAAATTTATAAAATATCAGTGATTGGCGGTGAGGCTAGCCGTGTAACGTTTGAGGGTGCTTATAATGTGAGTCCGCGTTTCTCACCCGATGGTAAATCGCTCGCGTATATCAATAATGAGGGTGGCAAATTCCGCGTTGCTTTAAAAGATTTAGCCAGTGGTCAAGTGCAATTTTTAAGTGAGGGTGGGCAAGATGAATCGCCAAGTTTTGCTCCAAACGGACGTGTCATTTTGTATGCGACCAAAGTTGCTGGTAAAGGCGCATTGGCTGCGGTATCGAGTGATGGGCGTGTACGTCAACGTTTGAGTGATGCAGGTGGTGATGTTCGTGAGCCAGCATGGGGTCCACTCACTGATTAATTTTAAAGACTCACAACAAATAATTTCTTAGAATTTTCAAAACAATTAAGGAGATAAACAATGCAAAAATTAAATAAAAGCTTAATCAGTAGCCTAGCAATTGCTTTTTTATTGGTCGCTTGTAAAAGTACGCCAATGAAAGAAGCGCCAGCGTCAATAGTAGAGAAAAGTACCAACTCTCAACCAACTGCTCCAAAATCAGATGGCGCTGATACATCAGGCGTCAAAGAAGTGGTGGTTGATAGTAATACGAATAATGCAAACAGCCCATTACATGACCCCAATAATATTTTATCTAAGCGTGTGATTTACTTTGATTTTGATCAAGATATAGTAAAAGACGAATTTCGCCCAATAATTGAGGCGCATGCCAAATACTTGCTGGCTAATTCACATGCCAAGATGATGATACAAGGCAATACTGATGAGCGTGGCACTCGTGAATACAACTTATCACTTGGTCAGCGTCGTTCTGTGGCAGTAAAAAAAGCGCTTAATTTATTAGGCGTACAAGATAAGCAGATTGAAACAGTAAGTTATGGCAAAGAAAAAGCCAGCACTTGTAGCGATGAAAACTGCTACAAATTGAACCGTCATGCTGATATTGTTTACGAGAACGAGTAATTTTCTTAGATATTTAAGAGAGCACAGTCATTAAGAGAGTATCGATGAAAAAACTGATTCTGGCGGGTAGTTTTGTAATATTCCAAACTTTGTTTAGTCAACTAAGCCAAGCGGCTTTGTTTGACGATACTGAGGCGCGTAAGAAAATTTGGGAGTTGCAATCGCAAATGCAAACCCAGAATCAGGTAACACAAGCTGAGATTAAAGCCATGGATCAGCGCATCACAGCTATAGAGGCTGTGATGAAAGGTCCTGGTTTAGCAGATATGCAAAACCAAATTGAGCAGCTTAAGCAAGAAGTTGCACGCTTAAAAGGCGAGCAAGAAGTCGCCAGCCACAATATTGAAATGACGCAGCAACGCCAAAAAGATTTATATACCGATACCGATGTTCGTTTGCGCAAGATAGAGGAGGTCGCTACTGCGACGCCAGCTGCCGCACAAGTTAATAATGCCGAACCCGCTGCTGGTGTTGATGCACAAGCCCTAGAAGCTGCTAATAGTTTATCGCAAGCAGCCAAACATAAGGAAGCTTTTGAAGCTTACAATAAATTTTTAAAAGACTTTCCTAGCAGTAATCTTCTTGCCGATGCTGAGTATGGCTTGGGCTATTCACAATATGCACTTAAAAACTATAAAGCTGCGATTGCTACACAGCAAAAATTATTGGATGCTCACCCTGACAGTTCAAAATCGCCAGAGGCTATGTTAAATATAGCTAATAGCCAAATTCAGCTAGCACAAGTGGCTAATGCTAAAAAAACATTACGCGATTTAATTAATAAATATCCTAATAGTGCGGTTATTGCTAATGCGCAAAAACGCCTAAAAGCGTTGGAAGCGATTAAATAAAGCTACTTTTACCCCTCTCAGTGTACTAGCTTCGTTTTTGTCGAAATATCGAGTTAGTGAATTTCTCCTGTTCATGATGTGATTGAAGCGTTAAAATAGCGTCAATCTTGAATTAACGTGATTCTGCTTCTATTTAAAGACAGATCAACCAACCCGATGAAACTAAAAATCCACGAAATTTTTTATTCGCTCCAAGGTGAGTCTTCACGTGTAGGTTTACCTACCGTGTTTGTCCGCTTAACGGGTTGCCCAATGCGTTGTGGTTATTGCGATACCGCTTATGCATTTAATGGTGGTAGTAATATGAGCATTAATGAGATTTTAAACAAAGTTGCGAGTTATGGTGCCCATTACATTACGATTACTGGCGGTGAGCCGCTTGCGCAAAAAGCATGCTGGCCCTTGTTGACAGCGCTATGTGACGCGGGTTATTCAGTTTCACTGGAAACAGGTGGCGCGGTTGACACCAATGAAGTTGATGCGCGTGTTGTCGTGATTTTAGATATTAAAACCCCCGGTTCTGGGGAACTTAAAAATATGCGTATGAGTAATATTAAATATCTAAAAGCGCAGGATGAAGTTAAGTTTGTTCTTTGTAACCGTGCTGACTATGACTGGGCTAAAGAGTTATTGGAAAAATATGCGTTAAATAAAACTTGTAGCATATTGTTTTCACCAGTTTATAACCAAGTAAACCCCACTGAGTTGGCCGAGTGGATATTGCAAGATAAATTACCAGTGCGTATGCAAGTTCAACTACACAAAATCTTATGGGGTGAAAAGCCCGGCGTTTAATTTTATTGGAATTAATATTAAATTAAAGTATTGAAAATACAGCGATATGACTAAAAAAGCAGTTGTCTTATTATCCGGTGGGTTAGATTCTGCCACAGTGTTGGCGATAGCAAAAACGCAAGGTTTTGATTGCTACGCCTTAAGTTTGGATTATCACCAGCGTCACATAGCGGAATTGCAAGCAGCCAATAATGTGGCGCGTCGTTCAGGTGCGGCAGATCACAAAACCGTAAAGTTAGATTTATCGTTATTTGGAGGCTCCGCATTAACCGATAATAATATTGCTGTACCAGAGACGGCTTCACAGGGTATTCCAGTGACTTATGTGCCGGCTCGCAATACTATTATGCTGTCATTGAGCTTGGCTTGGGCTGAAGTTCTAGGCGCGCAAGATATTTTTATTGGTGTGAATGCATTAGATTATTCGGGCTATCCTGATTGTCGTGGCGAATATGTAAAAGCATTTCAGGCGATGGCGAATTTGGCGACAAAAAGTGCGGTAGAAGGCCAAACTATTACTGTACATGCCCCTTTAATTGATATGACTAAAGCACAAATTGTTTTGCAAGGCATGACGCTGGGTGTTGATTACGCAATGACGGTATCTTGTTATCAAGCCAATGCTAATGGTGAGGCTTGTGGCTTGTGTGATTCTTGCAGATTGCGCCGTGATGGCTTCTTAGCGGCTAGTTTGGCTGATCCCACACGGTATCGTCAAAAATAATAAAATCATTGCTCAAAATCATTGCTTTGATAACGTAGATAAAGCTTGCCAAAAGTACTATGTATGGCGTAAAATCCGCGCCTTTCTGTCAAAAGTTAATAGAAAACAATATTATGGTAATCATTCGTTTAGCCCGAGGTGGGTCGAAAAAAGCTCCTTTTTACAGCGTAGTAGTAGCAGATTCACGCAATCGTCGTGATGGCAGGTTTATTGAGCGCGTAGGTTTTTATAATCCACTTGCAAAAGCTGGCATTGAAGGTTTACGTTTAGATGGTGAGCGCATAAGCCATTGGCAAAAAAATGGTGCGCAGTTATCTGATTGCGTTGCACGTTTAGTTAAGTTCAATGCAAAAGGCCCGGAAGCTGCTGAAGCATCCAAGGCTAAAGATGCTGCTAAAGTAATTAAAGCAAAAGAAGCGGCTGCTGCTAAATTAGCTGCAGAAGTTAAAGCGGCTGCAGATGCGCTTGCTGAAAAAGAAGCTGAATCTAAAGCTGCTGCCAAGGCCGCCGCTGCAGAGGCTGCTGCTGCTGAAGCGCAAGCTGCTGACGACGCAACACCTGACGTAGCTGCTTAATTTTTTAGCTAGGGTTATGTTTAGCCCAGCTATGAGAAATTATTTGTGAGTGAAATGGTCATCATGGGGCGCATAGTCGCCCCATACGGCATTTTTGGCTGGGTCAAAATTCTGCCAGATACCGAAGCGATTGATGGTCTGTTTGACTATGATACCTGGTGGGTTGGTAAAGATAATGCGTGGCAAGAGTACGAGATTGAAACCGCTAAAGTACATAACAATGTTTTAGTTGCGAAGCTTGTGGGTGTTGATGATCGTGATGAAGCGTTAAGATGTAAAGGTAAGCAGGTAGCTGTTCCACGTGATCAGTTGCCAAAAGCTGGAGAAGATGAGTATTATTGGTCTGATTTAATCGGTTTAAGTGTTAAGAATAAGCAAGGCATTGAATTTGGTAAAATTACCGATGTGTTTGAAACTGGTTCAAATGATGTGTTTGTAGTAAATCAAGATAGCATCAAAATTGAAAGTGCGCCGTTGGCTTTAAATAAACCGAGTGAACGGTTAATCCCATTTATTGCAAATGTGGTACTAGAAGTTGATATTGTTGCTAGGACCATGCTAGTTGATTGGGACGCAGAATTTTAATAAGCATTCCAACAATTAGAGAGATGCTGCTTTTAAATGATATTTGATGTAGTAAGTTTGTTTCCGCAAATGTTTGAAGCGATAAGCAGTCATGGTATTACCGCACGAGCATTAGAAAAAAAAATTTATGAGTTGCATGTGTGGAATCCACGAGATTTCACAACGGATAATCATAAAACTGTAGATGACAGGCCTTACGGCGGTGGCCCTGGCATGGTCATGCTAGTGGAGCCACTGGAAAGTGCGATAGTTGCTGCAAAAACGCGGCAACAAAAGTTGGGTTGTAAGATTACAAAAGTAATTCATTTATCGCCAACAGGTAAGCTGCTAACACATGAAATTGTGATGCAGTTGAGTCAACAAAAGAATTTAATATTGTTGGCCAGCCGTTATGAAGGCGTAGATCAACGCTTGCTAGATAGTTTAGTTGATGAAGAGTATTCGATAGGTGATTATGTATTAAGTGGCGGTGAGTTGCCCGCCATGGTGTTGATGGATGCAGTTGTGAGGCAGTTGCCTGGTGCACTCGGTGATAAGGACTCTGCAATGGAAGATTCGTTTGTAGATGGCCTTTTGGATTGCCCACATTACACACGGCCTGAAATCTATAAAGATAGTACTGGTCAAGAGTTAAAAGTACCAGCCATATTGATGTCTGGCAACCATGCAAAGATCAAGCAATGGCGATTGCAACAATCGTTACTGCTAACAAGGGCTAAACGCCCGGATTTATTGGCCGCAAGGTCGTTGACGAAAGAGGAAGCACGGCTGCTCAAAGATTTTGATTCAATTGGAAGTTAATTCTAACATCAAAAAATTATAGTTCAGGAACAAGCGTCCTCATAACTAAAAGGAACTCCCAAGGGAAACCAGAGGAGATAAAAAAATGGCAGATATTATCAAAATCTTGGAAGAGGAAGAAATTGCCCGTTTAGGCAAAGTGATTCCAGTTTTTGCACCAGGCGATACAGTTGTTGTAGGTGTAAACGTAGTTGAAGGTACACGTAAACGTGTGCAGTCATACGAAGGTGTTGTGATTGCTAAACGTAATCGCGGTTTAAACTCATCATTCATTGTGCGTAAAATTTCTTCAGGTGAAGGTGTGGAGCGTACATTCCAAACCTATTCACCATTGATTGCAAGCATCGAAGTAAAGCGCCGCGGTGATGTTCGTCGCGCTAAACTATACTACTTGCGTGAACGTTCAGGTAAATCTGCACGCATTAAAGAAAAATTATTCACACGTGAAAAAGAAGTAATGGCACCAGAAGCAAAAAAAACTTAACATTTTTTTGTTCTAAGTTTTAGTTAAAAGCCTCGCCATTCAATTAGCGGGGCTTTTTTATTAATTCATGGTTTAGTATTTGCGTTAAACTTATTATATGATTAACAATGATTTCAGCGCTATTGTTCCTGCCCCATTCGGAGCTATTGGTATTAATACCCAAGATGATTTTCTATTGAGTTTAGAGTTGTTAAGCCATGATAT
>JAYVTW010000110.1:0-9082 GCA_043788445.1 Methylophilaceae bacterium
TCCTCAAGGAATGTGAGTTTAGATTCAACTACGGAAGCCCGAAACAACAACTGTTAATATTGAAGGAATGGGCTGAGATTTAAGGCTAATCTACTTCAGCCCCAATAATTTTATTAAATAATTCGGATGAGTTTAAAAGATTATTAGAAGGTCTTTTAAATGACGTAGTAGATGCGCACATAGACTATAAATTGTATAAAGACCTCATTGAAGCAGGCTAAGAATTTCCTTTTGTAATATCCCAATCAAATACATCTGGGCATTAATACTAAAATCCCATTTAAATATAAGTTTACACGCTTTAACCAAAGTACATGACCAAGAAAATAAGGCTCTACTTCTTTATAGTTATCTATAGACTATTAAATCAAAGCCAAATTTATTTAAAGCAGCGAACTTCAGAGAGATTGAGAAAGATAAACCTTTTGTAGAGAGCTTGGCAGAGGAGTGTAGAGCGCCAAACTTAGCAAAGTTAGAATCACATATATCACTTTGTTCCGACAAAGACGCTTTAGTTAGAACATTAATAATTCATCGTGGCAATATCCTTGCTCACAGAAATGCAAAAAACCGCTAGAGGCAGAAATATCAATGAAACTCATTCACTAACATTTTAGGATTTTGAGAGTCTTCTAGACCGTTTAATTATAATTTTGGGTATCCGTATTCCATGATTGAAATGGCCTAAATCTCACCATTTTCAATCATGGATACCAAAGTTGAAATATCCACCCCATAGTTGATTTCAGTTTGCTGTGGCTGCTGTTGATATTTTGCAAAATCATCCACCATTGCATAACCAATAGATGCATAGTCAGGAGCATTGCGACGTTCAAACTTCGGCTTAATTAATTGCTTTTTAAATGCGCCTTCTGCAAACAATATCTTCGCTCTTAATGCTTCAAAACTGTAACCTCTGCCTAGTCTATCCATTACTCTGATTAAGCTGTTCAGAGACTCCGTGTAAGCATTCGTTACAGGGTGTTCGAAGTAGTTAAGAATGTAAGGCTGCCAATTACGCCAGGCTTTAATTAAGTCAGAAAAGGCATCGCGAACATTTGGTGTAATTGACTTTTCCCAATCAGTGAGTCTTAATAGGGCTTCACTTCTTGAATTGACTTTATAGATATTGAAGAAATCCTCCTTTAAGCGATAAGCTAGACCAAGTTCCGGATAGTTATTTAACCAACCTGCAACAATTGAGACTTCTTTATCATTGAGCTCTGATTCACGCTTCAATAAGATGAAACGGTCATGCATCAGGCCTCTGCGTTGCTTAGGTGTTAGTGACTCACGAAAGCTCTTTCTAACACGTTCTAAAGCTTCATTAGCCATTTTAACGACATGGAACTTATCAATTACAATTTTAGCTTGAGGTAGCACTTCTTCAACAGCATCTTTATATGGTCGCCACATATCCATCGTCACATATTGAATATGCTGCTTGCCATCAAGATTTGAAAGGTACTTAATAATCGTTTCTTTGTTGCGATTTGCTAATAGTTCAACGACTGTATTATTTTCAATATTAGTGATGATGCCGCGTGGCTTAATCAGATGAATTTCATCTATGCCCATCCACTTTGGTGTATCAAAGCGCACGGTGTGTTCAAGCTCGTTAATGTAGTCACGGAATACAGATCGAACAGTGCCTTCATTAATGCCAACATCTTCTGAAATAGATGCAAATGTGCGCTTTATCGCCTGCTTTCCAACCCATGCAGATAATCGACTAGTCATCATTCGCTTCTCATCAATATCTGGAAGAGATTCGTAAAATGTCTTAGTGCATGAGCGACATTGGAAGCGTTTAGTCTCAACATAAAGACCAACACGCTTGCCGTGCATTGGTAAGTCTTTCACCATTTGCTCACGCCGGCCAAAGCCAACCAGATTATAAGACTTGCAATGAGGGCAGTGCTCAGGACGTTCTTTAGCTACGGCGTCAATATGGTAGTCGTGTTCGTTTTCTTGAAGTGCCGTTACCTTGTATGACGGTAGGTTAAGGATGTTCGCTGGCATGGCATTAAGGTTTAGTCACCTTGAGACGAACACCCCCATCATCATTTTCATCGGTAAGATTTTCACTTTCAAATAGATTTAAGTATCCTGAAAATTTGAAGAGCTTATTACGCTTCTGACCAGTCATTTCAACGACGCATCCATCTTTAACAAAGCTTTGAAGAGCGCTTGCTGCTGTCACATATGAGCATCCAAGCAGCTTTTCTGCCGTGCGAATATCCATAATAGGATGCTTAAACAAATGATCAACTAAGGTAAGTTCATTTTTCCCATAAGATCTAGCGTTAATCATTACTTTTTCTCTAAACGCCACTATATGTTGGGCTGTTAATGATGCTTCTCGACTCACTTGAGCGACACCTTCTAGAAAGAACTTGATCCACCCCTCCCAATCGCCTTTCTGTCTAACCGCTGTAAGCCGATCGTAATAATCCAATCTGTTTTGTTTTAGAAAAAGACTGATATATAGCAATGGTTGTTTAAGAACACTACGTTCGTGAAGTAATAGTGAAACAAGAAGTCGACCAACTCGACCGTTTCCATCTAAAAATGGATGAATAGTCTCAAATTGAGCATGAGCTATTGCACACTGTATTGTAATTGGTAAGCAAGTTTTATCATGCAGAAATAATTCGAGATTAGATAATGCTTCAATCATATCTGGTACTGGAGGTGGAACAAAAGTGGCCGTTGCAAGTGTGCAGCCTTGTGGACCTATCCAGTTCTGAGTGCGTCGAAATTCACCAGGATCTTTATTTTCACCACGTACGCCTTGTAATAAATGACCGTGAATTTCACGAATTAAACGCAATGATAAAGGTAATGATTCAAGACGCTCCATTCCATAATTCATCGCATTAACGTAGTTAACAACCTCACCAATTTCTTTAGTGCGAATTCCTTCTTGGTCGGACTCTTGTTCCAATACATCATCCAATGTACATTGGATACCCTCTATTTGTGAACTAAGAACAGCCTCCTTTTTAACGTACATAGCAACAAAAAGATCAGGATTAGGAAGTAAAGATGATATTCCAGACAACTGTCCAAGAGCTAAGTCAGCTTCAGACAATAAGCGTATCATATCAGCATCAAAAGATATTGGTGGAGTTGGAGGAAGATTGGCTGGGACATAAGCCAAATATCCAGTTCCTTGTGAAAAAGTTTTACCAGCTCTTGATTCAACAGGTTTCATAATATGAACGCTTTAATTTACTTTTATTTTAAAAAGGTTGAAAAATTTAAAATAAAGGAAATTTGTTTCATCTGTTATTTTAAATATGTATTAAATACGTTTTTAACTTTGTGTCATAGTAAGTTCACCATTCAACCACCTACTCAATGTTATCAATCATATAATACGGATTAACTATAAGATGCATTAAAGGTGCTGTCAACTACAAAATACGGATTTAGTGTAAAATTACAATATTGAATATCAATCACTAAATCCGGATACCCATAATTTTAAATACAAACAGCCAATTTTTTGAAGCTAGTAGCTAGTCAACTCAAATTATTGATTTAATGATTTTTGATTCATATTTGAATGAGTAAATTCAGCATTAGAGAACTCACAGCTTACAGCTATGCAATATGAAAACAATTTAAAGATGAAGAGTAACCAAACCATCAAAACCACACTTAAATCTGCTGTTGCGCTTTTAAATAAGGAAGAAGCGATGCTTGAAGCGCAACTACTTTTGCAGCACGTTTTACAAATTAATCGTGCCTGGCTCATTACGCATGAAAATGATTTACTAGAATCCAATATGCAAGCTAGCTTTAAGGCAATATTGCAACGTCGCTTAGCTGGTGAGCCACTAGCATACATAATAGGTAAGCGCGAATTTTATGGCTTAGATTTTATGGTTACACCAGATACGCTGATTCCACGTCCAGATACGGAGACTTTGGTAGACGCCGTTTTAGGAAAGTTACTTGTTAATGAAAACTGTAACATTTTGGATCTCGGTACGGGCACAGCTGTAATTGCATTGGCTATTGCACACAACCGTCCAAAAGCTAATGTGATAGCAGTAGACTCCTCCAAAGCTGCTTTAAAAATCGCCCAACAAAATGCTGAGAACTTAGATATAGCCAACTGTAGCTTTATGCTTAGCGATTGGTTTAGTGCTTTAAAAGGTCAGAAGTTTGATGTGATTGTGAGCAATCCACCTTATATTAAAGCTAACGACCCACATTTAACTGCGCTTAACTTTGAGCCGATATCTGCTTTAACCTCTGGTGTTGACGGATTAGATGACATTCGTAAAATCACACAAAACGCGCTGATTTACCTAAATCCACAAGGCTGGTTAATGTTAGAACACGGCTACAATCAAGCAGAAAAAGTACGAGATTTACTAGCAGAAAATGGGTTAACTGATATTGCAACTATTAAAGACTTGGGGGGGAACGACCGCGTAACAATAGCTAAAAATCCGCTGATTATCAACACACATTGGGATTAGTTGTGCGGTATCAACTAAGCAAATGCTCATAACTTACGACTACATTGTATAATCTTGATATGATTGTATCTGACTCAATTGGCATCGTTGCCGCCCAAACTGCACACTTTAGCGAGCCACTCACACTTAAAAGTGGTGAAATCCTACCGGAATTCCATCTCGTCTATGAAACTTATGGTTCGCTTAATGTCGATAAGTCCAATGCGGTTTTGATTTGCCATGCTCTATCTGGTACGCATCATGTCGCCGGAAAATATACTGAGGATGATAAATACCCAGGCTGGTGGGATAACTTAGTTGGCCCAAATAAACCATTGGATACTAATAAGTTTTTTGTCATTGGTGTGAATAACTTAGGCGGTTGCCACGGTAGTTCTGGCGCAGTAAGCATTAACCCCGCCACAGGCAAAGCATTTGGCTCTTTATTTCCTGTACTGACAGTTGAGGATTGGGTGAACTCACAAACCCGACTAGCAGACTACCTAGGTATTAAACAATTGGCAGCGGTGATAGGCGGTAGTTTAGGCGGGATGCAAGCTTTGCAATGGGCTATCGCTTACCCACAACGCGTACGCCACGCCATTGTGATTGCTTCTGCACCAAATCTTACTGCGCAAAATATGGCGTTTAACGAAGTTGCCCGCCAAGCGATTATTACCGACCCAGAATTTCATAATGGCGATTATTACGAGCATGGCGTGGTACCCCGAAGAGGCTTGCGTATAGCACGTATGTTAGGCCATATTACTTATTTAAGTGATGATGCGATGGGCGCCAAATTCGGCCGCAAACTAAAAGACAAGATTAAATATACCTTTGACGTTGAGTTTGAAATGGAATCTTATTTGCGCTACCAAGGCGATAAATTTGCAGGCGAGTTTGATGCAAACACTTATTTACGCATGACCCGTGCTTTAGATTATTTTGACCCCGCACTTAATTATGATGGTGATTTATCTAAAGCGTTAGCCAATGTCCAAGCGAAATTTTTAGTGGTTTCTTTCACTAGTGATTGGCGCTTTTCACCTGCACGCTCACGCGAAATCGTCAAAGCGCTATTAGATAACGAATTAGCAGTGAGTTATGCCGAAGTCACTGCAGCACACGGTCATGATGCTTTCTTAATGCCCGACTCACATTATCACGATATTTTACGCAACTACTTAGGCACAATTAATGTAGGAGAAGCGGCATGACTGAAATACAAACAACGCAAAATAATGTAAAAATTGCAAATAAAATGACTAATTTCCGCCATGATTTTGCTATTATCGCAGGATGGATTCCATTTAGTGCAAAAGTATTGGATTTAGGCTGTGGCGATGGTGCATTGTTAAATTACCTCAGCGGTTCCTTAGAGGCACGTGGCTATGGTGTAGAAAAAGATGATGCCAATTGGCTCACTTGTATGAGTCAAGGAATTAATGTCATTCAAATGGATTTAGAAGCAGGTTTATCTGGCTTTGAGGCGCAATCGTTTGACGTGGTGATACTGTCACAAACCTTACAAGCCGTGCATAATACAGAAGGTATTGTGCGCGAAATGTTGCGCGTAGGCCGTGAAGTGATTGTGACTTTCCCTAACTTTGGCTACTGGCGTCATCGCTCGCAGCTAATGCGCGGACAAATGCCTGTATCTAAAAACTTACCTTATCAATGGTATGACACACCCAATGTACACTTATGTACAATCTATGATTTCGATAAATTCTGCGTAGAATGCAATATAATCGTTAAAGAACGTTTAGTGCTCACCGATAATAAACCAGTAACCTTTGTCCCTAATTTAATGGGTAGCTTGGCGATGTATCGTTTGCAAGCGCCGAAATAACAATTTACAAATGATTTTGTTTTAATGACAAACAAAAAAATCTGGCAAACGCTCTTTACCAAAAAGATGCTGATTTGCATCTTTACAGGTTTCAGCTCTGGCTTACCCCTTTATATTTTAGTAAGCCTTTTACCGGCATGGCTGCGCTCTGAGGGTGTTAATCTCAAAGCCATTGGCTTGTTTGCTTTAATTGGCCTACCGTTTACTTGGAAGTTTCTCTGGGCACCATTTTTTGACCGTTATATTCCACCACTTGGGCGACGGCGTGGCTGGTTATTGATTTCACAAATCCTGCTAGTAGTGAGTATTCCTTTGCTTGGTATGCTTAATCCAAAAATAGATATTTGGGCTATCGCTTATCTCGCTGCGATAGTGGCCTTATTTAGTGCTAGCCAAGATATTGTATTGGATGCCTATCGTCGGGAGTTATTACTAGACCCAGAATTGGGCATTGGCAACGCCGTACACGTCAATGCTTACAAAATTGCGGGCTTAGTCCCAGGCTCACTCTCCCTCATTCTGGCCGACCATTTGCCATGGAATACCGTATTTTTAATTACTACCTTATTTATGCTACCCGGTATTTTGATGACAATATTGGTAAACGAACCTCTACTTAAAGCCGGAGCGCCAAAAACCTTAAAGGCAGCTGTCGTGGAGCCTTTTAAAGAGTTCATGCAACGCAACGGCATAGCCAGTGCACTGACTATATTAGCCTTTATTTTCTTTTATAAATTAGGTGACAGCATGGCAACTGCACTTGCCACGCCATTTTATTTAGATATAGGCTTTAGCAAAACTGAAATTGGCTTAATTGCCAAAAATGCAGGTTTATGGCCCAGCGTAATTGGTGGCTTACTAGGCGGCGTATGGATGATAAAACTAGGCATTAACCGCGCATTGTGGATATTTGGCGCAGTGCAAATGGTGGCTATTCTAGGCTTTGTCTGGCTTTCCACTGTCGGTCACAGCCTGCTATGGCTAGGCATCGTTATTGGCGTAGAAGCATTAGGCGTGGGATTAGGTACTGCTGCATTTGTCGCCTATATTGCCCACACCACCCACCCACTTTACACCGCCAGTCAATTTGCTTTATTTACCAGCTTAGCTGCAGTACCTCGTACCTTTGCTAATGCGGCCACAGGCTATATGGTCGATAACATGGGTTGGCGAAATTTCTTTATATTCTGTTTTGTTATCGCGCTTCCCGGCATGCTGTTATTAATAAAAATAGCGCCATGGAACGACAAAGGTTTAGACTAAGTCCCAATAAACTTGTAAGTTTGCTTCATACCACACGACTAACTTCTACTTAATATTAGGAGAACCGTCATGCGCTTATCCAAAACTTCATCTACGCTAAAACTCAAAGCTATTGCCCCGCGTATTTCAGCTTTTTTCATTGCTATACCGCTAGTGGTTGCACCGATTATTTCTACCGCAGCAGAATGCTCTGCTAAGAGCGGCAACAAATCTGTGCCGTTACTTGAGCTCTACACATCTGAAGGTTGCAGCAGTTGCCCACCAGCAGACAAATGGTTAAGCAAATTAAAGCTCAGTCCAGAGAAAGTCATTCCATTGGCATTCCACGTGGACTACTGGGACTATATTGGCTGGAAGGACAGGTTCTCCAAATCTGATTATAGTGATAGGCAGCGCAAAACTGCCGCATTTGGTGGTGCAGGTTTTGTTTATACACCACAATTTGTGGTAAATGGCCGCGACTTTAAAGGCTTGGATAATGCTCGAATTAATGAGGTGGTTGAGCAACAACAAAAGCTAGCATCACTTGCAAACTTAAGCTTAAATGCAGTGGCCGAACAAGATGGCAGCATTACACTAAAAACCAATGCCGAGGCGGTTAATCCTAAAGACACGAAACATGCCGACGTATTTATTGCGCTTTACGAAAACAAATTAGTATCGCAAGTAAGCGCGGGTGAAAATAGCGGTCGTGAACTCAATCATGATTACGTAGTGCGTGAGTTGTTTGGTGCTTATCAACTCAACAGCAAAAATACCTTTAATAAAAACTTCACGATTAAACCAGAGTGGAAAAAAAAGGATGCTGGCGCGGTGATATTTGTACAGGACTCAACCAACGGTGAAATTTTACAAAGCTTAGCACTAAAATTCTGCGGTTAATAAAGAATTAAAAATGGAAAAGCAACCAATCTTTTGTAAGAGTAGGTTGCTTTCTGATACTTAATCGACTATTGCAACTTAAATATCATACCAGTATTCAGCCAATTAGCTAGATACTGGGCGGCCAGCATAGTAGCCTCTTCTTCAGTAGCAGTGCTGCCCAACAACTCTAACAGCCCCTCACAAATCTCACCAAAACTAGCACCAGCAATGCCTAAATTTAAAGCCAGCACTTCGTTTTGATCCATTGAGCGAAACTGAGAGCTTAAAGCTTGGCGCCAAATTAGCCAAGTTGTATAACAACTGTATTGCTCCAATGCAGGGGGAATTTGTTCTGCGTCAAAAGCTTTCCACCTCGCAATAGTGTTCCAGCGTAGTGGCAATAAATGTAGCGCAGGCTGAAATTTAAACTTAAGCTCCCCCCAATTTTCTGGCGGGATTTCAACTAAATCCTGAATTGTGAGTTCTGGCACATCTTTCGCATCAAACGCTAGCAAAAGTGTCCATTCAAAAGCGGCCATCTCTGCCGCGATTGGATGTTGAGTTAATACAGATAGCAAATAATCGCGCAATTGATGGCCGTACCAACGCAGATTTCGAAACTTAGAAG
>JAYVTW010000111.1:0-10984 GCA_043788445.1 Methylophilaceae bacterium
TAATAGCCTTGCAACATATGTTATTAAAACCAGCTAAATTGATTAAAGAGTTATTGAATACCAAGCTTTTAATTTAAGGATTTTTAATATAAAGGCTTAGCAAACGGTGTATTACAGGATTTACCTTTAGCAGTGGAGACTAGGAAATCCAACTGTTCTTTTTCATAACCTTCCCCGTGCATTTTTTCTAAATAGGCTCGCATCTCATATACATCGGCGAATCCATTTTTATCTTTATCCATCAATGCGATATTCTCTTCTACAGTTAAGTAATCACGCGCTAAAACTGCCGATGACACATTTTCTGCCATTACCACATTAGGCAATAAAAACAATACAAATGAAGTCGCTAGCAACAAAATCAACCACAGCAACCGGAATTTTTTAGCGCGATGTTTTAACATATAAAATTTCAACCAAATCAGATTATTTAAGCTTTGATTTTGCGCTTAAATTTTTGTCATGTCTGTAATTATTATTACACGCTTCATCATTACACTCTATATGACCTTGATTGCTATATCTGCAAGATGTTCTTGGGCTAGCCTTTGATTTCCAATTTTTTCTTTCCATATCGCCGGGCCTACTTGATGTACTGAAACTCCAGCCGAATCTACCGCTACCATGACTGGCATATCTTGCACTTCAAATTCGTAAATCGCTTCCATACCTAAGTCCTCAAACGCTAGTACTTTAGATGAATTAATCGCCTTACTCATCAAATAAGCTGCACCGCCCACCGCCGCAAGATAAACCGAGCCATATTGTTTGATTTTTCCTATCGTATCATCGCCACGCTCGGCTTTACCTATCATACCGAGTAAGCCAGTTTTACTAAGCATAATCTCGGTAAAATCATCCATTCGGGTCGCTGTGGTCGGGCCCGCTGGGCCAACCGCTTCATCACGCACTGGGTCAACAGGGCCAACGTAATAAATAAAACGATTGGTAAAATCGACTGGTAACAGCTTACCTTCCGCTAAATAAGTTTGTATGCGCTTATGTGCAGCATCGCGTCCGGTCAATAATTTACCACTAAGTAGTAAAGTTTGACCTGACTGCCAGGTGTAAATATCTGCTTTGGTAATCGAATCTAAGTTAACGCGTAAAGCTTGAGTGCTAGGTGCCCAATGTACACCGGTTTGATCTAAATTCGCCCAGTCTGATAAATTTGGCGGCGTTAATATGGCTGGCCCTGAGCCATCCAACTCAAAATGTACATGACGAGTTGCGGCGCAATTAGGAATCATCGCCACTGGCAAGCTTGCCGCATGGGTTGGGTAATCCAAAATCTTCACATCCAATACGGTAGTTAGACCACCTAAGCCTTGTGCACCAATACCTAATGCGTTCACTTTTTCACAAACCTCTAAACGTAACTCTTCTAACCTATTTTGCGGGCCACGCGCTCTGAGTTCGTGCATATCAATGGGCTGCATCAACGACTCTTTGGCCAGAATCATTGCTTTTTCTGCGCTTCCGCCGATGCCTATGCCTAACATACCTGGCGGACACCAGCCAGCACCCATAGTCGGCACAGTTTCTAATATCCAATCAACGATGCTGTCATTGGGATTCAGCATTGCCAGCTTGGCTTTATTTTCAGAACCGCCTCCTTTTGCCGCCAGCGTTACTTCAACTTTATCACGCTCGCCTTGACCTGCAACCATCGAAATATGTACCACAGCTGGTGTGTTGTCTTTGGTGTTTTTACGCGACCCTGCAGGGTCGCTTACTATTGAAGCACGAAGTTTATTATCCGGATACAAGTAAGCTCGGTGTACGCCTTCATTAACCATTTGCTCTACATCTAGCGAGCTTTCAAAATGTACATCCATACCTATTTTTACAAACACCACAACGATACCGGTATCCTGACAAATTGGACGCTTGCCCTCTGCACATAGCCTTGAATTAGTAAGAATTTGGGCAATGGCATCTTTAGCTGCTAGCGATTGCTCTAGCACATAGGCTGCACCTAGAGCTTTAATATAATCAGCAGGATGGTAATAAGAAATGTATTGCAGCGCATCAGCAACGGATGCAATAAAATCTTCTTGTTTAATTACAGTCATTAAAAATTCTATCTCGAGCTTTTAGCAGTCGCAATGTTAGGGCTTATATCTTTCCGCAAGATTTTACCATTTTTGGTGCGTGGAAAATCATTGGCAAAATATACGGTTTTAGGTGCTTTATAGGCAGCTAAATTTTGTTTGCCAAAGCTAATTAACTCGTCAGGAGTAACGGCAGCATTCGGTTTCAAAATCACGTAAGTGACCACCAAGACTTTATCTTTTTCCAGCTCTTCACCTATGGCTGCGCAATCGGCCACATCTGGGTGGCCTTTATAGACGCGTTCTATTTCATAAGGCGATACGCGGTATCCAAAGCTTTTAATAATGTCGTCTTTACGGCCTAAAAACCAAATATATCCATCTTCATCATAACGTGCATAATCACCGGTAAAGAACCAGCCATCATGCTTATATTTCAAAGTTTCTTCGTCTAAGTTCCAATACTTCAAGAACAAACCTGGGTCAGAATCTGGTATACAAATCATGCCCTCTTCACCAGTCGCTACTTCTTCTAAAGTTTCAGGATTAAGTAATTTGATGTCATGCCCAGGTTGGGGAAAACCAGCAGAGCCAGCACGGATAGGTCGATATTTACTTTGTGATAAGTAATAAGAAAACTCTGACATGCCCACGGCTTCAAAAATATCGACACCAAAGCGTGCACGCCATTGACTTAACACTTCATCTGATAAATGCTCACCCGCGCTCATGCAATGGCGTAAGCTAGGCACATCAATCGCCAACATTTTTGTTTTTTGTATGATTTGACGAAAAATTGTGGGCACACCAACAAAAATAGTCGCATGATGCTTAGCGATTAAGTTAGTCCAGGTATGTGCATCATTTTTACCTTCGTGCACAATCACAGTTTTACCCAAATATAGCGGATCCATCAAACCGGAACCTAATACATAGGTCCAGTTAAATTTGCCAGAATGCATGATGCGATCTTGACTATCTTTGCTAAAGTTAAACCAGTACTTGCTAGCTGGAGTTCGACCTATCAAAGCTCTATGCGCATGCAATACACCTTTAGGGTAGCCAGTTGTGCCAGAGGTATAAACCAAATAAGCGGGGTCATTTGCTTTAGTCTTTTGTGGTGGTTCGTAACTAGTGATGGTTTTTAAGGCTTTGCTCAAATCAATTACATTTAAATTTATCTCATGGCTGACTTCACCAGTGCCAGTCACAAATACATGAGTAAGTGTGGTCAAATAATTTTGTAGAAAGCCATTTTGTTGTAAATGGCTTCTCATCAACGCCCAAGCTGGTTTATCCGTTACCAACACTTTAGCACCAGAGTCTTTGGCGAGATAAGCCACTTCTTCAGCAGTTAGTAATGTTGAGGTTGGCACAGCAATAGCGCCCCGTTTCATTGTACCCAAAAAGGCAATCGGGTAATCTAGGCTATTAGGTAAACGTATTAAGACGCGGTCACCCAGTTCTACATTGCTATTACGTAGCAACTGCGCAAAAAGATTGGTTTGCAGTGATAGCTCAGCAAAAGTAATTTGGGAAGTACCTAAAGTATCATCCTCTACGATCATTGCGATTGATTTTGCCGTTTGGTCGTTTAAATATGAGCCTAAATTTTCGTCACTGCAAGCAACGCCGATATTAAAATGCTCGGGTATATTCCACTGCCAGTTTTCAAAAGCTACAAATTTCATCATCACACCCTAAAGATTTTATCCTGGTTGCTCAACTCAGCTTTACTAAAGTAATTAAGCAAAAAAGTATTTACAACAATAAACCATAAGGCCAATTTTGGCGGACTACTTGTACTGGCAATAGCTCTAATACATGTACCGCAAATTCCATATCTTCTTTTTTCAATGCACGTAGAGAATGTGCGCGTAACAAAGTTTGCAAAGCTTTACCAAACATAGGTGGGTCTAACATCTCGCCTTCAAATTTAATTGCGCCGCCTAATAATGCATCTGCTTCAATAGCAGCTTTTAAAATACGTACTTTTTGCCCAACCTCGGTAGGCGAAGGCGTATAAGCAGTTTTGCACAAATGAATATGCCCGGGGTGAATCACCTGTTTGCCAGTAAGGCCCATAGCAGCTTCAGTACATGCATGTTTATAAACAGTGCGTGATTCATGGTCACCATGTAGGTCTAACCAACGTCGTACATCATGCGGTTCAACAAATTTTTCTGGCATGCTACTTGTACCAATCAGTGTTTCTACACCGCCAATTACACCTTTACCGGCGATACGTGCCTCAAACATTAGCGTGTTCATATAAAACTGTAACTCTTCAATCCAGTTTTCTGGGGTGATGTGTATACCCATAGCTTTAGAAAAATCATGAATACCAAATACCACATGTTTTACCGTGCTGTATTGCATTAAATCTGGTGCAATTTTGAGTGATTTAGGATGCTCAATAATCGGCTGTATACTAATGGCAGGGTTGATCGACATTAGCAAGCTGGATAAATCACGCACCTCTGCCGCGCCATAGGCCTCACCTGCTTTAGCTAGCATCACCACATCAATAAAATCTCCCATATCACTTACTAGCTGCATATCCAGTTCATACTCTTCAGTACGAAACGAGTTAGCTCGAATCGCTACAGTCACTTGCTTATTAGTTTCTTCGCAAAAAAGGCGCAATAAAGGCAACTCTGAGCGCAATAAATCACGGCTCATTTCTTTTTGACGACAACCATCTTCTAAGTCAAAAATC
The DNA here is from genome assembly GCA_043788445.1 of Methylophilaceae bacterium. Lineage (GTDB taxonomy): Bacteria > Pseudomonadota > Gammaproteobacteria > Burkholderiales > Methylophilaceae > JACMMS01. Next base: position 4,774 of record JAYVTW010000111.1, read on the forward strand.
AATGTATGCGCGTTGGTATAATGGGCGTGCTTTTTCATGCGCAATGCGGCGGTGGCCATGTCCTCATAAACACCAGTGGATGGCGTATATTTAATCGGTGGGTAATACAGCTGGATACCAGGCCAATAGTCACCTAAAGTACTGAAAAAAATAGAAGATGTAGTGCTAATACCATTAGCAAGCTTTGGCTTTTTCTGAAATTTTTGTTGATTTATATCATTCATAGATTGCTCTTTTCATTAACTCTTTGGCTCTATTTCGGCATTACTTAAGTTCAGCATTTCTTAACTTAGCCAGCAAACTATTTAAATTACTGCTATCTGTAATTTCTTTACGTGTCGAAACCAAATCCCAAAAGTCGTTATCTGGATAATCAAGTAAAGTATTTAATTCATACAACTCTGCTTCTGACAAACCCACAAAATAGCTTTCAATAAACTTTTGTAACACTATATCTAGCTCAAGCATACCGCGCCTACAGCGCCATACCAGCCGTTTCTTTTCTAATGTAGACATCAGGGGTGTCATCAATATTTACCTAAATAAGCGCTTAATGCTAAATTCTTTGCGCTTGGCATTTTCACTTTCTGGCACTGATGAATACTGTTTCTTATCGTTGTTGGCATACTTGATTTTTAAATCTTTAATCGCCGCAATTGCACCATTGGGATTTAGCTTTTTCGGGCACACTTCTACACAATTCATAATGTTATGACAGCGATACAAGCGATAGGGGTCTTCCAAATTTTCCAAACGCTCTTCAGTTGCTTGGTCACGACTATCGGCAATAAAACGATATGCCTGTAATAAACCAGCTGGGCCTACAAACTTATCTGGATTCCACCAGAAAGACGGGCAAGAAGTTGTGCAAGCACCACATAAAATACACTCATACAAACCATCCAACTTTTTACGTTCTTCTGGTGATTGCAAGCGCTCTGCTGTTGGTGGTGGATCATTGTTAATCAAGTAAGGTTTAATTGAGTTGTAGTGCTCAAAAAACTGCGTCATATCGACGACTAAATCACGGATTACCGGCAAACCAGGCATTGGGCGTAAGATAACTGGCTCAGTCAAATCGCTTAATTTGGTAATACATGCCAAGCCATTTTTGCCATTGATATTCATGGCGTCACTCCCACAAACTCCTTCACGGCAAGACTTACGCATAGTTAATGAATCGTCGAGGCTTTTAATGCGTATCAATGCGTCCAGCAACATCTGGTCGCTTTCTTCCATCTGCAAGTCATAGTCTTGCATATATGGCTTTTTATCAGCGTCTGGATTAAATCTATAAATAGAAAAACGCATACGATTGTCCTAGTAAGTTCTAACTTTAAGTGGAAATGACTCCACTGTTTGTGGCTGCATACGCACTGGCTTATAACTGAGCTTGTTGCATTCACCATTAACTTCGCGATAAAACAGCGAGTGTTTCAGCCAGAATTCATCATCACGGGTACTAAAATCTTCACGCGCATGTGCGCCACGACTCTCTGTCCGTGCCTCAGCCGCATGCATGGTAGCAACAGCCACTTCTACTAGATTGTCAAATTCTAACGCTTCAACGCGAGCCGTATTGAATACCTTGCTTTTATCTTTTATTTCAATCAATTGTGCACGTTGCGCAATTTCATTTATTTTAATTACGCCAGATTTCAACAAATCATAAAAGCGAAATACACCACAATTGGTTTGCATAGTTCTACGCAAATCGTTACCAACTTTAGTAAGAGATTCACCATTTTGCTGACTTTCTAATCGGTTAACGCGCGCTTTAGTTTTATCTGCTGCATCACGCGGCAAAGGCTTATGTGCAGTACTTTGTTTTATTTGCTCCACCATCTTATCGCCAGCTGCACGGCCAAATACGACTAAATCCAATAATGAATTAGAGCCTAAACGGTTAGCCCCATGAACTGATACACAAGCGCATTCACCTACCGCATATAAACCCTGCACAACTTTTTCGCTATAGCTTCCCTCGTTGTTCGCATCTGGCACAACGACTTGACCTGCCAAATTGGTTGGAATACCACCCATCATGTAATGTGCTGTTGGCACAATAGGAATTGGGTCTTTAATTGGATCTACATTCGCAAAAGTTTTGGCAATCTCACGTATGCCGGGTAAGCGCTGATTAATTAACTCTTCACCTAAATGATCTAATTTTAGATACACTGCGTCTTTATTTTCCCCCACGCCACGGCCTGCCTTAATCTCAGTCGCAATTGCTCGGGATACCACATCGCGACCGGCTAAATCTAATGCGTTAGGTGCATAGCGCTGCATAAAACGTTCGCCTTCAGAGTTCACCAAGTAACCACCCTCACCACGCACACCCTCAGTAATCAACACACCGGCATGCAATATGCCAGTTGGGTGAAACTGCCAAAACTCCATATCTTGTAACGGTATATTAGCGCGTGCAGCCATGCCTAAACCATCCCCGGTGTTAATGAATGCGTTGGTGCTCGCTTGAAAAATGCGACCTGCTCCACCAGTGGCTAACAGCGTGGTTTTAGCTTGCATCATGTGTAGCTGACCCGTTTCAATTTCTAATGCAATTATGCCTAATATATCTCCATCTTCATCTTTGATTAAATCTAACGCTAACCATTCAACAAAGAATTTAGTATTGGCTTGAACATTACGTTGATATAATGTGTGCAACATGGCATGGCCTGTTCTATCAGCAACTGCGCAAGTTCTTGAAATAGCTTTTTCACCAAAATTTTGTGTCATGCCGCCGAAGGGTCTTTGGAAAATCTTCCCATTATCTAAACGGTCAAATGGCATACCAAAATGCTCAAGCTCATAAATCGCTGCAGCAGCATTTTTGCACATAAACTCAATTGCATCTTGGTCACCCAAGTAATCTGAACCTTTGATGGTGTCGTACATATGCCATAACCATTTATCATCAGCCACATTGCCTAAGGCTGCAGCAATACCACCCTGTGCTGCCACAGTATGCGAACGTGTAGGAAATACTTTGGAAATGACAGCGACCTTTAAACCTGCATTTGCTAACTGTAAAGATGCTCGCAAACCCGCACCGCCGCCGCCTATAATGATGGCATCAAATTGATTAACAGATTTTTCTACTTGTAACATATGCCTAAAATTTCCATAAAATTACACAAATCCAAGCAAAATAGAGCCATAGCGACAAAATGACTAAATGATGCAGTACACGGCGCAATGCCAAATTAAATACGTAATCTTTAAGTACATCCTGTACACCTAACCACGCATGTCCAAACAAGCTTATAAAAAAAACTAGTGTAGATAATCGCATCCACCACGGTTGCATAAAGCCAAGCCATTTCAGATAATTACTAGGTTGTTTAAAAGCTAACAATAACACTAAGCCAACTACATAAATCGCCATCACTAATGCGGTAAGTCGTTGTGTTAGCCACAAACGCATCCCCGGATATTTATTACTAAGTAATTGAATTAACATCTAAATACAACTCGCTACCAAATAACACTTGTAAAAATAGCCACCGCTATTGCCCCTAGCCACAGTACAACACGACCAGAGAAACGAGCTTTTTGCAGGCTTGTCATCCAATGTACATCCATCGCAAGATGTCGAATACCAGCAAAAAAGTGATGAAAAAAAGCCCATGCAAACCCAATAAGCATGCACTTTATCAAAGGCGAATCGAGTAAATCAGTCAGGTGCTGATAGTTATCAGCTGACTTTAATGACATTTGGATACCAAGCAATACCAAGGGCAATGTTAAATATAAAATTACGCCACTTATACGATGTAAGATAGACACCAAGGCATTAATTGGTAAGCGTATGCTCATTAAGTTTAGATTTTTAGGGCGGTTTCTTTCCATGGCTTAATCTACTAACTTGCCTTTAAAGCAGCATTGGCAACTGCCCCCGCTACACGCTCGCACAAACGTTCATCAAACGGTTTGGGGATAATGTAATCGCGACCAAAACTTAGCTCTTTTAAGTTATATGCTTTAAGCGTTGCTTCAGGCACTGGCTCACGGGCCAATTGCGCTAAAGCATAAGCCGCAGCTATTTTCATTTCCTCAGTGATTTGTTTAGCGCGTGCATCTAATGCGCCGCGGAATAAATATGGAAAACACAATGCATTGTTCACTTGATTAGGAAAGTCTGATCGGCCGGTCGCCATCAATAAATCACTACGTACCGCGTGTGCCAAGGTAGGTAGGATTTCTGGATCAGGATTTGCCAAAGCAAATACAATAGGCTTATTTGCCATGATTTTAATCAAATCGGCTGACACAGTATTTGCAGCAGAAACCCCTATAAATACGTCAGCGTTTGGCATAACATCTGCCAGTTGTTTGCTCGCACTTGGTGCAATGGCCAAATCACGATTATTTTCATGTAAGTCTTCACGGCTGGTATCTAGCACGCCTTTTTTATCCACCATCGTGATATTTTTTGCACCCATCAGCTTTAGCAATTTGGCACAAGAACAACCTGCTGCACCAGCTCCTAAAAATACAATTTTAGCGGTGTCTATTTTTTTACCTTGCAACTCTAATGCGTTTAACAAAGCAGCCGCCACAATGACGGCTGTGCCATGCTGATCATCATGAAAAACGGGAATATCCAAGCGCTCACGAAGTTCTTTTTCAATACGGAAGCAATGTGGGGCTGCAATATCTTCCAGATTGATACCGCCAAAAGTAGGTGCTATATTAACTACAGTTTCAATAAAAGCTTCGATGTTAGGTGCAGTAATTTCAATATCAAACACATCAATACCAGCAAAGCGCTTGAATAAAACCGCCTTGCCCTCCATCACTGGCTTACTAGCCAATGCGCCCATATCGCCTAATCCTAGTACTGCAGTACCATCTGTTATCACTGCAACTAAATTGCCTTTATTGGTATATTTATAAGCATTTGCAGGGTCAAGATTAATTTCACGAACCGGTTCCGCCACACCCGGAGTATAAGCCAAAGACAAGTCATCTTGAGTTGCGCACGGTTTTGACGATTCAACTGACAGTTTTCCCGGTTTAGGAAACTGATGGTAATCCAGAGCGCGTTTTTTTAAACTATCCATTATTCCAACTCATTCATATAATGATGGCTATCGGTAACACAAACGCCTAACCTCCACTCCATCGGTTTATCGCCATAGGTATAAGCAACGCGTTCTATACTTAAAAGTGGAAAACCTTTAGTTAAACCCAAAGCTCTAGCTACCTCTTCATCTGCAGCCACTGCTTTTAAGCGTTCTTCTGCACGCACCATGCGAATGCCAAACTGCGACTCATACATGCTATACATAGAACCGTGATTTTCCTCAACGCGATTGGCGTTAATGCCTTTAAATGGCGTGGCAGGCAAAATAATATGATCGTAAATCAAGGGCCTGCCAGAGAAAGATAGTAAACGCTTTACTTCAATTAATGGCGCACCAACCTTAAGGTCAAATATAATGGCAAAATATTTATTGGCTTTGCTACGAGCACAAGAAATCAATTCATTTTCCAGCACTTCTTTTTGACCATCAGCCGAGGTTAAACGCAAAAAACGCAGCTTGATATTATCTTCTTTGTGCGTAGCAACAAACGTCCCTTTGCCTTGGCGGCGAATCAGAATATTTTCTGTTGCCAGCTCATCAATTGCTTTGCGCACTGTGCCTTGGCTTACTTTGTAACGGCTAGCCAAATCAATCTCACTTGGAATCATCTCTCCTGGGCGCCACTCGCCTCCAATCAAACTCTGTGTGAGCAACACTTTAATTTGATCGTATAAAGGCTTAAAACTTGGGGAGCTATATTGCTTTTCCATTATTGCTTATCCTTGATGTTGCTTGTTTCGGCAGTGCTTTAATTATTGAGTTTTGTGTTTGATTTTTTACGCCATCACAGCGAATAAGTTTTAGTACAAAACCATAATATCAATATTTATACCATGCACAAATTAAGTAGTCTAGTGTTTTATGTCTTATATAAGATATAAGATATTGGTTGACACATTAAGAATGCTATCTATATAATAAACAAATAAAATAATGTTAACTGCATCACCTGCATTAAGTAATTTAAAAAGCTATTAGGTATAACAACTAAAACAATAAAGCAAAACTATGGATAACTATTTTCGTCCTCGCCGGTCGATGCTTTATGTGCCAGGCTGCAATACGCACTATCTGGAGCGTGCGCGCACGTTGCCAGCTGATTCAGTCATCCTAGA
>JAYVTW010000112.1:0-4349 GCA_043788445.1 Methylophilaceae bacterium
CAATCTATCATCAACAAAGTTTTTATCAACTTTTACCAGCTAGCCAATCACCATTCACAAGAGGATTTTGCACAGTTTTGTAATGAACAAGCTTTTTGGTTAGATGAGTTTGCTCTATTTTTAGCGTTGCGTGAGCACTTTCATCAATCTGGTTGGAATGCTTGGCCTGCAGAGTATAAAAATCGTGATCCCTTGGTGCTAAACTCGTCTCGGATATTATTGGCGCAAGAAATTGGTGCTATTAAATTTACACAATTTCTGTTTTTTAGCCAGTGGTTATCCCTAAAAGCTTATTCTAAATCTAAAGGCGTATATTTATTTGGTGACATTCCAATTTTTGTTTCTTATGACAGTGCCGATGTTTGGGCAATGCCACATTTATTTAAGCTAGATGTTGAAAAAAATATGACGGTCGTTGCAGGTGTTCCACCTGATTACTTCTGTGCAACTGGGCAGCGTTGGGGTAACCCTCATTATAACTGGGATGCCATGCAAGTGGATGGTTTTGCATGGTGGCTAGCACGTATGCAAACCCAAAATACCTTATTCGATATGGTGCGAATTGACCATTTTCGTGGTTTAGAATCAGCTTGGGAAATCCCCGTTTCTGATGAAACAGCAATGAATGGACAATGGGTGCAAGCCCCAGGGTATGCTTTGTTGGATGCAATTAAACAGCGCTTCCCAAAGATGACTTTGATTGCAGAGGATTTGGGAGTGATTACGGCAGAGGTCAATGCTTTGCGTGAAGCGTTTGCGTTACCGGGTATGAAAATTTTACAATTTGCTTTTGGTGGGCAAGACGATAATCCTTATTTACCACATAATACAGAAGCGAATAGTGTGGTTTATACCGGCACACATGATAACGATACTACTTTAGGTTGGTATTTGTTTGCTGATGAGCATGAACGTGAAAATTTTAAAAAGTACTTTGCTGGGTATGCGCCTAAAAGCACTTTTGAGATGCCATTTAGTATGGTGCAAATGGCACTTATGTCAGTATCAAAATTAGCGATAATTCCAATGCAAGATATATTGGAACTAGGTTCAGAGGATCGTATGAATATTCCTGGCACTAGTGAGGGTAACTGGCGCTGGCATTTTAGTTGGTCACAATTATCGTCTGAGCAAAAAAAGAAAATCACTTTTGCTATCAATAAAAATAAAAGAAACTCACTAGCTTAAAGTTGATGTTGTTTGAGTGCCCACTGCACATGTTCGCGAACTACTGCAGAACCATCATTTATCCTGCTTTCCAATGCCGCAATGATGGAGGCTGAAGTTTTAGCATTGCCTAAACCTACTGCGATATTGCGTAGCCATTGTGCGTAGCCAATTCGGTAAATCGCACTACCAGCCAATTTTTGTTTGAATTCTGATTCAGTCCAGTTAAAACAATCTATCAAACTAATGTTATCTAAGCCATTTCGCACGTTAAAGTCATCTTGCTCAGTGCTTTGTGCAAATTTATTCCACGGGCAAAATAATTGGCAATCATCACAACCATACACACGATTGCCAATGAGCGGTCTTAAAGGTTCGGGTATGCTAGTTTTAAGCTCGATGGTGAGATACGAAATGCATCGCCTTGCATCTACTTCATAAGGCGCGGTAATTGCCTGAGTAGGACATACATCAATACAGGCTGAGCAAGTGCCGCAATGGTTATGAGTGGCTGCATCAATGGGAAGGGGTAGGTTAGTTAAAATCTCGCCTAAAAAGAACCATGAGCCATGATTTTTATTAATAAGTAACGTATGTTTGCCACGCCAGCCTAAGCCAGCTTTTTCAGCCAATGCAACTTCAAGTACTGGGGCACTATCGGTAAAGGCCTTATATTCAAAGTTGGCATTAATGTTATCACCGAATTGCTTAATATTTAGCTCGATTTTTTCACATAGCTTTTTCAATTTATTGCGCAAAACTTTGTGGTAATCACGCCCTAAAGCATAGCGAGAAATAAAGGCTTTGCTGCTGTTGGACATAATTTGTTTGCTATCTACAGCATTGGGTGGCAAATAGTCTAGACGTGCACTAATCACGCGTATAGTATTTGGTACTAATTCATGTGGGCGAGTACGCTTATCGCCATGTTTTGCCATATAATCCATTTCACCATGAAAACCCTTTGCTAACCAATCTTGATGACTTTTTTCAACCTGACTCAAATCAGTATCAGTAATGCCAATTTGGTTAAAACCAAGTTCAGCACCCCATTGCTTGATGTTATTGGCAAGCGTTTGCAGGGCATCAATTTGACTGCCATCATCGACGTTAGCAATATCTGATAAATTTGTATTCATATGGCGCATGATATTACACTTAATTTAATTAACGAAGTAGCCACTTTGGAAGCGGGTGAGCGCTTGTCACAGAGTGTAGAATCAGGTTTAACTATTTATTTGCATGGTAATTTAGGTGCAGGTAAAACTACATTTGTGCGTGGTTTTTTAAATGGATTAGGCCATGTTGGTAAAGTTAAAAGTCCAACTTATACCTTGGTTGAACCTTATATAATTGCTGATTTTAACATCTATCATTTTGATTTGTATCGATTCATAGATGAAGAAGAGTGGGAGTCTGCAGGTTTTAGAGATTACTTCAATCCAAGTACTGTGTGTTTTGTAGAATGGCCAGAAAAAGCTGAAAACCTATTGCCAATACCTGATATAGATATTTACCTACGGCCAAATAATGAGGGTAGAATTTTGCAATTGGCTGCACATTCAGATTTAGGAAAGCGAGTTTTGCAGAAAAATGGTTTTAAAAATGCCTAAAATTACACTATTTAATAATGACATCATGCGTTTATTATTTAAATGTACTCTACTTCCTCTCTTATTTATTATTAGCGCTAATGTCTATGCCGCTAATAGCATCAATGCTGCACGCGTTTGGCCATCGCCTGATTACACGCGTATTACATTGGAGTCTGAGCGCCCATTAGCACATAAAATATCAGTGCTAAAGAATCCTGAAAGGTTAATACTTGATATTGATGATGTTGAATCCTTATCCATATTGAGAGCTTTGGCAGATAAAGTTCTATCTAGCGATCCTTATATTAAGTTTATCCGTATATCAAAAATCAAGCCGACAGCAGTGCGCTTAGTGATTGATTTAAAATCAGAAGTTAAGCCTAAATTGTTTTTATTGAAGCCCGCAGGTGATTATAAACATCGCTTAGTGTTAGATATTTACCCAAAACCAGATGTTCTGATGGCAATGCTAGATAATCGTGATAAGTCGGAGTCTGTTGTTAATGAGCCAGTAAAGCCAGAGGTATTAGCGACCCTAGCAACAAAACCAACCACACCAAACACACCAACCACACCAACCACACCAACCACACCAACCAAACCAAATAGTAGTCCACTTAATGCACAAGTCGTTGTTGAGCCCTTGCCAGTGCACATTGATGAATCTAAAGAGCTGAGCACAGAAACTGCAGATATCAAACCTTTACCTATTCAAACTAAACCAGTTGATATTAAAACAATAGAAATTAATCCAGTTGAAACTAAACTGCCAGAGATGAACCCTACGAAAAAACCGCAAAACGAAACTAAACCACCAATAGAAATTAAGCCTAAAGAACCAAATGATTCTACTATCGTTAAAATAGAACCTCAGCTTATTAAAAATAAAGATGGCCGTGTAATTGTAATAGCAATAGACGCGGGACATGGTGGAGAAGATCCTGGGGCACAGGGCGCCAATGGCTCACATGAGAAAGACATTACGCTGGCAGTCGCTAAAAAGTTAAAAGTAGTGATTGATAATGAACCTAATATGCGGGGCGTATTAACGCGTGATGCAGACTTTTTTATACCATTGCATGGCCGTGTAGTGAAAGCACGTAATGCACAAGCTGATTTATTTATTTCGATCCATGCTGATGCGTTTACCAGTCGCTCTGCCCGCGGCTCATCAGTGTTTGCACTGTCTGAACGTGGAGCAACCAGTGCTACAGCGCGTTATTTAGCAAAAAAGGAAAATGAATCAGACTTAATTGGTGGCGTTAGTTTGGATGATAAAGATATAAACTTAGCTAGAACACTATTAGATTTATCACAAACTGCTACCATTAATGACAGCCTAAAATTAGGTAAAGCTGTGCTGGGCAATGTGGGCAAGATTAATAACCTACATAAAGGCTCGGTTGAGCAAGCCGCATTTGCGGTCCTAAAATCACCTGATATTCCATCCATATTGGTTGAAACGGCTTTTATAAGTAACCCAGATGAAGAGCGAAAATTGTTAGACGAAGATTATCAAATGCAGCTTGCTAACTCAATTTTGGCAGGTGTTAAGAAGTATTTTTCTAGTAATCCTGCATTGGCAAA
>JAYVTW010000113.1:0-2733 GCA_043788445.1 Methylophilaceae bacterium
TGAAGAATTAGCTAGCTTGCAAGATCGTATTAACAAAGCCGTTAAAGATGTAGCAAAAGCAGAAAATTATGATTTGGTAGTTTATGGTGGAGTAGCTTATGCAACTGAAAAAATCGATTTAACTGATAAAGTATTAAGATCTTTAGGTAAAAAATAAACAAGTAATTGCAATAATGGACTTCTTAAAAGTTCTATATACAGTCCAAGACTAAGACTAATTCACGTTATATATTATAGAATAGGCGATGCTCAGATGAGTACTACATACTCATTAAATCAAATTATTGCTCGCCTAGGTGGACAGCTAAAAGACTACTTAATTGATGGCGTGAATGAGTCACTCGCTGATTCAATCAAAATCTCACGTGTGGCCTCTCTTGCGAATGCAAAACAAGGAGAAGTGAGTTTTTTTAATGATAATAAATACAGTGTTCAACTGAGTAAGACACAAGCAAGCGCTGTCATATTGCATTCGCAGCATCAGCATTTAACAACATTACCTAAAATTGTCACAGACAATCCTTATGCTTACTTTGCTAAGTTATCAGAATTATTAAATGTATCGCCAACATACTTTGCTGGCATTCATCCAACTGCTGTGATTGACTCTACAGCTTCAGTCCCATTATCTTGTAGCATTGCTGCGCGAGTAGTGGTTGGAGCAGAAGTTGTATTAGGTGAGAATGTTGTTATAGAGCCTGCCTGTGTTATTGAGCGTGGGGTTACGATTGCTGACAATACACGAGTAGAGCCTAACGTCACTATTAAACATCATTCGGTGATTGGTAAAAACTGCATAATTTATTCGGGTGCAGTCATTGGCACAGATGGTTTTGGCTATGCTGAAGATGGTGAAGTCGGAAATAAGCGCTGGGTAAAAATTCCTCAAGTTGGTCGAGTAATTATTGGTGACAATGTAGATATCGGCGCAAATACCACTATTGACCGAGGTGCACTAGACGATACTATTATTGAAGATGGTGTAAAGTTAGATAATCTGATTCAAATTGCGCATAACTGTCATATAGGTGCACACACCGTGATTGCTGGCTGTGTTGGTATAGCAGGTAGTGCAATTATTGGGCAGCATTGTAAAATTGGTGGTGCAGCCATGATATTAGGTCATTTGACTATTGCGGATGACGTTACAATATCACCCGGTAGCATGATTACACGGTCTATTATTAAAGCAGGCACCTATACAGCGTTGATGCCGTTTCAAACGCATAAAGAGTGGCTTAAAACGGCGGCAAATATACGACATTTGGGTGATTTAACAGATAAAATTAAATCATTAGAAAAGTCGATATCAGTTCTTACTAGAGCACAGCCTACTGATAAAAAACAAGATTAGTAAAAGAAATAAGATGAATAGGAAAGAGAAATAAAATGACTGATATTGCCTCAACTAGTATGGATATCCATGAAATACTGGACCATTTACCACATCGTTACCCATTTGTCTTAATCGATCGAGTTGTTTCACTCGAAATAGGTAATGATATTGTGGCAATCAAGAATGTCACGATTAATGAGCCGTTTTTCCCAGGCCACTTTCCATACCATCCAGTAATGCCAGGTGTATTAATTGTGGAGGCAATGGCACAAGCTGCGGCAATTTTATCATTTAAAACAATGGGTACCAAACCAAGTGATGATTCAGTTTATTACTTTGCCGGTATTGATAGTGCGCGTTTTAAAAAACCAGTTTTACCTGGTGATCAAATTATTTTGCATGTCAAGATTGATCGCATTTTAAAAGGTATTTGGAAGTATAAAGGCGTGGCTAAAGTGGACGGCTCTGTAGTAGCAGAAGCCAGTATGATGTGTATATTGAAAGCCATCGTGAAGTAAAAAATAAAACATTTGTGTTTGAAAAAGTTAAGGGAGTACGCAATAAAGTATGGGCGAAATAATGAATAGCAAGATACATCCTACCGCAATTGTTGACCCTAAAGCGGAAATTGACAGTTCGGTTGAAATTGGTGCTTATTCAATAATTGAGGCGGGTGTATGCATTGATGCAGGCAGCACTGTTGGTAGTCATGTTGTATTGCAAGGACCAACGACTATTGGTAAAAATAACCAGATTTTTCAATATGCTTCACTGGGTGCTGCGCCGCAAGATAAAAAATATGCAGGGGAACCTACGAGTTTAGAGATTGGTGATAACAATACCATACGTGAGTTTTGCACGTTTAATCGTGGTACGTCGCAAGATAAAGGCGTGACTAAAATTGGGAACAATAATTGGGTGATGGCCTATGTGCATATTGCGCATGATTGCCATATTGGTAATAACACTATCCTTGCTAATAACTCATCATTAGCGGGTCATGTGGAAATGCATGATTATGCGATCTTGGGTGGCTTCACCTTGATACACCAGTTTTGTAAGATAGGCGCGCATGTCATTACTGCAGTTGGCTCAGTAATATTTAAAGATATTCCACCTTATGTCACTGCCGCTGGATATGATGCGAAACCACATGGCATTAATGTTGAGGGTTTAAAGCGTCGTGGCTTTTCAACAGAGAGTATCACGCAAATAAAGCGTGCCTATAAAGCTTTATACCGCAATGGTTTGTCTTTAGATGAGGCTAAGCGAGAAATAATACTCATGCAAGCTAATTGCCCTGAAATAGCAATTTTATCAGAATTTTTAGGGTTGGCCTCGCGCGGTATTATTCGTTGATTTGACGAAACTAATGATTAAGCTGTCAGATAAAAATA
>JAYVTW010000114.1:0-12341 GCA_043788445.1 Methylophilaceae bacterium
TCACCCGTGAGCAGGAAGGCTTGGCAGCGACAACCTCCAAGATCATTTTCCTTTTCTGGGCAAGTACGACAGGGCTCTTTCATCCAACTATCTCCCCGATACTTATTGAATGCTGGCGAATCTTTCCAAGCCCACTCCAAACCTTTATCACGCACGTTTGGAAACTCCATATTTGGCAGCACGCGTGCAGAATGGCATGGCAATACATCACCGTTGGCAGTCACTATCATAAAGACCTCACCCCAACCATTCATGCATTTTTTAGGGCGGTTACCAAAGTAGTCTGGCACCACAAAAAAGATTTTCATCTTATTACCAACTTTTTTGCGAAACTCATTAGTAATAGCTTCTGCATGATCGATTTGCTCTTTCAGCGGCATTAACTGGCTACGATTAACCAATGACCATCCGTAATATTGCGTGTTAGCAAGCTCAACATAATCAGCGCCTAGCGCCTCAGCCATTTCGAGGATTTCTTTGATATGGCCAATGTTATAGCGGTGAATAACCACATTTAATACCATGGGGTAGCCATGGTTTTTAATCATTGCTGCAACTTTTTTCTTCAGTTCAAAAGTTTTGGTATTGGTAATAAAGTTGTTAATTTCTTCTGTTATGTCGTGCATAGAAAGCTGTATATGGTCCAAGCCACCTTCTTTAAAGGCTTGAATACGTTTTTCAGTTAGCCCGACACCTGAAGTAATCAAGTTACTGTAATAACCTAGTTTTCTTGCTTCTATTACAATATCTTCAATATCATCACGTAATAATGGCTCACCGCCAGAGATGCCTAGCTGTATTGCTCCTTGCTTGCGCGCATCACGTAATACTTGAATCCATTGTTCAGTACTAAGCTCGTTTTGTGTGTGTTTATCATAATCCGTAGGGTTATAGCAAAAGGCACAGTGTAGCGGGCAGCGATAAGTTACTTCAGCTAGCAACCATAATGGTTGGGTATGCGTAATGTTAGCATTGACGCCATTATTTAGAGCCTGTTGTTGCCCTTCTTTTTCGGCTTGCACGGTTTTTTGCACTACCGATTGACCTAATGATGCTTGTGTCATTCTGCTACTCCTAATTTACTTTATAGCTTTAAGTTCAATCAGATTAATTAACTTTTCTTATCCAAGCTTTACCATACGCCATATCAAACATTCCAATTATCTCGGCTTCAATATTTGGCGCATCAGGAAATTTTGCTTTTAATATTTCCACAATTTCAACCACAGTGGCTTTACCATCAATTAACTTAATTACTTCCCCTGCCCCACCATGAAGTTTGACCATACCTTCAGGAAAAAGTATCACATAACTTTGTTGTGCTTCTTCCCATTGAAAACGATGGTGAAGTGCAATCGCGTATACATCTGAATATTGGATATTATTTTCCATATTTTTACTGTCTTAATTATTTATCTAACCGAAATAAGTTACTCAAAATGAATCACTGGCTGACGCAAGTAATCCCTACCTTCTACCTTAATATCCGTAGATGCTAACATGATGGAATCTGCAATTACCCACAGTACATTCAGTTTGAACTGCAAAATTTCTAGTGCTTGCAATTGTTTTTCCCGTGTTTCACTAAAATAATCCAACGTCACACCCAAGCCTTGTTCAACATCACGGCGTGCTTCCGTTAAGCGTTTTTTAAAATAACTTAAACCTTCTTCTTTAATCCACGGATACATAGCAGGCCATGAGCTAATACGTTGCTGATGAATATGCGGTGCAAAAAGCTCTGTTAAGCTTGAGCAAACGCTTTCTTGCCATGAACGTTGCTTTGCAAAGTTGATATAAGCATCTACTGCAAATTTGACTCCCGGACTCACCATTTTCAATGAAGTTACTTGCTCTCGCGTCAAACCTACCGCTTCGCCAAGTTGAATCCAAGCTTCAATACCACCCACTTGGTCACCTACACCATCATGATCGGTAATACGTACTATCCACTCTTTACGGATGTCTTTTTCAGGACAGTTTGAAAGAATCGCTGCATCTTTCATCGGTATTGCAATTTGGTAGTAAAAACGATTTGCAACCCAGCATTGCAATTGTTCTTTATTTAATTTGCCCTCATACATCATCACATGAAAGGGATGATAAATATGGTAGCCACGTCCTTTTTCACGTAAATTTTCTTCGAATTCTGCTCTAGACCAAGGTTTTAATTGTTCAGCCATTTGTTATCTCTCTTACAGAATAATATCCATGCCATCATAGGCTACTTCAATTTTATGTTGGTTTAAAATTGCACGCTCTGCGGAATCTTCACGCAAAATTGGATTAGTATTATTAATGTGGATCAATACTTTACGCACTTTTCTATCTTGACCAAACTCGTTTAGTTTCTCAATCATGCCACCTTCGCCTGATTGCGGATTGTGACCGATGCTGCGTGCAGTCTTAGTCATTAAACCCATATCTATCATCTCAGTATTGGTCCAAAACGTCCCATCTACCATAATACAATCAGCCTGACTCATTAGCGCAGGCAAATGTGGTTCAATCTCACCTAAACCTGGTGAGTACCAGCATTTTTTTCCACTACTAATTTCTTCAATCAACACACCAATGGTGTCGCCAGGGTGCGGGTCGTTACGGTGTGGTGAATATGGTGGCGCAGCGCTTTTAAGCGCAACAGCTGTAAACTTCAAATTGGGCGCGCCTTTTACTTCGAATGAAGTAACGCCATCGGTAGGCACATCGTGATGATTGATTCCGCAATAATGACCTAAAATATTGAGTAATGGATTACCGGTAGTTAAATCTTGGTACACCATATCCGTACAGTAAATCTCCCGTTTTACTTGGCCTTCACGCAACATAAGCAACCCTGTAGTGTGGTCAATTTGTGCATCAATCAACACAACACCTGCAATACCACTATCACGAATAGAACGGCCTGGCTGCAAAGGCGCAAAGTCTTGAATTTGTTGTAATACATCGGGTGACGTATTAAATAACACCCAATTAACACCATCACCACTCACACAAATAGATGACTGAGTGCGTTTAGTTGCATTAATTGTACCCTTACGTAAACCATCACAATTAGGGCAATTACAATTCCATTGTGGAAAACCACCGCCTGCTGCGGCACCTAAAACATGTATGTGCATTTGTGTCTATTTTCTAATTATTAAATTTAAATCTTACCGCAATTATTATAAGCATTGGAACTACTGGGCTTTACACGATAAATGGAAGTTCTATAAAAAAAGGCTGCGCTAGAAACAAATAGCGCAGCCTCTTGGTTAATTAGCTTGCGCCAATTACTTGTTCATTACGTACATTGTTACTTCAAAGCCAAAACGCATTTCTGTAGCTGCTGGTGTTGTCCACATAATAATTTCCTTTTTAAGTATTTAAATTAGTTATCGCTGAAACATTTACAAACGCTCATGTTACAACTTGTAATGAATTATGGGCTTCAACAACTTTAAGTGACAGCGCAATAACTTGTAAACTAAGCTAATGATAACCATGAGAGACTGTTATATATCATAGGCAACATTAAAAAAGGACTAAACCACTTCAGCTAACACTTCTAGAAATCTGGCATTTTCAGAAAATAAACCAATACTAACGCGTAAATAATCTGGCATTTCATAATTAGCAATTTGGCGCACAATC
The DNA here is from genome assembly GCA_043788445.1 of Methylophilaceae bacterium. GTDB lineage: Bacteria > Pseudomonadota > Gammaproteobacteria > Burkholderiales > Methylophilaceae > JACMMS01. The sequence goes on from JAYVTW010000114.1 coordinate 3,637, forward strand.
ACACCCTTTTTCAGAAGCTTTTGGTAAGCATCGCCGGCGTTATTAATACGGAAGCTTACAAAGTTAGCAAACGACGGGATAAATTCCAAACCAAGCTTTTGAAAACCTTGTGTGATTTGCAACATCCCCGCATTATTTAAGGCACGGCTGCGCGCCACAAAGTCATCATCCGTTAGCGATACCGCAGCTGCTGCTTGTGCGATGCTATTCACATTAAATGGCTGGCGTACACGATTCATCATATCCGCTACATCACTACTGGCGACCCCGAAACCCACACGCAAACCTGCCAGACCATAAGCTTTTGAAAACGTACGTGAGATAATAAGGTTATCAAAAGAACTTAGCCAGCTTAAGCTCACAGCCTTGTTTTCATCGCTTAAATACTCATCATATGCTTCGTCCAACACAACTAGTACACTGCTTGGTACTTGTTTTAAAAATGCATGCAAATCTGACTGACTAATTAATGTACCGGTTGGATTGTTAGGATTTGCGATGAATATCATGCGTGTTTTTGGCGTAATTGCAGCCAACATTGCAGATAAATCATGTCCGTAATTTTTGGCTGGCACCACGATGCCTTTGGCGCCCATGGCTTGGGTAACTAAAGCGTAAACTGCAAAAGCGTGTTGTGAGTAAATTACCTCCGACTCATTAGTCAAAAAAGCCCGCGCAGATAATTCCAATATATCGTTAGAGCCATTACCAAATACCAATTGATTTGGTTGCAGGTTAAACTTTTGACACACAGCATCGCGCAAAACAAAGCTATTGCCATCTGGGTAGCGAGCAATATCAAGCAAGGCTTGCTGAATGGCAAATTCAGCTTTTGGACTTATGCCTAATGGGTTTTCATTTGATGCAAGTTTTACAATACTATTAACTTCCAAGCCCATTTCACGAGCAAGCTCTGTAATTGGTTTGCCGCCTTGGTATGGGGCAATAGCTCGAATGTAATCGGGGGCTAAATCAGCGGGGTTACTCAACACACACCTCTAAACTGTTAAGATACTTTTATCAATATCCTAGATTGAAAATAAATACTAAATTACGGCTATTGGATACGAACCCAAAATCTTAAGCAACGATGCGCGTTGCTCAATCTCGTTTAGTGCAGCTTTAACTGTCGCATCAAGGCAGTGTCCTTCGATATCAACAAAGAACACATACTCCCATATGCCGAGCTTGGATGGACGTGATTCCAACTTGCTCATACTGACATTGTGCCTTGCCAATGGTTCTAATAATGCAACGATGGCACCAGGTTGATTTTTTGTCGCAATAACGAGCGAAGTTTTATCATGGCCTGAAGGTGCCACTCCATGATTAGATAAAACTAAAAATCGTGTGGTATTTTTAGGGTCATCTTCAATATTTTCTGCCAGTACATTTAACCCAAGTAAATCAGCAGCACGCAGGCTTGCAATAGCCGCGGCATTAGGTTCTTGGCTGGCTAATTTAGCAGCTTCTGCATTGCTGGCGACTGCTTGTAATGTTACCTTTGGTAGGTTTTTATTCAACCATTCATGACATTGTGAGAGTGATTGTGCATGCGAATAAACTTTGGCAATCGAGGCTTGATTGCTTTGTGTTGAAAGCAAATTATGATGCACTGCTAGCTTCACTTCGCCACAAATATGTAGTTGGGTGGCCATCAACAAATCTAGTGTTCGCCCAATTGCACCTTCAGTTGAATTTTCTACCGGCACTACGCCATAGTTGACCGAACCTGACTCCACACTACGAAATACTTCATCAATCGATGAACACTGAACAGGTGCGGATAAACCGCCAAATTGTTTGCTAGCCGCTTCTTCGCTAAACGTACCAAGAGGACCTAAAAATGCAACCAAAAGCTCTTTTTCCAAAGCGCGGCAGTTGGACATGATGCTACGAAATATATTGGTGACAGCACTTGAAGATAAAGGACCTGCATTATTATTTAGCAGACGACGTAGCACTTGAGCTTCACGCTCTGGACGGTAAATAACACCATCATCTTTTAAGCTACCAATTTCACGTGCAAGCTGCGCACGTCGACTCACCAACGAAAGCATCTCGTTATCTATTGCATCAATTTCATCGCGATGCGTTTTTAGACTGTTTTTTAGATTATTGGTAACTTCAGCAGACATAATAATTTTTGACTAATGAGATTGTTCAAATTCTTGCATATATTTAACTAATGTCGCCACACCTTCAATGGGCATTGCGTTATAAATAGATGCTCGCATTCCACCAACTACACGGTGGCCTTTAAGTTGCAATAAGCGATGTTCTTCCGCACCTTTAAGAAAAGCTGTATTTAAACTTTCATTAGCTAAGAAAAATGGAATGTTCATACGAGAGCGATTATTGTGTTGAATCTCATTACTATAAAAATCTGTGTTATCAATATAATTATAAAGTAGTTGTGCTTTAGCAATATTTTTTTGTTCAATGGCTGCTAAACCACCCTGCTTTAACAACCATTCAAACACCAAACCTGCAATGTAAATACTGTAAGTGGGTGGCGTATTAATCATTGATTGATTTTCTGCCTGTGTTTTCCAATTGAAAACTGCCGGTGTTAACGGTGAAGCACGATCTAATAAATCCTCACGTACTATCACAATACATAACCCCGCTGGACCGATGTTTTTTTGTGCACCGCCGTAAATCACACCATAATGGCTAACCTCCACTGGACGTGACAAGATGTGCGATGACATATCTGCAACAATGGGCACATCTCCAGTCTTTGGAAGTCCATAAAACTCTAAACCATTGATGGTCTCATTCGTACAAATATGGACGTAAGCTGCATCTTTATTCAACTGCCACGATGCAAAATCTGGCACATGCGTAAAACCGCCAGCGGAAGTATTAACGCCCTCACTACTCGCAACAACATTAATTTTTCCATAAGCCCGCGCATCATCCACAGAGCGTTTTGACCAATAACCAGTAACTGCATAATCTGCAGCTTGATTATTAAGCAAGTTCATCGGGACAATCGCATTTTCAGCAATTGCTCCTCCTTGCAAAAATAATACTTTGTAATCACTTGAAATGCTTAATAGTGTGCGTAAGTCAGCTTCTGTTTTCTCTAAGATACTAGTAAACTCTTTGCCGCGATGTGACATTTCCATCACGCTCATGCCACTACCATGCCAATCAAGCATTTCCGCTTGGGCTTGCTCTAAAACAGGTACTGGCAAGACCGCAGGCCCAGCAGAAAAATTATAAATTTTAGTCATTCTTAAATTTAAAAACCTTGAATCTTAATTATTCAGCAGCTTCATCATCGGTTTCAACGATTTTCTCTAAACCAGAAAGTTTTTCACCTTCACCCAGATTAATTAGTGTCACGCCTTGTGTCGCCCGGCCCAGTTCACGGATTTCTTTTACCCGTGTACGAATCAATACGCCACCAGTTGTAATTAGCATGATTTCATCATCATCATTGACTAATTTTGCAGCTACCACTAGACCATTTCTATCACTGGTTGCAATCGCTTTTACGCCTTGCGTACCACGCCCAGAATGACGGAAATCAGCTAGTTGTGTGCGTTTACCAAAACCATTTTCAGTGGCCACTAGCACAGTTTGTTTGTCATCGTCAGCAATTAATAATGATAATACTTGTTGTTTAGCTGCTAGCTTCATGCCACGCACACCGCGTGTGGCACGACCCATAGGACGCACATCTTCTTCATCAAACCATACTGCTTTACCACCGTTAGAAATTAACACGATATCGTTACTACCATTAGTGACTTCAGCACCGATTAAATAGTCTTCATCGTCTAAATTGATGGCGATAATGCCTGACTTACGAGGGTTAGCAAATTCTGTTAATGCAGTTTTCTTTACCGTTCCATTCGCTGTTGCCATGAAAATAAAGTGATTTTCATCAAACTCTTTTACCGAAAGAATAGCGTTAATTTTTTCGCCTTCCTCTAAGGGGAACAAATTTACAATCGGCTTACCGCGGCCAATACGGCTACCTTGAGGCACTTCATAAACTTTTAACCAATACACACGGCCGCGACTAGAGAAGCATAAAATGTAATCATGAGTGTTCGCCACGAACATCTTATCGATAAAATCATCTTCTTTAGTTGGTGCGGCCTGCTTGCCACGTCCACCGCGTTTTTGCGCACGGTATTCGTCAAGCGGTTGTGATTTCACATAGCCTGTATGCGATAAAGTCACCACCACATCTTGTGGCGTGATGAAATCTTCCAAAGATAAGTCTTGTGCGTTTGCCACAATTTCACTTCGACGTGCATCGCCAAATTGTTGGCGGATGGTAGCGAGTTCCTCAACTATCATTGATGTTACACGCGATGGCGTTGCAAGAATATCCAACAAATCGGCAATCACATCCATTACCTCTTTATATTCATTAACAATCTTATCTTGCTCAAGGCCAGTCAAGCGTTGTAAACGCATTTGCAAGATCTCTTGCGCTTGCACTTCTGATAGACGATAACCAGCAGGGGTTAAACCAAAATCAACCCCTAAACCATCAGGACGCGCTGCATCCATTGCTGCACGTTTAAGCATCTCTTCAACCACTGGCGATTGCCATGTGCGCGCCATCAAATCTTTTTTCGCTTCTGGTGGCGTTGACGCGGCTTTAATCAACGCAATCATGTCATCAACGTTAGCTAAAGCAACCGCCAAGCCTTCTAATACATGACCACGTTCGCGTGCTTTACGCAATTCAAACACGGTACGGCGATTAAGCACTTCACGTCGATGGCGTAAAAACGCTTCGAGCATTTGTTTAAGGTTAAGCAGACGTGGCTGACCATCTAACAAGGCCACCATGTTCATACCAAACGTATCTTGCAATTGGGTTTGTTTATATAAATTATTTAGTACAACTTCTGGCACTTCACCGCGCTTAAGCTCAATTACCACACGCATGCCAGATTTATCAGATTCATCACGTAAATCTGAAATACCTTCTATTTTTTTCTCGTTGACTAACTCTGCAATTTTTTCAACGAAGGTTTTTTTATTCACTTGGTATGGAAGCTCATCCACCACCAACATTTGACGACTACCTTTTTCCATATCTTCTACATGGGTACGACCGCGCATGACTACACGGCCGCGACCAGTGCGATAACCTTCTTTTACACCCACTGTGCCGTAAATAATTCCTGCAGTAGGGAAATCCGGTGCAGGTACTAACTCAATTAACTCATCAATAGTCATGTCCGAGTTTTTTAGAAGTGCCAAACAAGCATCGACCACTTCGTTTAAGTTATGTGGCGGAATGTTTGTCGCCATACCTACTGCAATACCTGAGCTACCGTTAATCAGCAAATTAGGAATACGCGCCGGCATAATCAGTGGCTCATGTTCTGAGCCATCATAGTTAGGTCCAAAATCGACAGTTTCTTTATCTAAATCGGCTAATAGCTCATGTGCGATTTTTGCCATACGAATTTCCGTATAACGCATCGCCGCAGCGTTATCACCATCTACTGAACCAAAGTTACCCTGCCCATCTACGAGCATGTAGCGCAAACTAAAGTTTTGTGCCATACGAACAATCGTGTCGTATACCGCTGTGTCACCATGTGGATGGTACTTACCAATCACATCGCCCACGATACGGGCAGATTTTTTGTACGGTTTATTGTAATCATTACTGAGTTCATGCATGGCAAACAACACACGTCTATGCACAGGTTTTAAGCCATCACGCACATCAGGGAGTGCGCGCCCTACAATCACACTCATCGCGTAATCGAGGTATGACCGACGCATCTCATCTTCAAGACTAATCGGGAGGGTTTCTTTAGCGAATTGATCCATAAGCGGCGTCTATTATTAGTATATTTAGAGACGTTGATTTTAGCATGATAATATCAATTAACGGCAATCTTGCTTAGATTAGCAATCCTTAATTAATAGGCTTTTAAGCAAGTGATTTGGCTTATATTTTTAGAGAATTAAATTTATAAAGCAATACCAAACAAACGGATTATTTTCTGTGGGCTACATTGATTATATCTGCCAAAGCATCTTGCCAAGGTGGCAGCTGAATACCAAAAGTTTGATTTAATTTGCTTAAGTCTAAGCTTGAGTTTTTGGGGCGGATTGCGGGCGTCGGATATTCAGCAGTTGTAATGGATGCAATATTTGAGGCACCTGCCTTGAGCGGTGGCAGCGTATTACTTTTAGCTAATTGAGCATATTGCACAACAATTTCATTGGCGAAGCCATACCAAGAAGTTTTTCCTGTATTTGTCATGTGGTATAAACCAAATAGATTAGCTTGGTTTGGGGCATCCATTCTATTCAATACGTGGATTGTGGCATCCGCGATGCTTAAGCTACTTGTTGGCGCACCAAATTGGTCACCCACAATACGCAAAGATGCGTGTTCACTTGCTAAGCGCAAAATGGTGTTGAAAAAATTTTTCCCATAAGCCCCATACACCCAACTGGTACGAAAGATTAAATGTGCAGCACCGACATCACGAATTGCCTGCTCGCCAGCCAGCTTGCTTTTACCGTACACGCCAAGTGGATTAGTTTCATCTTCTTCAACATACGGACTAAGCTTGCTTCCATCAAATACATAATCAGTAGAGTAATGCACCAATAGCCCATTTAGCTTAGCCGCCTCTTCTGCCAAAACGCGCGGCGCCTCTGCGTTAATAGCAAATGCGAGATCTGGCTCACTTTCGGCTTTATCTACTGCTGTATAGGCGGCGGGATTAATAATGATGTCTGGTTTAATTTCACGAATAATGCGCCGAATTTCATTTTGATTAGATAAATCGAGCTGTTCCCGGGTTAACGAAAACAATATAAGCTGATTATCTTGCTCAAGCTTTTGCTTGAGAACATAACCCACTTGACCATTTACACCAGTTAATACTACTTTTTTTAAATGCTGCATATATAGTCTTAGCTAAAGAGTATGGCTTGATTCAAGTTTACACCCTGCATATCTTTAGCAGATAACAGAGGCTCTCCCTCTAAAGGCCATTCTATGCCAACAGCGGGATCATCCCAGCGAATACAACATTCATACTGTGGCGCATAAAAATCCGTCGTTTTGTACAAAAACTCCGCAAAGTCTGACAACACCAAAAAACCATGGGCAAAACCTGCTGGAACCCACATTTGATGCTTATTATTTGCTGATAAATGCGTACCAACCCACTGCCCAAAAGTAGGGGAAGACTCACGCATGTCCACGGCCACATCAAATACTTCACCTTGTGTCACCCGCACCAGCTTACCTTGTGGCTGTTGTATTTGGTAATGTAGGCCACGCAAAACATTTTTAGCCGATTTTGAATGATTATCTTGCACAAATGTTGTAGTCAAACCAGTAGCAGCCTGAAAGGCTTGCTGATTGTAACTTTCAAAGAAAAAACCACGTTCATCACCAAATACTTTAGGTTGAAAGATTAATACTTCTGGAATACGGGTTGTAATAACGTTCACAAGGCTACTTTCAATAAAATATACACATTAAAATACATGCTCATTCAAAATCTGTTTTAGGTACTGGCCATAACCATTTTTAATATATTTATTAGCTAATGTATCTAGCTGATTTGCATCAATAAAACTCATGTGATAAGCAATTTCTTCCGGGCAGGCAATTTTTAAACCTTGGCGTTTCTCGATAGTTTCAATGAAAGAGGATGCCTCAAGTAATGATTCGTGAGTTCCGGTATCCAGCCACGCCATACCGCGACCCATTACTTCTACTTGTAAATCACCCCATGCTAAATATTGGCGATTCACATCTGTGATTTCGAGCTCGCCACGCGCAGAAGGTTTTAAATTAGCGGCAATATTGACTACACGGTTATCGTAAAAATATAAACCAGTCACTGCATAGCGTGACTTAGGTTTTGCCGGCTTTTCCTCTAAACTGACAGCTTTTCCTGCACTATCAAACTCAACAACCCCGTAGCGCTCTGGGTCGTGAACAGGATAAGCAAACACTGTGGCTCCTTGCATTTTTTGTGCGGCTTTTTGCCCCATCAGTGCTAACTCATGGCCATAAAAAATGTTATCGCCCAACACCAGAGCGCAACTATCATCACCTATAAAATCACGCCCTAGAGTAAACGCTTGTGCTAAACCATCGGGTGAGGCTTGCACTGCGTAGCTAATTGACATACCCCATTGACTACCATCACCTAATAATTCAGCAAAACGTGGTGTATCTTGTGGGGTTGATATAATCATGACATCACGAATGCCTGAAAGCATGAGCGTACTTAACGGGTAATAAATCATCGGTTTATCGTAAACGGGTAGTAGCTGTTTCGATACCACTTGCGTAACTGGGTAAAGTCGTGTGCCTGAACCACCTGCTAAAACAATACCTTTCATGCGCGCTCCTCTTTTTTATTCATTATATTTTTTTTATTTTAACCTAACTTTATGCAAGTTCTTCACCGCGCTCTGAGTAATGTGATGTTATCCAGTTTCGATAATCCCCACTGGTTACGTTACAAACCCATTCTTGATGGGCTAAATACCATTGCACTGTTTTTTTAATGCCAGACTCAAAAGTCTCTAATGGTTTCCAGCCTAGTTCTTGCATAATTTTACTGGCGTCTATGGCATAGCGCTGATCATGTCCTGCTCTATCTTGCACATAGGTAATTTGGTCGCGGTAAGTACCCTGCTCCTTGGGTTTTAGATTATCTAATATATCACATAGC
>JAYVTW010000115.1:0-8786 GCA_043788445.1 Methylophilaceae bacterium
CCAAATAAATCTTTAATAAGAGCTAATTTGTTTTGCGCACGTGTATTGCCAGTATCTAATTGCAAAGCTTTGTCGTAAGCTTCTGAGGCTCGGCGTGCGTAAATATCACCAAGATTCTCGTGGGCTGTTGCATAGCTTGGATGAGTTCTTATTGCAGTTTCTAGGGCTTTTTGTGCTTTATCATACTGACCAGCATCTGCATATAATACAGCTAGATTGTTATAGGGCTCTGGTAGGTTAGGATATTTTTCAGTAAGGTCAATAAAAGTCTTAGTGGCTTCGTCACGCTTACCCAGCTCAGCTAAAAATACGCCTTTCATAAACATAGCTTGCGCATCTTTAGGATTTTTAACTAAGTAGGCATTAATATGATCTAATGCAGCACCCTGCTGTCCTTGTTCTGCCATTTGTGAGATGTTTTTTAGATCTTCGGCAAAAACTGGGGTTATGCAGATAGTCAATAGAGTAAACACAAGCAATGCTTGCGGCAATATTTTTGTCTTCAGCTTAAGTTTTCTTATCATTTTTTTGAATATTCCCTGAAGCATCTGTGCGTAGTTGCTGGCGCGATTAAGTAATCCATTATGATATACTTTAATTGCTTAATTGGTTGATTGATCGTGTTCTAATTCTATCAAGAGCCTATTTAACATCCAATAGCCTATGAAGATTTTATCGAGTTTATTTTGTATTTATTAATTAAAAACATCAGTTTTCATCTTAAAGTATGACTTCCCATACAAATTCTTAATTAAATAGTAGTCAGAATATGTTAAAAATTTACAACTCAATGTCCCGTGATAAGCAAGCTTTTGTGCCAATTGTGGCGGGAAAAGTTAGTATGTACGTCTGTGGCATGACGGTTTATGATTACTGTCATCTCGGCCATGCACGAGTGATGGTAGTGTTTGATATGATCAGTCGTTGGTTTCGAGCCTCTGATTATGACGTTACTTATGTTCGTAATATCACCGACATTGATGACAAAATCATTAAACGCGCTAACGAGAATCATGAGGATATCGGCCAGCTTACCCAACGTTTTATTCAAGCTATGGATGAGGACTCAGCAGCACTAGGTGTATTGCGTCCTAATATCGAGCCGCGTGCAACTTCTTATATTCAATCGATGTTAGATATGATTAGTACGCTAATTACCAAAGGGCATGCTTATGCGGCTGCGAACGGCGATGTATTTTTCTCGGTACGCAGTTTTGCTGATTATGGCAAGCTTTCAGGTAAGTCGTTAGATGATTTGCGCGCTGGCGAACGAGTAGAGGTTGATAGTTTTAAACAAGATGCGTTGGATTTTGTGTTATGGAAAGCGGCAAAACCTAATGAGCCCAGTTGGGACTCACCTTGGGGTAAAGGGCGCCCAGGTTGGCACATTGAATGTTCAGCAATGAGTTCATGCCTACTAGGCCCGCATTTTGATTTGCATGGAGGCGGACAAGATTTGCAATTCCCACATCATGAAAATGAAATTGCGCAAAGTGAATCTGCATTCGGCGTAGCAAAATATAGCTTAGCCACAAAAAGCCAAATTGTGCACGATTGCACTGGCGAATCAAAACCTATGGCTAACTATTGGATGCATAATGGTTTTGTGCGAGTAGATGATGAAAAAATGTCCAAATCACTTGGCAATTTTTTCACAATTCGTACTGTGCTGGAAAAATATGATGCAGAAGTTGTACGCTTTTTTATTCTGCGTGCGCATTATCGCAGCCCCCTCAATTACAGCGACCAGCATCTTGATGACGCTAAGTTAGCACTTACACGACTTTACACCGCTTTGCGTGGTTTTGATGTGACAGACGCAGAAATTGATTGGCTGCATCCGCAGGCGACACGCTTTAAAGCGGCCCTAGATGATGACTTTAATACACCAGAGGTGATGGCGGTTTTATTTGATTTGGCGAGTGAAGTGAATAAAACTAAGCTTATAGCAACTGCAGGGCTACTTAAGAATTTAGCTAATGTTATGGGTTTATTGACGCTGAGTCCGGAAGTATACTTGCAGGGTAAAATAGCAGTTAATTTAAGCCAAAGTATATTAGATATTGATGCTTTAATTATTGCGCGTAATGTAGCCAAGAAAAGTAAAAACTTTGATGAAGCTGACCGTATACGACAAGAGCTTGCTGACAGAAGTATTATTTTGGAAGATAACCCACAAGGCACTACTTGGCGCCGCGCTTAATTTAAGCATAGTGTTTAAGATTATATTTATCAGAAATCATTTTGTGAGAAAAAGCTATGCCCGTTAATTTATTAGCCCCCACTGCTAATTCACTTTACCCTGTTAAAGGTGTGCAGCTTGGTTTTGCCAAAGCGCATATCCGTAAGCCAGACCGTAAAGATTTGCTTGTTATCAAATTGATAGAAGGCAGTCATGTTGCAGGCGTTTTTACCAAAAACCGTTTTTGCGCTGCTCCAGTCATTTTGTGCCAACAGTTTCTAGCTACAGAAAGTAACAATGTTCGCGCCTTGTTAGTCAATACTGGCAACGCCAACGCAGGCACAGGCGAACAAGGCATGGTTGATGCCGTTCAAACTTGTGAGGCATTAAGTAATTTGCTTAACATAGCGCCTAGTCAGGTATTACCATTTTCAACTGGCGTTATTTTAGAGCCTTTGCCTGTTGAGCGTCTAGTAGCAGGTTTGCCAACATGCATTGAAAATTTAACAGAAGATAATTGGCTTAACGCAGCAGAAGCAATCATGACAACTGATATAGTCGCGAAAGGTTTCTCACGCAAACTTGATATTGGCGGCAAAGAAGTGGCTATTACCGGCATCGCAAAAGGCTCTGGCATGATTCACCCCAATATGGCGACAATGCTTGGTTACATTGCAACCGATGCCGCGATTAGTCAGGCTGCACTTAATGTGATTATCCATCATGCAGTTAATCGTTCGTTTAATTGTATTAGCGTTGATGGTGATACTTCTACTAATGACTCGTTTATTATCATGGCAACCAATCAGGCTGGAAATACTGAAATAGCCGAAGATGATATAGATTTCATTACTTTACGAGATGCTTTTACCGAAGTTGCGATTGAATTAGCCCAAGCTATTGTGCGGGATGGAGAAGGCGCAACTAAATTCATGACAGTAATTGTAGAAAATGGAAAGTCTGATGCTGAGTGCCGTAAAGTAGCTTATGCGATTGCACATTCGCCATTGATAAAAACGGCATTCTTCGCTTCAGACCCTAATCTGGGTCGAATCTTAGCGGCCATTGGTTATGCAGGTATTGATGATTTAGATATCAATAGCATGAAGTTATATCTGGGTGATGTTTTGGTTGCAGAACATGGCGGTAGGGCTTTGAGCTATAAAGAAGAGCAAGGTGCGGCTGTGATGAAAGCGCCAGAAATTACTGTACGGGTAGATTTGGCACGTGGTTCCGCTGCAGTTACTATTTGGACTTGTGATTTTTCATACGATTACGTAAAAATTAACGCTGACTACCGTTCTTAGCGACGTCATTTAATGTCAACTACCCTAGAAAATTTAATTGCTCGTGCTGAAGGTTTGCTGACTAAGCTTGAAAGTGTGTTGTTGCCAGTAAGTATTGAAACTGATTGGACAGTAACTGCATGGCGCTATAAAAGCATACATGCATATAATGTTCGCAGTGCCACAGGCTATCTACAAGCAGTAGCGCATCCACACCATATTCGTTTGAATGATATTTGTAATGTTGAGCCACAAAAATCTGAAATTGTGCGTAATACGCAGCAGTTTGTCAGCGGTTTCCCAGCAAACAATGTGTTGCTAACGGGCGCGCGCGGTACGGGCAAATCGAGCTTAATTAAAGCGTTACTTACAGAGTTTGCTGATGCGGGTTTGCGTCTAGTTGAAGTAGATAAAAAAGATTTAGTAGCTTTGCCTGACATCGTAGCGCTTTTGAGTGCACGCCCAGAGCGCTTTATTGTTTATTGTGACGATTTGTCGTTCGAAGCCAGTGAGCCTAGCTACAAAGCGCTTAAAGTAGTGCTGGATGGTTCAATTTCAATCGCGTCAGATAATGTGCTGGTGTACGCGACTTCAAATCGACGTCATTTAATGCCTGAAGTCTTTGCCGAGAATTTAGAAACTAAATACGTCGGAGATGAAATTCGCCCTGGTGATACGACAGAAGAGAAAGTTTCTTTATCGGAACGTTTTGGGCTTTGGTTATCATTCTATCCATTTGATCAGGAAGAGTACTTAAATGTTGCCCAGCAATGGCTAAAATACTATGGTGTGATTGAATTAAATGAATTGACCGATGAAATGCGCCAAGCTGCATTGATGTTTTCTATAACGCGTGGTGCGCGAAGTGGCCGTGTAGCTTATCAGTTTGCGCGCGATTATGCGGGTAGGTTGTTATTAGGTAAGTTTAGTAATAGTTGATACATAAAAGCAAATTTTGACTAATGTGATACATGCGGCGGTTGCTGTTTTAAAGCGTGCGGATGGCTGGGTGCTATTGGCAGAGCGACCAATAGGTAAAGGTTGGGCAGGCTGGTGGGAATTTCCTGGTGGAAAAATTGAAGTTGGCGAAACTGCGTTAGAGGCTTTGCAGCGTGAGGTTAAAGAAGAGCTGGGCATAGAAGTCACAGCTGCCCATCCATGGATCATACGTACTTTTAAATATCCTGAAAAAACTGTAAAACTACATTTTTATATGGTGACGCAATGGCAAGGCGAGCCGCAGTCAGCTGAAACTCAACAGCTTAGTTGGCAAAATCCTTTAAATTTAACCGTCAAACCAATGTTGCCTGCAAATGTGCCAGTGATTACAGCGTTGGCACTCCCCGATGTGTTGGCTATTACGAATCTGGCGGAAGTTGGCGAGACATTATTTTTTACTAAGTTAAAAATGGCGTTAGCTAATGGTCTAAAGCTAATACAGATACGAGAAAAGCACATGTCTAACACTGCGTTAAAAGTGTTTGCACAGCGGGTCATTGCTATGGCTAGGCCTAGTGCAGCTCAAGTATTAATTAATGGCAATATAGAATTAGCTAGGGAACTAGGCGCGGCTGGGGTGCATTTACCTTCACGTGAATTGATGCAATTGCAGGCTAAACCTGAGGGCTTGGTTTGTGCGGCGTCGTGCCATAATCAGCAAGAATTAGAACATGCAGAGCGGTTAATGCTTGATTTTGTGTTGTTATCACCAGTGCAGCCTACCTTGAGTCACCCAGAAAGCAGTACTTTGGGATGGCAGAAGTTTAATAAAATGGTGTGTAATTACCCACTACCAGTGTATGCCTTAGGTGGTATGAATTGGAGTGATAAATTTACTGCTTGGCAACATGGCGCACGTGGAATTGCAATGCAACGTGCAATTTGGCGTGACAATAATTAAACGACAACTCAAACCAAATTAGCATTATTCTGCTTTAATTGGCACAGTTACTTTTACAGTTAAATCTTTATTAGCGGAATCTTTAAAATGCAAGATAAATGCGACTTTTCTACCTGCTAGCAATGGTTGTTTGAGGTTAAATAACATTAAATGAAATCCTCCAGGTGCTAGCTTGTATGGAATGTTCGCAGTTAAATTGAGTTTGTTTAACATGCGCATTTTCATGACGCCATTGGTCATCGACATGCTATGAATTTCTACATTCCTAGCTGCTGTAGATTCAACATTGATTAAAGCCATATTTTTTGTGCTGTTGAGCGTCATATAAGCTGCACCTATAGTTTGACCTGGTGCTACAGCGCGCACCCAAGCATCAGTGATTATAATGTCACTAATTTTATTAGATTGACTTAAATTAGTAGCTTGCGCAACGTTAATATTAACGCTAATAAAAATTGACCAAAAGACAAAATTAATTATTTTCATATTAGTTGTGAGTTAGATGGGTCTTTTAAAATTGCATTGAAAGTGGGTTAATGCTTAAAAGTGTGGTGCATCACTTTCTGACTCATCATCATTGGCACTGATTGCTTTCGAGCTTGGAATTTTATAGCTTTCATTTGCCCATTGGCCCAGATCAATTAGTTTGCAACGTTCGGAGCAAAATGGGCGATAGATGTTAGCCAAGATAAATTCAGTCAATTTATTACAATTAGGACAGGCTACTTGACGCATATTTTTGCGTAAAACTCAAGGTTAGATTAAATAATATTATAGGCCATAATTTTTAATTATGGGATACAACCAGTATACCGACTCCCATAAAATATTATAAGTTGCACAAAATCAGCGTGAAGCCAATTTCTTCATCGCACAGTTTAGGTTTTTCAATGAAAGTTAGACTATTAAAACGAATATTGATAGCATATTTGTTGGCACTCACTTCTGGGAAACATGGTGAGTCTTTATCCAGTTCAATGCGTAACATCTGCGCAGGTTTGATGCCACCTAACATTTGTTGAAATAAGCCATTTTTTGCCACATACTTTGTTCTGGCGCCGCTACCACGTAACAACTGTAAAATAGTGCGCGCGGCATCATATACTGGGGTAAGTTTAGTCAGCCAAGTGTCAAAGTTTTTTTTGCGCATTGCCGCATCTAATCCTAACCAGTAATGATAAGATGGAACATCAAATTTACAAACACCACCGGGGATACCAGCGCGTTGTTTAATACTCATCAGCCATTCATTATCACGTAAAGTTTGACCAAGTTTACTATTGTCAGCTCTAAGTGCTGTAGTATTCGAATCAAGTTGCAGGAGAATGTCGTTAAGCGCTTTTTCTGAAATGGCAGGATTTCCACGCAAATTAAGCATATTGATTCTCTGGCGTTCAAGTTCTTGTAGTAAATCCGCTTTTAATTCAGCACGATCAATTACATCAAGAATTTGTAACATATACATCAAGGCAGAATGGTGGTCAAGCGTGTGTCCGCTATCAACATTGTGCAGCAGCTTACCAAATAGGTCTTCTAGGCGAAGTAGAGTACGTATACGTTCATTAAAGGGGAATTCGTAGCTAGACACAATTTTTAGTAGGCTTGTCAGCTTATTAAAGAAGTTAATTATTGCGGATTATGAGATTTATTTGCTAACTATGCAAGTATTAATGTATTTTTTGTGAATACGTGCAATTTGAATACTTAAGTCATCAAACTCACCATTATTTTCAATTACATCATCTGCCAGTGTTAATCGCGTTTGGCGTGATATTTGAGCTGACATAATATTGCGCACCTCTTTCTCAGCCAATCCGCTACGTTGCATAGTCCGATTAATCTGCGCAGCTTCATCACAATCAATCACTAAAACACGGTGAATAGTTTTTAAATAAATACTAATTTTTGTAAGTAATGGGATGGCAAGAATTTGATAGGGAACATGATAATTGTTTGCAAGTTGCTCTAATGCTTTTGCATGAATGGCTGGGTGTAAAATAGCTTCAAGTTGCAAGCGCGATTGTGGATGGTTAAATATCAATCCTCTCATTTTTGCCCGGTTTAAAGCCCCATCGCTATTGATAAAATCCTCACCAAAAGCCTCTTTAATAGCAGGTATAAGTAATCCGCCAGCTTTAGTAAGATGATGAGAAATAACATCGACATCCACAATTGGCACACCGAATGATGCAAAGATTTCAGTTGCGGTGGATTTTCCGCTGCCAATACCACCTGTTAATGCAACGATAAACATTTAAGCTAAATAGAAGCTAGCCAGTTTTTGCCCAAAGAATAACGCGGCAATACCACCTAGCGCTAAAAATGGCCCAAAAGGAATGGCGGACTGCCGATTTTTATTGCCAAATACTATCAAAGCGATGCCTATCGTGGCACCCAATATGGATGATAATAAAATCACTGCAGGTAAAAGTTGCCAGCCAAACCAAGCACCAATGGCGGCGAGTAATTTGAAATCGCCGTAACCCATGCCCTCTTTTCCAGTAATTATTTTAAATATCCAATACACTGACCATAAAATAAAATAGCCTAGCATAGCGCCAAGAACGGCTGATTTTAAATCGGTAAAGCCAAGGGTCTGATTAAACAATAAGCCTAGCCACAACAATGGTAAAGTAATGTTATCAGGCAGTAATTGCGTATCTAAATCAATGAAAGTCAATACTATTAAAGCCAACGTAAATATCCATGCGGCAAGAGTTGTAATGCTGAAGCCAAATTTCCAGCTCACTAAGCCGATGAGAATGCCAGTAAGAACTTCAATAATCGGGTAACGCAAACTAATTGATGTTTTACAGCTTTTGCATTTACCTTTTAAAAGTAAATAACTAATCACAGGAATATTTTCTAAAGCGGTGATTTTATGCCCACATTGCGGACATGATGAGCGTGGTGCGACTAAGGAGTATTTTTCGCTACTAGGTATCTCTTTACCTTGCAGCTCTAGACAATTATCTGCCCATTCCTTTTCCATCATTTTTGGCAAGCGGTGAATCACTACGTTTAAAAAACTTCCCACCACTAAGCCTAAAAATACTGACAATGTAATAAAAAAAGTAGGCTCTTGACGTAAAATAGTGGTAATGTCGGCGATAAATTCTGGCATTTAAATATTCCATATAATAAATTAAGGTAAACTTTAAGTATCATCCCATCGTTATTCAATTGTGGCAATTGTTAGTACCGAAACAGATTGTAGTGTTGTGAATAAACAGCAGCCTTGAAATTTGATGAATAAACGCCATATCACTTCTAAATGAAACTTTTGAGAAGGAACCGTAACGATGACACAATCTAATGTACTTGATTTAACACAACTGATGGCTACGGATCATTCTGCCTGGGAAGAGGCGATTGTGTGCCGAGTAGAGGTCGACTTGCCAGGTTGGCTCACACAGTT
>JAYVTW010000116.1:0-6949 GCA_043788445.1 Methylophilaceae bacterium
CCATTCTCTGATAAAGTAATCAAAGCATGTGGGACCTCACCTGTTTGTGAAGTGACTTGCAAGTAAACAAGCTTATAGTACTCGCTGGCTTCAGAGATAAATTCATCTGTCACAAGTGCTTGTAAATCTTCATCAAAGATTTCTGACTTTTTATCCGCTAAATCTTTAAAACGCGCAAACGCAAGGTTAAGCAAATCTTCGCTTGATAATTCAATGCCCAACTCCTTTAAGCGTGTTCTAAAGGCATTACGGCCAGATAATTTACCCAAAGTTAATTTATTGGTATTCCAGCCCACATCTTCTGCACGCATAATTTCATAGGTTTCGCGATGCTTTAACACGCCATCTTGGTGAATGCCAGATTCATGCGCAAACGCATTAGCCCCTACAATCGCTTTGTTCGGCTGCACTGGGTAGCCCGTGATAGTAGATACCAACTTGCTAGTTGGGACAATTTGTATAGTATCAATACGCGTTTCTAAATTGAAAATATCACTACGGGTTTTGATTGCCATCACGATTTCTTCAAGGCTGGCATTGCCCGCGCGCTCGCCTAAGCCGTTAATCGTACATTCTACTTGACGTGCACCGCCCATAACCGCGGCCAAAGAGTTCGCAACTGCCATGCCTAAATCATTATGACAATGTGTAGACCATACTACGGTGTGCGAGTTGGGCACCCGCTCAATTAATTCTTTCATAGTGGCACCCCATGGGGCTGGGATGGAATAACCAACGGTATCTGGTACGTTTATAGTCTTAGCACCAGCTTTAATGACTGCATCAAACACTCGAACCAAAAAATCCATATCAGAACGCACAGCATCTTCTGCTGAAAACTCTACATCGTCCGTATATTCCAAAGCCCATTTAACGGCATGCACAGCACGTTCTACCACTTGATCTTCTGTCATACGGAGTTTGTTTTCCATATGAATTTTGCTGGTTGCAATAAAGGTATGGATACGACCATTTCTGTTCGAGTGTTCCATCGCTGGTTTTATTGCTTCACCCGCACGACGTATATCGTTCTCGCTGGCACGCGCAAGTGAACATACGGTAGAGTTGTGAATTAAGCCTGCAATTGTATGTATCGCATCAAAATCGCCGGGGCTTGCTGCAGCAAATCCTGCTTCAATGACATCAACACCCAACTTTTCAAGCTGGCGCGCAATACGGATTTTTTCTTCTTTAGTCATTGCTGCACCTGGGCTCTGTTCGCCATCGCGCAAGGTAGTATCAAAAATTATAATTTTTTCGTTCATTTCTTTTCCATTCACTTAAATAGTGCAAGATTTAGTCGACTAATATCTATGTAATATTTTTATTTACAATAATTCAACTTGCTGTCTTAGTTACGGCAGCAAGTATTAAAATATTTTTGGGGCGTGGGGTTCGGTGCGCGCTAGCGCAGCAGTACAAAACGCAACAGGTTTGCACGTAATAAGTGGGCGCGAGTATGCTTGGCTCTGGCAATTAGCATTGAACTTGCTAATAACAAAAACGCAAATATTGAACTATTGAATTCAAATGAATAACTCATAAACACTAATATAGTATTTTTTTTGTGATTTTTCAAGTGTTTAGCGATTTGAATTACTGATTAGCTTGATGAGTTTTGTTTACGACGGTTAAAAAATTGTTTTAACCAGTTTGCATAACCAGATAATGCGTAGATAACCATGACAAAAAACAACACCTCTGGCGGGCTGTAGGATATTAAAACAAATGCTAAGACAACCCCTAAAATGACAAAAAATGGAACGCTTTCTTTTAAATTGAAATCCTTGCCACTAAAGTAACGTAAATCACTCACCATCGAACCGCCAGCAAAAACCGTGATACACCATGCAATCCATTTCATTTGCACTTCACCAAAAAATATTTCTTTACCACTAATACCGTACTCATATGAAACCCAAACAAAGCCAGCTAATAAAGCAGCAGCAGCTGGACTGGGCAAGCCTTGGAAGTAACGTTTATCTGCATGTTCATCATCTAATTTAGTATTAAATCGAGCTAGCCGAAGTGCAGCGCATGCACAATATATAAAAGCCGCTATCCAACCTAATTTACCCAAAGGTTTTAAAGCCCATACATATAATATTAATGCAGGTGCTACACCAAATGAAACCATGTCAGATAAACTATCATATTCTGCTCCAAACGCACTTTGTGTATTGGTCATGCGCGCGACGCGCCCATCAAGGCCATCCATTACCATTGCAATAAAAATGGCAATTGCAGATTGTTCAAAATTGCTGTTCATCGCCTGCACAATAGCAAAGAAGCCAGCAAATAATGAAGCTGATGTAAATAGATTGGGTAGCAAATAAATACCGCGTTCAGCCAACCCACTCGGCTTGTCACTTCGTATACGAGGTGCTTTTTCTTCCATCATTTGGATAATTCTTATTAATTAATTTACGTTTAGTATAACAAAGGTCTGCTCAATACCACAAAAATGCATACTGCTTAAGTTAGTAGCCTTAATATACAGCTTAGAAATAATAAATAGCTTCTTAGTTTACCAATGTCTTTTGCTACAATAATAGGTCATTAGTTGCCTGTTTGTTTGATTTTCTTGATTATTATGTAATTACATCGATAGAATTTACGGATGTAGGTTGCTTAACCCGGATAGTTTACGTATAATGCGCCATTCTTTTGAACGTGTATGCTAAGAGGCAATATCATGTATGCTGTAATTAAAACAGGTGGTAAACAATACCGCGTAGTAGCTGGCGAAAAAATTAAAGTTGAAAAGCTAGTGGGTGATGTTGGTACTACAGTTTCACTGGACCAAGTTTTGATGTTGGCAGATGGCGATAAAGTGACCATCGGTTCACCGATTGTTAAAGGCGCTAGCATTCAAGCAACCGTGCTTTCACACGGACGTGGTGATAAAGTAATGATTTTTAAATTTCGCCGTCGTAAGCATTATCGTAAGACGCAGGGTCATCGTCAAAGCTATACAGAAATTCAAATCGGCGCTATTGCTGCATAATTTATAGCGCAGCTAAGTAATTGAGCTAACTAATTAAATTTAGTAAATATAAAGGTATTAAATATGGCACACAAAAAAGCAGGCGGAAGTTCACGTAACGGTCGCGATTCACATTCCCAGCGATTGGGCGTAAAAGCATTTGGTGAGCAAATTGTTACAGCAGGCAGCATTATTGTGCGTCAACGCGGTACAAAAATGCACGCTGGTGACAACGTAGGTATGGGCAAAGATCATACGCTATATGCTAAGGCAGATGGTAAAGTAACATTTTGTATTAAAGGTGCGTTAAAACGTCAACTGGTTAATATCATTCCAGTATAAGATTTAATGCATAATAAAAGCCCTATCTATTCGATAGGGCTTTTTTATTTGGTAAACTGCAATTATGAAATTTATAGACGAAGCAACAATCAAGCTCTACGCAGGTGATGGTGGCAACGGTGTCGCAACCTTCCGTCGCGAAAAATATGAGCCTATGGGTGGCCCTAGTGGCGGGGATGGCGGTCGTGGTGCGTCTATTTTTATAGAAGCGGATCGCAACATCAATACTCTAGTCGATTTTCGCTATGTGAGAGTGTTCCGAGGGCAGCGCGGTGAAAATGGCCGAAGTGCAGAATGTTATGGTGCCAAAGGTGAAGATATGATTTTGCGTGTGCCAGTGGGTACCGTGATTTCTGACAAATCTTCTGGACAATTGTTGGTCGATTTGAGTGAGCATGGGCAACGCGCGCAAATGGCTAAAGGTGGCAACGGCGGCCTTGGAAATGTGCACTTTAAATCAAGTATGAACCGTGCGCCACGCACTTGCACCAAAGGCGAGCCGGGTGAAGAATTTGAGTTGTATTTAGAACTTAAAGTGCTAGCTGATGTTGGCTTATTAGGCATGCCTAATGCGGGGAAATCAACTTTTATCCGTTCAGTTTCTGCAGCAAAACCGAAAGTGGCGGATTATCCGTTTACGACTTTGCATCCAAATTTAGGCGTAGTGCGTGTTGATACCAACCGTAGCTTTGTAATTGCCGATATTCCCGGAATTATTGAAGGCGCGGCTGAAGGTGCTGGTCTAGGTCATCAATTTTTACGTCATTTAGCTCGTACCAATTTATTATTGCATCTAGTAGATGTTGCGCCGTTTGATGAGGCTGTGGATCCAGTACATGAGGCGACAGCGATTGTTGAAGAGCTGCGTAAATATGACGAAGAACTTTATAATAAGCCACGTTGGCTGATATTAAATAAAATTGATATGCTCCAAGATAGCGCAGAAACAATTAATAAATTCGTTAAAGATTATGGCTGGAAAGGCCGTGTATTCTCTATTTCTGCTATTAGCGGTATGGGTTGTAAAGAGCTGACTTACGCCATGATGGATTATTTAGAAGAAGTCAGACGCGAGAATCAAGAGCGTGAGGCAACTGAACAAGATGCGCAAAAAGCTCAGGCAATCATTGCTAAGCAATTAAGAGTTGAAGCGCACAGTGCCAAGTTAGAGCAGGCTGAAGCCAGAAAATTGGCAGCTAGTGGTTCTAACATAGAACAATCTAAAAACGAGTAAAGTAACTGCAATGATATCTCTTTTGCTTGATGCTAAAACACTAGTAGTTAAAGTAGGATCTAGCCTAGTCACTAATAATGGTGAGGGTTTAGACCAGGCTGCTATTGCAGCTTGGGCGGAGCAAATCGCGCAACTGGTGAAGCAGGATAAGCAAGTGGTGTTAGTGTCTAGCGGGGCTGTGGCTGAAGGTATGCAACGACTGGGTTGGAAAAAACGTCCAACAGCGGTAAATGAACTGCAGGCTGCGGCGGCTGTTGGCCAAATGGGTTTGGTACAAATGTACGAGAGTTGTTTTACCCAACACGGCTTACATACTGCGCAAGTATTGCTTACGCATGATGACTTAGCCGATAGAAAGCGCTATCTAAACGCGCGCAGTACACTGCGTACCCTGCTGAGCCTCAAAGTAATCCCGATTATTAACGAAAACGACACCGTTGTTACCGATGAAATTAAGTTTGGCGATAACGATACTTTGGCCTCTTTGGTGGCAAACTTAATTGAAGCAGATGTCCTGGTGATTTTAACCGACCAACATGGTTTGTATTCAGCAGATCCACGCAAAGACAAGAGCGCACAATTTATTCAACAAGCAATTGCAGGCACACCACAGCTTGAGACTATGGCAGGTGGCGCAGGCAGTAGCGTTGGTACAGGTGGTATGCTAACTAAAATATTAGCGGCAAAGCGTGCCTCACGCAGTGGCGCTCATACCGTGATTGCATCGGGTCGAGAAGTCAATATATTGGCGCGCTTAGTGCAAGGTGAGTTAATTGGAACGCACTTACAAGCCACACAAATGAAAACAGCGGCGCGAAAACAATGGTTAGCAGACCATCTGCAATTACGCGGCAAACTTACATTGGATGATGGGGCGGTAAAAGTGCTTAAACAAGATGGAAAAAGTCTGTTGCCGATTGGCGTAACAGCGGTAGAGGGTCATTTTGAACGTGGTGAAGTGGTTGCTTGTTATGATGAGCATGGCGCTGAAGTCGCACGTGGATTAGTGAATTATAGTTCAGCTGAAACTGCGCGTATTTTGAAAAAACCGAGTAGCCAGATAGAAATAATATTAGGCTATGTTGATGAAGCTTCACTAATTCATCGAGATAACCTGATACTTATTTAACTATTTCTTAAAGCTGTACAATTAGGAATATATTAAAACCAATTCTTGGGAAGTGGGAATGGAAAAATCAATAAGTAAACCTTTAGTTGCTATTATCATGGGTTCGGATAGTGACTGGCCGATTATGAAAGCGACGGCGCAAATATTGGCGGATTTTGGTGTGGCGTATGAAGCTAAAGTAGTTTCAGCACACCGCACACCTGATTTAATGTTTAACTTTGCTGAAAATGCAGCTAAAGATGGATATCAAGTCATTATTGCTGGCGCTGGAGGTGCTGCTCATTTGCCTGGTATGGTCGCTGCTAAAACAATATTGCCTGTGCTAGGTGTGCCAGTACCCTCTAAACATTTACAGGGTCAAGACTCCTTACTCTCAATTGTACAAATGCCCAAAGGTATACCTGTCGCTACATTTGCGATTGGCGAGGCAGGAGCGGCTAACGCAGGCCTCTTTGCTGTATCTATATTGGCAAATCATGATGCAGGTTTGGCAATAAAATTGGCGGATTTTCGTTTAAAACAAGCGGAGAAAGTACGCATCATACAATTGACTGATTTACCAGTTCACCAATAGTTGCTCAAAAAATACGCATGTAGAATCGATAAAGACTAAAGAATGAATCACGAAAAAGTCATTTTGCCACCCGCGATGCTTGGTATGTTGGGCGGCGGCCAGCTAGGTCGTTTTTTTGTTATTGCTGCTCATGAGATGGGCTATAAGGTCATGGTATTAGACCCCGATAAAAACAGCCCTGCTGGCAAAATAGCTGATATACATTTGTGTGCGGCATTTGATGATTTGGATGCGCTTAAAATCATGGCTGACGCATGTGATGCTATTAGTACCGAATTTGAAAATGTGCCTGCTAAATCGCTAGAAAAATTAGCCGAAACAACTATTGTGCGTCCAACCGCCGCAACTGTTGCGATTGCGCAGCATCGCGTAAGTGAAAAGAATTTTCTGCGTAGTGCAGGCTTGCCTGTCGCGCCTTTTGCTGTGATTAATGCTATTGACGACTTGCCGCAGGAGGGCAGTGAGCTTTATCCTGCAATTCTTAAAGTGGCGCGTTTTGGCTACGATGGCAAAGGCCAGGCGCGGGTAAAAACCAAAGCTGAAGCTGCTAGCGCATTCGCAGAATTTAACAACGAAACCTGCGTGCTAGAACAAATGATGGCGCTGGATTTAGAGCTTTCAGTCGTTCTAGCACGCGATGAACAAGGCAATATCGCGGCTTTTCCTACCGCAGAAAACAGCCAC
>JAYVTW010000117.1:0-15335 GCA_043788445.1 Methylophilaceae bacterium
ACATATTTTATGTAATCATACACTATAAAAATATCGACCTAGCTAGACAAATTTTAATTTATATTTTTATTTTTAAGTCGAAACCATGGGAAGAAAAGAAGAACATGATATGGCGGGGAAGCTGAAGCCATTAAATCTCGCCAAAGAGCATGGAAATATTTCGAAAATAAACCATCAAGTTAACAATGACAGCTATCTGGGTAGCTTCTTTTGTTTTATTGCATTCGCACCCATAAGGACAACAGATTGCCATTCAGTAAATTATTATTTTTGACACTCAAGATAGGCTAGAGACACGAACTTAGTTTTAGGCAACATTGAATAGGCGCGTGATATCATTTGTGTAAGTAGTTTTATCGCAACTTTATGAATAAAAAAAATGATGGTATTGCTAGCTTTCTTGTGTGTATCAGTTTTAAGAAGTTTTTCTAAGCAATTCACTCAGTACTAACTGCGCCGCAGTGAAGCCGAATGGTGCAGTCACTGTTACTGAAGAACCATACCCAGCGCAGTTTAAACCTGTAATGCCAGCCCCCACCTCACAACTCTCGGCGTCGATGTTATTAACGTTTGAAACTGGATTTATGATTTGTTCATCTGAATAAACCGCTTGAATATCAAACTTCAGTTGCTTTTTAATACAATTGTTACCTTTGGGGAAAGCATGTTCACGTCGTAATTGATTGCGTACTTTGGCTAGCAACCTATCTCCTGTAACGTTTGCTAAATCTGCTATTTTAATTTTGGTTGGATCTAAGCGTCCACCAGCGCCCCCAACTATAACAAGAGGGAGTTGATGCGATTTGCAATATGCAGCTATAGCCACTTTAGCTTTGGCATCATCGATTGCGTCTAAAATCACATCGTAGCCATTAGCCAGCATAAACGCTACATTTTCGGCAGTGACAAAATCCTCAACCTGATTGACTTTTGCAATTGGGTTAATCGCTTGGATACGTTCAGCCATCGCTGTCACTTTGGCTTTGCCAAAATTATCTTCTAGTGCATGTATCTGCCGATTAACATTAGATTCAACAATATTATCCAAGTCGATCAAAGTAATAGTGCCAATAGCATTACGTGCGAGTGCCTCAGCCGCCCAAGACCCTACACCACCAATACCAATGACACAGACATGTGCTGCCTTGAATTTAGCTAAACCTACTTCGCCATATAAGCGGCTTACACCACCAAAACGACGTTCAAAATCTACAGATACAGTCACAAAAGGATTCTAGATACGTAAGATGGCTAAGATGGACTAGGTTTCTAAAATCACAAAGGCAGCCGCGAGATTTTTCTCGTCACTGATTGAAATATGCTGATGCACTATATTTTTTTCATCGACCAGTGCTTGTAGCACAGATGAAAAAGTCAATAATGGCTTACCTAGTTCATCATGTGTGACGCTAATGTTTTGAAACGTGACAACGCCACGTAATCCTGTACCAAAAGCTTTACTGAAAGCCTCTTTAGCTGCAAAACGTTTAGCTAAAAAACGGGCTTTGGTATGACTAGATTCAAAGCCTACCAACTCATCCGTAGTTAAAATGCGTTTGGCAAAAGCATGCCCAAACTGGCTAAGTGAAGCCTCTATACGTGCAACCTCAACAATATCGGTGCCGATACCAAATATCATTTAATGACTGCTTCCTTCATTAAGGCCTTCATTTCACTCACGGCATTATCCCAGCCGACAAACAAAGCATGTGCAACAATGGCATGGCCAATATTCAGTTCCTCAATTCCGGGAATTGCCGCAACCAGATGCACATTATGATAATGCAAGCCATGACCCGCATTGACCACCAAACCAAGACCCAGGCCGTGCTTAACAGCTTGTTTAACGCGCTCTAGTTCTGCCAATTTTTCAGAGTCAATTTCTGCATCGGCAAAAGCACCTGTGTGTAGCTCTATCAGCGGTGCTCCAGCTTTTTTCGCTGCATCAATCTGTGCAATATCAGGGCCAATAAAAAGTGAAACTCGAATACCAGCTGCGCCTAGTTTTTGACAGGCTTCCTGTACTTTATCAAAGTATCTAATGACGTCTAAACCGCCTTCTGTAGTACGTTCTTCACGACGTTCCGGCACTAAGCATACATCTTGTGGATTAACTTGTAAGGCAATACCGATCATTTCATCAGTGACCGCACATTCAAGATTCATCTTAGTTTGCAGCAAAGGGCGCAAGGCAAAAATATCTGCATCTTGCATGTGACGACGATCTTCACGTAAATGTAGCGTAATGCTATCTGCTCCGGATTGTTCTGCTCTTAATGCTGCTTGTACAACACTTGGATAACGTGTGCCACGCGCTTGGCGGATAGTGGCTACGTGGTCGATATTGACACCTAATTTAATCATTGTTTACTCTCAAAATCCTTGTAAATCTATTAATAATTGCCTTGTGTGAAGCGGCTTATCGCCAAGATAATGTGCCAATAAATAACGCATTAGTTGTTTACTTTGCAGCTTGGTTTGCGCGTTGCTATAATCGCCTTGTGCCATATCAAGCATAGTTTTACCCAATAATTGTACGCCGTTTTGGGTTTTATTGAATTCTACACTCGTCAGATTAGCACCGTAATCTGCTTCATAGCGATAAATACGCACTGGGTCAATTTCCAACTCATTCTCATCATGCGTAAGTGGCACGGCATAACCCATTTCTTGCAGCATTGTCAGCTCAAACTTGCGTAAGGTATTGGCCAAGTCTTTTGATGTCATTAAGGTTTGTAAAGTCTTTGTATAGTAGTCAAATAAACCTTCATACGCATCCTCACGTGGCAACAAACGTAACAACAACTCATTGAGATAAAAGCCACATATCAAAGCTTCACCCTGTAATAGCAGCAAACCTGCTGACCAATCTAGGCTATGTAAAGTACGTAATTCGTTTTTACCAGACCAAGCACCAGATAATGTTTGAAAAGATTGCAACATGCCACGCATGGCAGACATAGGACGGCGCGCACCTTTTGCTACAGCAGCAATACGTCCAAAGTCTTTGCTAAAGAGCTCCACTACTAGACTAGTTTCTTTAAACGGGTAGGTGTGCAGTACATAAACCGGCTGACTATCTATGCGGGTAACTGCAGCACTTGCTACGCGTTTAGTAGGTTGACTAGTCATGCTGGTATTAATAGAAATGGCGATTTTTTAACTCAGTTAATATCCCAATGATTTAACTGCTCTAGCGTCATCAGCCCAACCACTCTTCACTTTGACCCAAGTTTCTAAATAAACTTTGCCGTCAAACAATTTTTCCATATCTTGCCTAGCCTCAGTAGAAATCTGTTTGAGCTTTTCGCCGCCTTTGCCAATAATCATCGGTTTTTGGCTTTCTTTATCTACAATAATCGCGACAAAGATACGGCGTAATTTGCCGTCTAATTCAAACTTTTCAATTTCCACTGCAACTGAATAAGGAATCTCATCTCCGAGCAATCTGAATATTTTCTCACGAACCAACTCTGCCGCCAAAAAGCGTTCATTTTTATCAGTCAGCTCATCTACGCCATAAATGGCTGGTTGCTCTGGTAAGTATTTTCTAATGGTGCTAAGTAACTCATCGATGTTCAATGTTTTCTTAGCACTTACCGGGACGATAGCCACAAAAGGGAACTCTAAATCAAAGTCTTGAATTAGTGGTAGAACATTGCCTTTATCACCCATCAAGTCTAGCTTATTCACCACTAACATCACTGGCTTATCTTTTGGTAATAAGGCTAATACCTTTCGGTCTGCATCACCCAATTTCATGGGTTCGATCACAAACAAAACCAAATCAACTTCTGTTAGCACTTGTGTAACAGTTTTATTCAAACTTTTATTTAAAGTGTTAATGTGTTTTTGTTGAAAACCTGGTGTATCTACGAATAAAAACTGCGTACTATCTGTGGTATGGATACCTAACAAACGATGGCGTGTAGTTTGCGCTTTACGTGAAGTGATGCTCAGTTTTAATCCCAAAATATGATTGAGTAGAGTAGACTTACCTACGTTTGGACGTCCTACAATCGCAATCGTACCGCAACGGAATGATTTATGGTCTACTTCCTCATCTACTTCATTTGAATCATATCCATCAAACTCAAGCACTTTCAGCTCTTCTGCAGTAAGCTTTGTTGAATCTTGTCCGATTGGGTACATTTTTTTAATCATCACTTGTCTTTTCTATTTAATTCTATCAGCGCACTTTGCGCTGCTTGTTGCTCTGCAGCGCGACGGCTAACGCCCTCGCCGACTGTTTTTAAATTTAGTTTAGCAATAATACATTCGACACGAAATATTTGCGCATGCGACTCACCTTCAGTAGCAATTACTTGGTAATCTGGTATTTCGAACTTACGCGCTTGCAGAATTTCTTGTAATAATGATTTTGAATCTTTGCCAACTACTTTGGGATCTATGTTGTCTAGTAAACTTGAATAGAGCTTAACCACTACTGCTTCAGCAGCAGCATAACCGCCATCTAGATATATTGCGCCAATAATTGCCTCTAACGCATCAGCTAAGATAGATGGTTTGCGACAACCAGCACTTTTAAGTTCACCTTCACCTAATTTCAGTGCGCCTCCTAAATTTAGTGTAAGTGCGATTTCAGAAAGCGTGGCCTCTTTAACCAATTGCGCACGTAAACGGCTTAGATCACCCTCAGTTAGCTTAGAAAAACGTAAGTATAGTTGATGCGCAATAATAAAATTGAGTGCACCATCACCTAAAAATTCTAAACGTTCGTTATTAATACCGCTATAACTGCGGTGTGTCAGTGCTTGTTCCAGCAGCTTTGGATTGTAAAACGTGTAATCTAATTGTCTGTTAAAAACGCTTAATGTCATGGCTTACATACAACTAGTGTACTGAATTACCAATCCGCTTAAATTCATCCAAATTGAACCAGATAAAAAACGCTTTACCTACTAGATTATTTTCCGGCACAAAACCCCATACACGCCCATCAGAGCTATTATCGCGATTATCGCCCATAGCAAAATAATGTCCCGCAGGCACTGTTACCATTTGTCCATTAGCAAATTGATCGCCAATACTGCCCGGTGCATATGTGCCCACAATATCGTGAATCAAGATATTGTGATTCACATTACCTAACTGTTCATCGTCGCGCTTCGCGGTAATCATGTTAAGACCTGGCATTTCATATTCATAATCAGCGACGTATTTAACATTTTGCACTTGGCCGTTAATCGTCAACTGTTTGTCTTTGTAAGCAATTTTATCCCCAGGTAAGCCAATCACGCGCTTGATGTAATCTACAGATGGGTTTGGCGGAAAATGGAATACAAACACATCACCACGTTTAGGATGATTCATTTCGATAAAAGTCTTGTTAGTAATGGGTGCGCGTAAACCATATGTAAATTTATTGACTAGAATAAAATCACCTGCCAGTAAGGTCGGCATCATAGAGCCTGAAGGGATTTTAAATGGTTCAACTAAAAATG
Organism: Methylophilaceae bacterium; assembly: GCA_043788445.1. Classification (GTDB taxonomy): domain Bacteria; phylum Pseudomonadota; class Gammaproteobacteria; order Burkholderiales; family Methylophilaceae; genus JACMMS01. Next base: position 5,466 of record JAYVTW010000117.1, read on the forward strand.
AGCGAATTAGAAATACCGCTAAAATTACTGGAAAGAAGCTTTTTGCGTACTCTAGTACTTCAGGCTCAGCAGCGCTTTGACCACCTTTTTGTTCACGCAGCCGTTTGAAAAATAAACTATCAAAAAGCCATATACCACCCGTTAACAATAATACTAACAGCATAAATGTAGCAAAAGGTATTTGATCAGTTTTAACAAGCCAAAGACCGGCCAATATCAGTTCAGCAAATATAAATAATCCAACGGTCAATTTACGTTGCACTAACAGAACCACACCAATTAACACGATGACAATAAAAATATAGTTAATCATTTATTCATTTATCCTAATTTAGCTTAAGTCTTTTTGAGATCGAAATCTTATTTATCTTCAACTCTTAAAATCGCCAAGAAAGCTTCTTGTGGAATCTCCACATTACCTACTTGTTTCATGCGTTTTTTACCTTCTTTTTGCTTCTCTAGCAGTTTTTTCTTACGGCTGATATCGCCACCGTAACATTTTGCCAGCACATTTTTACGCATGGCTTTAACCGTTTCACGCGCAATAATATTAGCACCAATTGAAGCTTGAATTGCCACATCAAACATTTGACGTGGAATCAGTTCGCGCATCTTTGCGGCGACTTGTCGGCCACGGAACACGCTACTACTACGGTGTACAATCAGCGACAGTGCATCTACACGTTCGCCGTTCACCATAATATCCAGTTTAACTAAATCAGCGGCTCTAAATTCTAAAAACTCGTAATCCATCGAAGCGTAACCGCGCGAAACTGATTTTAATTTATCAAAAAAGTCTAACACCACTTCATTAAGCGGCATTTCATAGCTCAGCATAACTTGTCTACCCATATACTGCATATTCTTTTGTATGCCTCGTTTGGTCGTGCATAGTGTCATTACTGGGCCTACATAATCTTGTGGCATCAATAAATTAATATTAATCATTGGCTCACGAATCTCTTCAACGCGTGAAGGCTCTGGTAAACGTGAAGGATTTTCGATTTGAACGACATCACCGTTTTTAAGGAGCAATTCATATACCACTGTTGGTGCGGTGGTAATCAAATCCATATCGTACTCGCGCTCTAAGCGCTCTTGTACAATTTCCATGTGTAGCAAACCTAAAAAGCCGCATCTAAAACCAAAACCTAATGCAGTAGAATTTTCTGGTTCAAATAATAAAGAGGCATCATTTAAGCTCAATTTTTCTAAAGCCGTGCGCAATGCTTCAAATTGGTTAGATTCTGTTGGATAAAGCCCAGCAAACACCTGTGGCTTCACTTCTTTAAACCCTGCAAGCGCCTCGGTTGCTTGGCGGTCTGTGTGCGTTACGGTGTCACCCACTTTAGCGTCTGCTAATTCTTTGATACCAGCAATCACAAAGCCTACTTCTCCAGCTGAGAGTTGCGTACGTTGCACAGATTTTGGAGTAAATACACCGACTTGTTCGCTCAAATGCTGAGCGCCTGTTGCCATTAATCGGATTTTTTCTTTAGGTTTTAAAGTACCATCAATTACACGTACCAGCATCACCACGCCGACGTAATTATCAAACCATGCATCAATTACCAGCGCTTTAAGGGGTGCAGTTGGGTCACCTACTGGTGGAGGTACTTTGATAATAACAGCCTCTAACACATCACGCACACCTTCACCAGTTTTGGCAGAACAACGTACCGCATCAGTAGCATCAACGCCAATTACATCTTCAATTTCTTGAATTACACGTTCTGGATCAGCCGATGGCAGATCAATTTTATTTAGCACCGCAGTCACTTCCACACCTAAATCAATCGCGGTATAGCAGTTGGCCACACTTTGTGCTTCTACGCCTTGTGAAGCATCTACAACGAGCAATGCGCCTTCACAAGCAGAAAGTGAACGACTTACTTCGTAGCTAAAATCCACATGCCCTGGCGTATCAATCAAATTAAACTGATAAATTTGACCATCTAAAGCCTTATATTCCAGTGCTGCTGTTTGCGCTTTAATAGTGATGCCACGCTCACGCTCTAAATCCATAGAATCAAGTACTTGTGCTTCCATTTCGCGATCTGACAAGCCACCGCACATATGAATGATACGATCAGCTAAAGTAGATTTACCATGATCAATATGGGCAATAATAGAGAAATTACGGATGTTTTTCATAGTTAATATTTACTACTCAATTCGAGTCAGGTTTATGCTTAGAACTCATACTTAAAAATAAATAAGGCGCAGTAAGCGCCTTTTAGAATTGTCGTGTATTTTACAGCAAATGCTTGATTATTTGATAATTAATTAGCTTCTGATATGGTGAATGTTGCTATAGGGCTAATCATTGAATATTTATCTTAATAAAATAAAAAGCTCGCCAAATGGCAAGCTTTTTTATTATGTTTCAATTATTTTCCAGTTACTTTAAGTGGAACGTAAAGCGTATTTTCTCCACGCAGCACTAAAACAGCCACCGTTTTACCACTAGAAATAGCAGCAACTTGTTTATTAAATTGATCTAAACTCTGCACTTCAGTATTGTTTAACCCCAAAATCAGATCACCACGACGAATCCCAGATTGGGCAGCCACACCCTGTGATTCTATAACTAACAGACCATTTTTAACTGCAAGCTTTTTCTTCTGTTGAGCTGTCAGCTCCTTTAAGACCAAACCCAGTTTATTCACCTCTGGCTTAACTGGTGTTTTAGGTGTAGCTGTCGCTTCGCTTTGCTCTGTTGGCATTTCACCAACCCCCATATTAAGCACTTTTATGGCACCTTTACGCAAGAACTCAACTGGTACAATCCTACCAGGCTTGGTAGCGCCAACAGCGCGAGGCAAATCGCTAGACGCGACAATGAGCTTATTATCAAACTTGATAATAACATCGCCAGCCTCCAAGCCACCTTTGTCAGCAGGACCATTCTTTTCTACGCCAGCAATTAATGCACCATTTGTATTTTTCATACCAAAAGAGTCAGCAAGCTCTTTAGTGATTTCTTGAATCGCAATACCTAGCCAGCCGCGACTAATTTTTCCGTTGATTTTTAGTTGATTAGAAACATCAATTGCAACATCAATTGGGATTGAAAATGACAGGCCTACAGAACCACCAGTACGGCTATAAATTTGCGAGTTAATGCCAACAACTTCACCTGATAAATTAAATAATGGGCCACCTGAATTTCCTGGATTAATCGCAACATCAGTTTGAATAAAGGGGACGTAGTTTTCTTGAGGCAATGCACGCCCTTTCGCGCTCACAATGCCAGCTGTCATGGTATTTTCGAGACCAAAAGGTGAACCAATTGCAGCAACCCACTCACCTACTTTAAGTTTACTTGGATCACCTAACGTTACCTTAGGTAACCCAGTTGCATCAATCTTAACCAACGCAATATCGGTGCGGCGATCAAAGCCAATGATTTTTGCTTTAAATTCACGCTTATCAAATAGTTTGACTACCACCTCATCGGCTTCATCCACAACATGTGCATTGGTGAGGATATAACCATCACCACTGATAATAAAACCCGAGCCTAATGACTGAGTCTTGTAATCTTGCGGCGGCGAACCCCCAGAACCGTTTGGAGCACTTGGTAATGGAATGCCAAAATGTTTAAAGAGCTCTTCCATGCCACCGTTATCATCTAAAATACTTGGAGGCATGCCCACCGGATTGGTATGTGTAGTTTGGGTAATACTGATATTGACCACAGCCGGACTTTGTTTTTCGTATAAATCGGTAAAATCGGGCAAGTCTTTGGCACAACTTAAGTTAACAGCAGTTGCCGTAAAAAAAAACAAGCTAAGTGTTATTAAACATTTTTTTAGCATCTATTTACCTCGACTATAGTTATGTTGAATTATTTGTAAAAAACGGCAGTATATTTAATAAGTGGAAGGTTCGTACTGGCTATTACTTTAGACTGTACTTTGATTGCTCAAACGCAAAATCACTGGCTGGATCTGCAGGCTGTAATTTCTTGATGCTGCATGAACTTTGACCCAAACAAAGCCCAAAATTAGACCGACTATAGCACCTGTCAATGCATACAGGTCTGCTTGACTGGAACTTTTAGCAACTACAGCACTACTCAATAAGGCTCCTATCATCATAGTAGCTAATGGCAAAGCATATAGTAGCAATGCACTTTTTAGAACTACTTGCTCATCTATCCCGACCACCACACCATCGCCCACTCGTGCATTTATGGCATTATTCGCTTTAAAAGCAATGGTTTTGTGTGAAAAAAATCTACCCCACAATGAGTTACCACAGCCACGAGTTTGACCGCATATGCCACAAGGAACATGGCGCACGATTTCTAGCGTTGCTAGATTTCTATTATCTACCTGACTACTTTCAATAGCGATAACAACCGCTTGTTCTTCAATCATGGCATATGGTCTTATACTTCGTTGACAAACTGAATTTTATACTTGCTAAGTTTGATAGCATATTGAGTAATTTAATTCTAAACATCCCAAACTATTTGGTATAGAGTTATTTTACTGAATATTACTTATTGAATCTAACAGCTTTCGATATCTGCATCACAGTGCTAGCAGGCACTTCCCCAACAGCAACAATCTGATACCCATCAATAACGTTAGCACATACATTGGTCGAGCCCATTACAGTATGCCCAGTTTTTGGTCTCACACCCTTGCTAACTGGCTCTATAAATAAAGAAACCGCAGCCAGCCCATCTGAATAAATAAGTTGATTGACTATGACGCTTTTACCAGGCACTTTCAATTCTATCTGGTCAATTTTACGATAACCTGGTGGCAAATCGGCTACAGACCAATTACCGCCATTGACATGATTAACATTGCTTAAATCATCAACCACATAATTTTTGCTCACATCAATTTTTGGCTGTACTACATTGAATTGTTGATTATGCTGAAAGTTAATTTGATTGAACTCGACTTGTTCTACAGCCTCATCTTTATTCAACAACACCATTTTAAGTAATAAACTGTTTTCATTATCCGTCCATAACTTGTAGCTGTAGCGATAAGCGTCTTTAGACTCTAGATTAATAATTTGTGTTGACCTACCACTGATAATTTCATTCGGTCCAAAGCGTGCGTTGTAGCTTGTTTTAATTAAATCTAGATTACTGGGGAAGATTGCTGGAAATAGATTTTGACCATGTCTTTTTTCCATTAATACTTTATCGTTTTTAGGCTGAAGAATAACAATATCTTTATCTTTACTATAAACCTCACGCCGTTCATTTTCCATTACCATATTGCGGGTAAATTCATTAATCCCGTCGTTCATGTGGGTGATTTGTACTGAGCGTAATTGAGCGCCATTTTGATAAATAAATAAACCTTGATAGTTAAGCGCACGGGCAGCTAATGATGTTTTTTGTAATGCCGTCCAAGGATCTCCTTCAGCAAAAGCTACATTCTGCGCTAAACCAAAAAAAACAATGAGCCAGGCGATTAGACACGCAAAAACTCTCATCATTTATGCGCAAGCTCCGCATAAGCTACATTCTGCATGTAGTAAGCAGCACTACTAGGAACGGCATCATGATGGGCTTGTAAATATTCCATTGGCATATTTTGTGCTATTTCAACAGGGGCTAATTCGGTAGTTGCTACATTTTGTTGCAATACCATCCATCCTACAAACATCACCGCCGCAACAGAAGCTGCAACGGACCATATTGGCATGCTTTTTAATAATACTTTTTTTGATACCGCGGGTTTAGTATGAAGCATTGTGGGTGACATGCCTGGTTCAATAGCTACTTCTTCATATGCTGGTTCATTTTCCAGAGCCTGCATTACCCGGCTGTGAAAATTAGGGTGCATCTTACTTTCACCTCGAATCACATCACCGATTAAATGATATTGGGCCCAACACTGACTAATCTCGCCAGTGGACTTTGCCGCTGTTAATAAATGTTCTGCTCCGTGAATATCATATTCGCCATCAATAAGTGCTGATAATTGGTCTTTCATGTAATTCTCCTAATACTTCTTAAACGTGTTTCCCTTAGAACCACTATCTAATAATTGTGATTAAAGTATTCCCTGTTCGGTAACTACCATCTTTTATTATCTGGTGTATCCAGTAAAGGACGTAGCTTTAATGCAATAGTTTCACGCGCTCTAAATATACGTGAGCGTACAGTGCCAATGGGGCACTGCATCATCGTAGCAATCTCTTCGTAACTCAATCCTTCTAATTCGCGTAGGGTAATAGCAGTACGAAGCTCTTCAGGCAACAAAGCCACTGTATCGTTAACCGTCTGAGCGATTTGCTTGGTCATCAATTCTGTTTCTGGGGTTTCCATGGTACGCATTTCATCACCACCATCAAAGTTTTCCACATCTTCAATCTCAATTTCCGCAATCACTTGTGGTTTACGTCTCATTGAGACTAAATAATTTTTCGCTGTATTAATACCAATGCGATAAAGCCAAGTATAAAAAGCACTATCACCACGAAAGTTATTTAATGCACGGTAAGCTTTGATAAAAGTCTCTTGTACTACATCTTCCACTTCCGCTTGATCACGAATCATGCGCGAAAGTAGACGGCCAAGTTTTCGATTGTACTTTTCCACTAACAAACCAAAAGCACGTTTGTCGCCTTGTTGTGCCCGCTCAACCAGAACTTGATCTAGCTCTCGATTACCTGTTACTGACGTGCCTTCTTTTGGCGTATTGCCCATTGAGGTACTGCTCCCTGATTGCGTATTTTTATAACCCGTAGTATACCCTTGTGAAGCGGGTTGTACGAAACTGGTACGCGATAAAGCCTCAATATTCACTGTTTGTAGCATTTAATATCTCCCAATATTTTACTTACAATTTTTTGTGATTGCTTAAATCCTCTAGCCTACTTACACAGACCTCGTTAAACTAGTTAAAGTTCATCAAATTAAGCAGTCAATCTAAATCCATTATCAATAGAAAAGTTAAGTAAATACTGATGCAACAATATGATGTATTGATTATAGGCTCTGGCTTAGCAGGCCTAACATTGGCACTTAATTTGGCAGAATCAAAAAAAGTATGCCTAGTTAGCAAGCGCGCTATTTCTGACAGCGCTAGCAGCTGGGCGCAAGGTGGCATTGCTGCTGTCATTAACAATGAAGATTCAATTGAAGCGCATATACAAGATACATTAATTGCCGGTGCTGGCTTGTGCGATGTTGAAGTAACGCGTTTAGTTGCTGAACATGGCCGTGAAACCGTAGAATGGTTAATTGGACAAGGTGTGATATTTACACGTGAAGACGATAATAGTGCCTATCATCTTACTCGCGAAGGCGGACATAGCCATAGGCGCATCTTACATGCAGCTGATACAACAGGATATGCTGTACAGAAAACCCTCGCAGAAAAAGTACGTGAGCATGCCAATGTCACCTTATTAGAAGAGCATATTGCAGTCGATTTGATTACTGCGCGTAAATTAGCTAATCAAAAATTGATTCAACATGAATTAACGGCAGAAGCCGATGATTGTCTAGGCGCTTATATTCTGGACAATAGTACTGGCAAAGTCATGACCGTTGCTGCTCAACAAACGGTTCTTGCCACTGGCGGCACTGGCAAAGTCTACCTCTACACGACTAATCCTGACGTTAGTACTGGTGACGGGGTAGCAATGGCTTGGCGCGCAGGCTGTCGAGTCGCTAATATGGAATTTATTCAATTTCACCCTACCTGTTTATATCACCCAAAAGCCAAATCATTTTTAATTAGTGAAGCGGTACGTGGTGAAGGTGGATTACTTAGACTACCAGATGGAACACGCTTTATGCCAGCGTATGACGAGCGTGCAGAGCTAGCTCCACGTGATGTGGTCGCGCGTGCGATTGACTTTGAAATGAAAAAACGTGGTTTAGATTGCGTCTATTTAGATATCACACACCGGCCATTAGCATTTATTCAAGCGCATTTTCCAAATATTTATGCCCGCTGTTTAGAACTAGATATTGATATCAGTAAAGAGCCTATTCCGGTTGTGCCTGCTGCACATTATAGCTGCGGCGGTATAATGACAGATCATATAGCCCGTACAGATATTCCCAATTTATATGCTGTTGGTGAAACCGCCTGCACAGGTCTGCATGGAGCAAACCGCCTTGCTAGTAATTCCCTATTGGAATGTTTAGTGTTTGGGCGAGCCGCGGCAGAAAGTATCATGCAACAGCCCGTCAGAACGATACCTACTTTGCCGCATTGGGATGAAAGTCGCGTTACAGATGCTGACGAAGAAGTGCTGATTACTCATACTTGGAACGAGCTACGGCGTTTTATGTGGAATTATGTAGGTATTGTACGCACCAACAAGCGCCTATCCCGAGCTTTACATCGCATCCATATGCTACGCGATGAAGTACATGAATTTTACAGCAATTTCAGAATTAGTAACAACCTGATTGAATTACGTAATTTACTGCAAGTAGCTGAATTAATTGTGATTAGTGCAATGAGCCGCCATGAAAGTCGCGGCTTGCACTATAGTAAAGACTATCCCAACATGGAAGAAGAAGCCATACCAACTGTGCTAGAACCTTCAAATCACTATAGCTTGCTAGATCATAATAATACTCATTGACTAAAGGGCAATTTAAAATGATGGTAATGACGTTACTATTCACCATTTAGCTGATGATTGTAAGCTGTTTAAGTGATATTGACGCACCCTAGAGAAATCAACCTATTGGCAAAAAATAACACCATGCCTCAATCAAGCCTTGTATGAGAATCACTATTTAGTGAGGAATTATTAGGCACAAACCAAAATAACCTACAATTAGGCAATTTTTCAATTTAATCATATAGATGCAGGCATAAACTTAGTAAAAGATTGCTGGGCTTGTCATAGAAAAAAATATTCAAATGACATGGAAATTATGTATGCGGAAGAAAATGACAGGATAAATAAGCGAGGGCTACAGAAAAACCAAAATCTAATTCCATCGTTGATTAGGTGCAAGCAAAATACTTATGTTAAACCCAAATATATACTTGCGATTTAACTAACACTCTCATAATTTTAATAAATAAATCCAAAGAATATATTAAAATATTTCAATTTAATTAACTTAGCTTTAATCATTATTCAAAATATTTAGGAAAAACAATGCAAATCGCTATGAACACCGTAGTCACTATGACTTATGAACTTAAAGATACTGAAGGCACTGTCCTAGAATCTAGCACTGAACCCGTTGCTTACCTGCACGGTGGTTACGACAATATTTTCCCAAAAGTGGAAGAAATGATGCACGGCAAAAATGTGGGTGATGTCGTTTCAATAACTTTAGAACCAGTTGATGCCTTTGGTGAGTATGATGAAGAACTAGTACAAATTGAAGATGCAAAATCTTTTCCAGCTAAAGATCTTAAAGAAGGCATGCAGTTTGAAGGTGAAGACGAATCTGGCGAAGTGATTTTATACACAATCACCAACATTGCCGACGGCAAAGTAGTAGTTGACGGCAATCACCCTTGGGCGGGTGAGCGCGTGTTATTTACCGCAACCATTACCGATGTGCGTTCAGCCAGTAGTGAAGAAGTTACACACCAGCACGTGCACGGCGAAGGTGGTCATCACCACTAAGCAAGTAGTTGAGTTGTAAATAATAAAAAACACCCTAATGGGGGGTGTAAATAATTTTGTGTAAACGTCATTTTGCAGGAAACTGCTATTTTCAGAAATGGATTAAAAATGACCCTACCAAAAGCTTTACCCAACGATTTAATTGACGGATTACTAGCCAATTATAAAAAGCCAGAAGACCTGATCGGCGAGAATGGTCTGCTCAAACAACTCACCAAAGCACTGGTTGAACGTGCACTGCAAGCCGAGATGGCAGACCACCTTGGTCACGACAAG
>JAYVTW010000118.1:0-2999 GCA_043788445.1 Methylophilaceae bacterium
CCTGGTATCATCTTCATTGATCGTCATGGCGCAGAGTTGAAAAACCTCCGTGTCATCGGCTTTCAAAATGCACAGAAATTCTTAATGACCACCAATCAGCTTAAATAATACTCATCAAAAAAACATGCTTAAAAAAACACTTACGACTATTGGTTATCTACTCATCATGGCAATGGCGGGCTTTGCAATTCTGCATTATTTGATAAACCCTCGTTTGAACAACCAACCGAGCAATAGCGAAACTTTAAACAAACAGGCTACACAAGCTTTATTTGCGCTACAGCTGCCAGATTCTGAGGGCAAACTTCAAGCGCTTAAACAATGGCAGGGTAAAACCATTGTGCTTAATTTTTGGGCAACATGGTGCCCACCATGCCGTGAAGAAATGCCCGAACTCTCTGCATTGAATTTAGAATATCAGCAACGCAATGTTGTAGTAGTTGGTATTGCGATTGATGAATTGGAAGCCGTTAAATCTTTTGCACATGATCCCAAACCCAATGCTATTAAAGTCAGCTATCCACTACTAGCAGCCGAAGCAGAGGGCGCGGCGCTGGCTGCAGGCTTAGGTAACGATAAAGGCGTTTTACCTTACACCGTGATTATTAAACCTGATGGCACTGTCGCCAAAACTTATTTGGGCCGCGTAACCAAGCCTTTACTAAAAGAAACTCTAGTAAAATTGCTATAATTTCTTCTCATTTTTATTTTTCATATAATTTCAATACCTTAATGAGTAATTTCGGTTAATTTCGTTTATTCTGCTAGACATTAACGCTTAATTTCGGCAAACTTGACGTTATGAAATTGAGAAATTTGCAACAAAAATTAGCTAATCAGTTAATTTTACAATCACACAACCAGATATGTTTACAAGTGAGCTGTCATGCCTGATAACACGACGGTTAAATCAGTGTTGGTTTTGCATGGCCCCAACCTCAATCTATTAGGGTTGCGTGAGCCTGAACATTACGGCAGTGATTCTTTAGCCAGCATTAACGAGAGTCTGAACCAAAAAGCTTTGACTGCGGGCATTCAATTAGAAGCTTATCAAAGCAATGCTGAAGCAGATCTTATCGCTAAAATACAATCATTACTGGTTAGCCCCGTCGATTTTGTGATTATTAATCCAGCAGCGTTTACACACACCTCAGTCGCGATGCGTGATGCACTCTCTGCAGTTAAAGTGCCATTTATAGAAGTACACCTTTCCAACGTCTATGCTCGTGAAGCGTTTAGGCATCACTCATACTTCACAGATATTGCCGTTGGTGTTATCAGTGGTTTAGGTGCTCAAGGTTATTTAGCCGCGCTAGACTACATTATCAATTCATAATCATTTAATAATTAAATAAACAAAAGTAAAGCTTTAGGGGGCAAATATGGATTTACGTAAACTTAAAAAACTCATTGATTTAGTCGAAGAGTCCGGCATTTCTGAGCTGGAGCTGACAGAGGGTGAGGAGAAAGTACGCATTTGCCGTAGTTTAATGCCTCAACATGCAGCTCCAATGATGCACTATACGACAGCGCCTCAAGCGGCGGTGGCTTTATCCGCCCCTGCTCCCACCGCTCCTGATGCACCTATTGAAATTGAAGGCCATGTAGTGAAATCACCCATGGTTGGTACTTTTTATCGTTCATCTTCTCCTGATGCAAGCCCTTTTGCAGATTTAGGCAGCAGCGTTAAAGTCGGTGAGACAATCTGTATCATTGAAGCGATGAAATTACTCAACGAAATTGAATCAGATTTTGCAGGCGTAATCAAAAAGATCTTAGTTGAAAATGGTCAACCCGTAGAATACGGCGAACCTTTATTTATTATTGGCTAAGGTGGGCAACTAAATGGCAATGTTTGACAAAATATTAATCGCGAACCGCGGTGAAATTGCATTGCGCGTACAGCGGGCTTGTCGCGAGCTCGGTATTAAAACTGTAGCCGTGCACTCTGAGGCTGATCGCGAAGCAAAATACGTAAAACTAGCAGATGAGTCTGTTTGTATTGGCCCTGCGCCGTCTAGCCAAAGTTACTTAAGCGTTCCCGCAGTAATCAGCGCAGCTGAAGTGACCGATGCGCAAGCAATTCATCCAGGATACGGTTTTTTATCTGAAAATGCAGACTTTGCTGAGCGTGTAGAGCAAAGTGGCTTCGTATTTATTGGTCCACGCCCAGAAACCATCCGCTTAATGGGAGATAAAGTATCCGCTAAAAATGCAATGAAAAAGGCGGGTGTGCCTTGTGTACCTGGATCTGAAGGTGCATTGCCTGATGACCCAAAAGAAATTATTCGTATTGCCAAACAAGTGGGTTACCCAGTCATTATCAAAGCAGCCGGTGGTGGTGGTGGGCGTGGTATGCGTGTTGTACATACCGAGGCAGCATTAGTTAACGCTGTAGCAATGACTAAAGCAGAAGCACAAGCAGCCTTTAATAACCCCGTTGTGTATATGGAAAAATTCCTAGAAAAACCTAGGCATATTGAAGTCCAAATATTAGCTGACCAATTTAAAAACGCAATTTACTTGGGCGAGCGCGACTGTTCCATGCAGCGCCGCCATCAAAAAGTAATTGAAGAGGCGCCGGCATCGTTATTAAATCCCAAGCTACGCGACAAAATTGGCGAACGATGTGCTGAAGCTTGTCGTCGTATTAATTATCGTGGCGCAGGTACGTTTGAGTTTTTATATGAAAATAACGAGTTTTATTTCATAGAAATGAACACCCGTATACAAGTTGAGCATACGGTAACGGAGATGATTACAGGCATTGATATTGTGCAGCAACAAATCAAAATTGCTGCTGGCGAGAAACTTACTATTCGTCAACGCGATGTGGTTTTGCGTGGTCATGCAATTGAATGCCGTATTAATGCAGAAGACCCCTATACTTTCGTACCATCACCAGGCCGTTTAACCACATTCCATATGCCTGGTGGGCCGGGGGTACGCATTGATACGCATGCTTACGCTGGTTATATGGTGCCACCACATTACGATTC
>JAYVTW010000119.1:0-27979 GCA_043788445.1 Methylophilaceae bacterium
TCACATTGCCCGCTATGGCAGCTAGCTCAGTTGAGGAACGTTTAAACGAGTTGCAGCAACGTCTAGATGGCATGCAAAAACTGCAAGAGGAAGTTAATACTTTGAAAGCACAACTTAATGAGGAGCGTAAAGTTAGGGAAAATAGCCAAGAAGCGATGGAAGATAACGTTTTAAATAATGTTAAAAAGGCAAGCACTGAATTAGCCAAAGCAGACTCAGCTACCACCATTGGCGGCTATGGTGAAATTACTTATTCTAATTTTAAGAATGATACAGAACATCCAGCCACAGCGGATTTAAGACGATTTGTACTATCTGTTAATCATCGCTTCAATGAGAAAATATCCATACACTCAGAGTTAGAGGTTGAGCATAGCGTAACTAGTGCAACCGATAAGGGTGAAGTAGCTTTAGAACAAGCTTATTTGGATTATAGCTTTAGCGAAGCTGCTAATTTTAAAGCTGGTTTATTCTTAATTCCTCTCGGTTTTTTAAACGAAAATCATGAACCAACAGTATTTTACGGTATAAATCGTAATGAAATTGAAACGCGCATTATTCCTACTACATGGCGTGAGGGTGGGATTGGTTTCTTTGGTCGTACAAATAATGGTTTTGGTTATGATATTGGCGTGACTACTGGCTTTGATGCTGGGAAAATTGATAAGCCTGCATTTGGTGTACGTAACGGTCATCAAGAATTACAACTTGCGCATGCCAATGATTTAAGCGTTTACGGTAGCGTTAAATATACTGGTCAACCAGGTTTATTGATAGGTGCTGGGGTGTTCACAGGTAATACAGGGCAAAATGGTACAAGTAATATCGCACTAAGGAATGTAGATGCGCGTCTTACATTAGCTGAGATACATGCACGTTATGCGGCTCATGGCTTTGATTTACATGCACTATATGCTGGCGGCAGATTAGGTGATTCAGCAAAAGTAACAAGTGCGATTGGTTTAGCAGCTCCCAAGAGTCTTAAAGGTGGTTACGTGCAAGCTGCTTATCATGCTTGGATAGATGGCGAAATGGATTTTGCACCATTTATTCGCTTTGAAAAATTTGATATTGATCAGCAAGAAGATATTGCAAATAGTTTCCTGGAAGACTTAACTGGACATGACCGCGTGACTACAGTGGGCTTTAATTTTAAACCAGCTAACGATGTTGTATTAAAAGCTGATTACCAATATTACCAAAGAGATAAAGGTAATAGCCGCATTAACATAGGTTTAGGCTATATGTTTTAATACAACATTAAGTCAGTGAACAAATGTACAAGGGTGCTTCATCTCAGCACCTTTTTTATTTCTAAACTAATAGCAACACTCTAAAGACCTAAGCAGATGCTCTTTGCACTGCATCCGCAATATTTTCTGCCAAACGTTTTACTTGCTCACGATGCTGACCTTCTACCATCACGCGAATTTTAGGCTCTGTGCCTGAAGCACGCAACAGCACGCGACCAGAATCGCCAAGCTCCACTTCCGCTAATTGCAATGCGACTAGTACTTCTTTATTATTTTTAAAATCGAAATTTTTTGCAGTTCTTACATTAATCAATATTTGCGGGTACAACACCAGTTCCGCACTCATATCGCTTAAAGTTTTTTTGCTCACTTTTAAGGCATACAATACTTGTAAAGCAGCAATAATACCATCACCACTACTGTGTTTATCCAGCGTGAGAATATGTCCAGAGTTTTCACCTCCTAGTTGCCAACCACGCTCGTTCAACAGCTCAAGCACATAACGATCACCCACATTCGCCCGCGCAAAAGGTATATTTTGTTGATGTAGCGCATGCTCTAGCGCTAGATTGGTCATCAAAGTACCCGCAACACCCCCTTGTAATGTGCCGTTTTGTTTTTGCGCAAGCGCGATAATATAAAGCAATTGATCTCCATCAAGTAGCTGACCAAAGTTATCCACCATCATCACCCGATCACCATCTCCATCAAAGGCAATTCCTAAATCTGCTTTATTAGCTATTACTGCGGCCTGCAATGCTTTTGGATGAGTAGAGCCAACATTTTCGTTGATATTCAATCCATCTGGAGTACAGCCAATAGTAATAATTTCAGCACCTAGCTCATGAAATACTGGCGGGGCAACATGATAGGTTGCACCATGTGCGCAATCTAAAACGATTTTTAAACCGCGTAAATCAAGCTGATTGGGAAATGTACTTTTACAGAACTCAATATACCGTCCAGCAGCATCATTGATACGCCGCGCTTTACCTAATTTTGCTGACTCCATAACATGCATAGGATTGTCCAACTCTGCCTCAATAGCGTGCTCAATGTCATCACCCAACTTAGTGCCTAAACTAGAGAAAAATTTAATACCATTATCTTCAAATGGGTTATGTGACGCTGAAATCACGATGCCCGCTTGTGCACGTAACGCACGTGTGAGGTAAGCTACTGCTGGTGTAGGCATAGGTCCCGTAAGGAATATATCAACGCCAGCAGCCGACAACCCCGCTTCTAGCGCAGCTTCCAACATATAGCCTGAAATGCGAGTATCTTTACCGATAAGCACTGTGGGATGTGAACCAACTTTTGCTGCATTAGCAGTCAACACTCGACCCGCCGCATAACCTAATCGCATTACAAAGTCTGGAGTAATCGGCGAAACACCAACACGTCCACGAATACCATCTGTACCAAAGTATTTCTTAGTCATTTTTAAAAGCCTATTTTTATAATTTTAATATTCTAAATAACTTCAAATCTATCTAAACTAATTGTCCTGTATAGCCATGACTACTTTCAAGGCATCAACTGTTGCTTTCACATCATGTACACGTAATACATTAGCACCATTCATCACAGCAACAACAGAAGCCGCAATACTCGCGGACACTCTATCGGATTGATTATCACCTAATACCTGTCCAAGTATTGATTTGCGTGATAGCCCAACCAATACAGGCTGCCCAATGTCCACAATAAGGGGCAACTGTTGCAGCAAAGTAATATTGTGTTCTGTACGCTTGCCAAAACCAAAGCCTGGATCTAATAGAATTCGGTTTCTATCAATGCCAGCGTCAATAGAAGCTTGTAATCGCGCAATTAAAAAAGCTTTCACATCACCTACTACATCTCCATATTGTGGATCCGCTTGCATGGTTTGAGGAGTGCCCAGCATATGCATTAAGCATATGCCAACGTCACTCTTTGACACAACTTCGAGCGCGTTGGGCTCTTGCATTGCTTTAATATCGTTCACCATGCTAACGCCTGCTAAAACTGCAGCCTGCATGACTTGCGGTTTATAAGTATCTATAGATAAGGGAATTTTAACTAATTTTACTAAAGCCTCAATTACGGGGATAACACGCAATAGTTCTTCAGCCAAGCCAGCTGGTGTTGCACCTGGTCGAGTAGACTCTCCACCGATGTCAAGTATTTGAGCTCCCTCCTCAACCAATTGAAGAGCATGCTCTACGGCTTTGTTGGTAGATTGGTAGCGGCCACCATCAGAGAAAGAGTCAGGCGTGACATTTACAATGCCCATTACTAGAGGTTTAGCTAAATCTAGTTGATATTTACCACAAATGAAAATCATGCTTGGCACTTTAGCTTAATCATTTGAAAGAAAGCAGCGTTATTTTTTGAACAATTAATCAACAATTGTAACAAAAAAGGGCACAGTTAATGTGCCCTTGCTTGTAAAGCTCAATTAAAACTACTCGTTCTTTGCAGTTGGTTGCGGCGCAGGGTTGATATTTGGAGTAGATCCTCCTGCTCCTGAACTTGGTAAGTTAGCTTTGCCTTGTTTAGGTTTAGATTCGCGTACAGTTAACCCAGCCATAATGTCATTAATCTGATCAGCATCAATGGTTTCCATTTCCAACAAAGCTGCTGTCATTGCTTCAACTTTATCGCGGTTATCTTCCAACAATTTACGTGCAATACCATATTGCTCATCTAAAATACGACGAATTTCCGCATCAACTTTTTGTTGAGTTGCTTCTGATACCGTTTTGGAACTCATACTACCAAAAAATGAGTCTTGCTCGCCGCCTGTATAGACCATAGTACCCAAACTATCTGACATACCGTAACGAGTTACCATATCACGCGCTAATTTTGTAGCGCGTTCAAAATCGTTAGAAGCTCCTGTCGACATTTGATGCATGAAAATCTCTTCAGCAATACGACCGCCAAATAAAATAGATATTTCTTCCAACATTTTGTCTTTGTAATTACTAATACGATCGAACTCTGGCAACTGCCAAGTTAAACCCAATGCCCAACCACGCGGCATAATCGTTACTTTATGTACTGGATCAGCTTTAGGCAACAATTTTGCTACCACCGCGTGACCAGACTCATGGTAAGCCGTATTGCGACGCTCTTCTTCACGCATTACCATAGACTTGCGTTCTGGGCCCATGAATATCTTATCTTTAGCATCTTCAAAGTCTTGCATATCAACTGTACGTTTGTTACGACGCGCTGCGAATAGAGCAGACTC
This sequence comes from Methylophilaceae bacterium, assembly GCA_043788445.1. GTDB lineage: Bacteria > Pseudomonadota > Gammaproteobacteria > Burkholderiales > Methylophilaceae > JACMMS01. Next base: position 4,492 of record JAYVTW010000119.1, read on the forward strand.
ATTTACTAAATTAGCTAAATCAGCACCGGAAAAACCGGGTGTACCGCGCGCTAAAATATCGGCACGCACATCTGCATCAATTGGCACCTTACGCATATGCACCATTAAGATTTGTTCACGACCTTTAATGTCTGGCAAGCCAACCATCACTTGTCTGTCAAAACGACCAGGACGCAATAGGGCTTTATCTAACACATCGGCACGGTTAGTTGCAGCAATCACAATCACACCTGAATTAGCCTCAAATCCATCCATCTCAACCAACATTTGGTTAAGTGTTTGCTCACGCTCATCGTTACCACCACCTGTACCAGATCCACGACTACGGCCAACAGCATCAATTTCATCGATAAAAATAATACACGGTGCATTCTTCTTTGCAGTTTCAAACATATCACGGACACGTGCCGCACCAACACCGACAAACATCTCAACAAAGTCAGAACCTGAAATTGTGAAAAAAGGCACTTTGGCTTCGCCTGCAATAGCACGAGCAATCAAAGTTTTACCAGTACCAGGAGGACCCACCATTAATACGCCGCGTGGAATACGGCCGCCTAATTTTTGGAATTTGCTTGGGTCACGTAAAAATTCAACGAGTTCAGAAACCTCTTCTTTAGCTTCATCGCAACCGGCCACATCAGCAAATGTAGTTTGATTTGCACTCTCATCTAATTGTCGCGCTTTACTTTTACCAAATGAAAATGGCCCACCGCTTTTTCCGCCACCTTGCATTTGACGCATAAAGAATATCCATACGCCAATCAGCAATATCATCGGAAACCATGAGACAAAAATACTCATCAGCAATGATTGCTCTTCCTCTGGCTTAGCCTCAACAATCACATTGTTTTTGAGCAAATCAGAAACTAACCATGGATCTGTTGGAGAATAAGTATTGAATTTTTTACCATCATGAGTCGTGCCGTGTAAGACCCTACCATCTATTTGTACTTTAGCAATACGGCCATCTTTTACTTCTTGAATAAACTGAGAGTAAACTACTTGACTGTCAACTTTTGATGCTCCAGAAAACTGCTTGAATACAGTCATGAGCACGATAGCAACAGCTAACCAAATGGCAATGCTTTTAGCGATATTATTCAATTTAATATTTCCTATAGGGTGCTAGTTATTGAAACTAGGCCTTAAAATTATTACGAATGACAATAGAGTGAATTAGTTCAATTACCTAATTTTAAATGTTATTTTAAACCTAATTCTAGCGGGATGCTTAAATTTTACAGTTTGTTACTTTCAACTACTTTTTCTACCTAATCCCAACAAATATAATTCACTACTGCGATCACGCGAAGCTTTGGGTTTACGTGTCACAACCTTATCAAACAAATTACGCATATTACCTAAAATTTCCTCAAATCCTGAGCCTACAAAAACTTTGACCAACAAATTGCCGCCTGGTTTCAACCAAACTTGACTGAAGTCAAGTGCCAATTCAGTTAAATGGGCCGCACCTGCTTGGTCTACATCAGCAATACCACTCATATTGGGTGCCATATCTGCAATTACAAGGTCTACCTGCTTAACATTTAACATCTCTTCTAATTGTTTTAAAACGGCTTCTTCTCTAAAATCACCTCGAATAAAGCTCACACCAGCAATAGGTAACATATCTAAAATATCTAAAGCAATCACACGTCCATTACCATGTAAACGCTGGACGACAACTTGTGACCAACTACCTGGGGTTGAGCCTAAATCTACCACTGTCATTCCCTGTTTAATCAAGCGATCTTTGTCATCTATCTCAATCAGTTTGTAAGCAGCTCGGGCGCGATATCTTTCTTTATGTGCAAGTTTGACAAATTCATCATTGAGATGCTCTTGCATCCATGCTTTACTGGTTCTAGTTCGCTTCATCTGTTAAAATTCACACCTTTATAGACTAACAACATACCAGCTAAAATAATACAGCGGTTTTACATCACATGACTTCAAAACAAATTAGCTTTTTACGTGGCAAAGCACATAAATTAAACGCAGTTGTAATGATAGGCAACAACGGCTTATCTGAGTCTGTACTAAATGAAATTAATGCCAATTTAAATGCGCATGAATTAGTCAAAATTAAAGTGCAAAGCGAAGACAGAGCATTGCGCGTGCAAATGTATGTAGATATTTGTAACACGCTTAATGCCATTGCTGTGCATCATATTGGTAAACAATTAGTGGTTTATCGCAAAGCTAACAAACCTAAGATTATTGTTGTTGATTAGTACAACTGGCTATCATTTAGCTAACCACTTATGCCTACTGCCTTGCGCGTAAGACCACCACAAAACCCAGCAAACACTCCAAAACGTAAGCCACACTGGCAACGCCATGCCAGTTTTTGAAACGGCTGGCAAAGACACTCAGCATAACATCGCCATTGACTGCACCACTTAACAGCGCTTTTGCTTTGAGTTGTGCCAATAAAGGCTGTATGCCAAAATGACCAATTGCGACTAGTAGCAACATACAAAACACTGCCCAAAAGTAGCCTTGTTTCAATGCGGGTGTACCATAACGCAATAAACGCTGGACTAATAAATAAAAACCACTAAACAAGCCTAAATACGAAACCAAGATGAATAACTTACCTGCCAGCATACCTGCCAACTGACTATCTGGTGTACTTTGTAAGCTACTAAATAAGACATAGGCTGTGACACCAACCGACCATAGTGCACCTACCCACAAGGTAATAATAATATGGGCAAAATTATCGGCTATTCGGTTCATGATTCATTTTCTTTGGCTTAATTTAACAGCTTAAATATACATCACGTCAATTACTTCATACTCTTTAATGCCACCAGGGGCGGACACTTCAGCAACATCGCCAGCAGATTTACCAATTAAAGCACGTGCGATCGGTGAGCCAATTGAGATTTTTCCACCCTTAATATCAGCTTCATCTTCACCAACGATTTGGTAGGTCTTATTGTCACCCGAGTTTAAATCTTCCATGTTCACCGTTGCGCCGAACACAATACGACCTTCTGCATTGAGTGTAGTTGGGTCAATAACTTGTAAGTTAGATAATTTAGCTTCAAGTTCCGCAATACGACCTTCAATAAAGCTTTGCTTTTCTTTTGCAGATTCATATTCGGCATTTTCAGATAAATCACCTTGCGCGCGCGCTTCGGCAATGGCTTGAATGACGTTAGGGCGATCTACACTACGCAAGTTTTGTAGCTCTTGTTTTAATAACGCTGCACCTTTAACGGTAACTGGGATTTGATTTAGTGCCATAGAAAAACCTCTTACTAAAAATAAAAACCACACTAGAAGCCTAGCGTGGCTTTAAATAATGCCAGAAAATATAATTTATATATAGATATTAACGCTAAATTATTCTAACTCAAAACAATTTATAGTTTACTTAATTCGTTTATGCAAGTTCTGTAATGATTCAACAGTTAACTCCGCCATATGAGCCATGCCAATACAAGCGGCTCTGGCACCCGCTAAAGTAGTGTAATAAGTTACTTTATTTTGCAATGCTGTACGCCGTATCGCATAGGAATCATGTACTGCTCGCTTATCTTCCGTTACATTGACAATAAAACTAATCTCGTTATTTTTAATCATATCGACGATATGCGGGCGACCTTCAGCTACTTTGTTGACAGGTGTTACATCTAAGCCAGAGTCTATTAGCGCTCTTGCTGTACCTTTAGTGGCTACTAGTTGGAAACCTAATTTAGCCAATGCTTGAGCAACATCAAGTACTTTTATATGATCTTCTTTACGTACACTTATAAAAGCACGACCTTCGGTAGGCAGTTTAGTACCGGCACCTAACTGCGATTTTAAGAATGCTTCAGCAAAGGTATTACCCACACCCATCACTTCACCAGTGGACTTCATCTCTGGGCCTAAAATCGTATCTACACCAGGAAACTTAATAAACGGAAATACTGCTTCTTTAACTGAGTAAAACGGTGGTATGACCTCTTCAGTTATACCTTGGTCTGGCAATGAAACGCCTACCATACAACGCGCAGCAATTTTTGCCAACTGTAAGCCGCATGCCTTAGAGACAAACGGTACAGTACGTGACGCACGCGGGTTAACTTCCAGCACATATACCGTCTCACCTTGGATTGCAAATTGCACGTTCATTAACCCAACAACACCCAACGCTTTCGCCATCTGGACAGTTTGTACGCGCAACTCATCTTGTAACTTAGCTGATAAGCTATAAGGTGGCAGCGAACAGGCTGAGTCACCTGAGTGCACTCCAGCTTGTTCTACATGTTCCATAATGCCGCCTATGATGACGTTTTCTCCATCACACAGGGCATCAACATCCACCTCTAATGCATCATTCAGGAATCTATCCAGTAACACTGGCGACTCGTTAGACACCTTAACTGCCTCGCGCATATAACGCTCTAGCTGTGCTTGCTCCTGCACAATTTCCATCGCTCGGCCACCCAATACATAGCTTGGACGCACTACTAATGGATAGCCAATCTCCTCAGCTAAACGAAGTGCATCCCCTTCATTACGTGCTGTACGATTTGGTGGCTGTTTCAGGCCTAGCACATGCAGCATTTGCTGAAAGCGCTCACGGTCCTCTGCCATATCGATGGCATCTGGCGTAGTACCAATAATTGGTACGCCAGCTTTCTCTAAATCACGTGCGAGTTTTAATGGGGTTTGACCACCATATTGCACAATCACACCGACTGGTTTTTCTAAATCAACAATTTCCAGCACATCTTCTAAGGTAACTGGCTCAAAATATAAACGGTCTGAAGTGTCATAATCAGTAGAAACGGTCTCAGGATTACAGTTAATCATAATCGTTTCATAGCCGTCTTCACGCATGGCAAATGCGGCATGCACGCAACAGTCGTCAAACTCAATACCCTGGCCAATACGATTTGGACCGCCACCCAACACCATAATTTTCTTTTTATTCGTTGGCTTTGCTTCGCACTCTTCTTCATAAGTTGAGTACATATAAGCAGTATTGGTCGAAAATTCTGCCGCGCAGGTATCAACCCTTTTATAAACTGGGCGGATATTTAAGCCATGACGGTAGGCTCGCACCACATGTTGGTCAGTATCTAGCAAAGTTGCTAAACGTCTGTCAGAGAAACCACGACGCTTAAGTTGTAACATAGCATCATGATCTAAATCGCCCAGTCTTTGACCTTTAATCGCCTGTTCACGATCAATTAAATCTTTGATTTGTGTTAAAAACCAAGTGTCAATTTTTGAGTAATTAAATATTTCTTCGACAGTTAAACCTGTTCTAAACGCGTCACCCACATACCAAATACGCTCAGGGCCAGCTTCGCTTAATTCTTTAAGAATTGTATCAGTATCTGTGGTTTTTTCATCTAACCCATCCACACCAACTTCTAAGCCACGCAAAGCTTTTTGGAACGACTCTTGGAAAGTACGGCCGATTGCCATGACTTCGCCTACTGATTTCATTTGTGTCGTTAAACGTGAATCAGCTTGCGGGAATTTCTCAAAAGCAAATCGTGGAATTTTAGTGACTACATAATCAATAGATGGCTCAAACGAGGCAGGTGTCTTACCACCTGTAATTTCATTTCTTAATTCATCTAAAGTAAAACCTACTGCTAATTTTGCAGCCACCTTAGCAATTGGGAAACCTGTTGCTTTTGATGCCAAAGCAGATGAACGCGATACGCGCGGATTCATCTCAATCACAATCATACGACCATCGATAGGATTAATCGCAAACTGGACGTTAGAGCCGCCTGTATCCACACCGATTTCGCGCAATACCGCCAAGCTAGCATTACGCATAATTTGATATTCTTTATCAGTTAGCGTTTGTGCTGGTGCCACGGTAATGGAGTCACCTGTATGTACACCCATTGGATCTAAATTTTCAATTGAGCAGACGATGATGCAGTTGTCCGCAGAATCACGCACCACTTCCATCTCATACTCTTTCCACCCGAGTAAAGACTCTTCAATCAACAATTCATTAGTAGGTGAAGCATCCAAGCCACGTTCGCAAATTGCGACAAACTCTTCTTTATTATACGCAATACCACCACCACTTCCGCCCATAGTGAATGATGGGCGAATAATTGCCGGATAACCAATCTCTAACTGCACTTGCAAAGACTCCTCCATGGTGTGTGCAACAAAAGATTTTGCAGAACCCAGGCCGATTTTGGTCATTGCTTCTTTGAATTTTTGTCGATCTTCCGCTTTATCAATCGCTTCTTTTGAAGCCCCAATCAATTCCAAATTATATTTAGCTAGCACGCCATGCCTATCTAGATCTAATGCACAATTTAATGCAGTTTGACCACCCATAGTAGGCAGTAAAGCGTCTGGGCGTTCTTTAGCAATGATTTTCTCAACCACTTGCCAAGTCACCGGCTCAATGTAAGTCGCATCAGCCATTTCCGGATCGGTCATAATAGTAGCAGGGTTAGAATTTACTAAAATAACGCGATAACCTTCTTCTCGCAACGCTTTACACGCTTGTGCGCCAGAATAGTCGAATTCACAGGCTTGCCCAATAACAATGGGGCCAGCGCCTATGATGAGAATGCTTTTAATATCGGTACGCTTTGCCATCTTAATTTGCTTTTTTTTCTTGCATTAACTGGATGAATTGATCAAATAAGTAACTCATTTCGGCAGGACCGGGACTTGCCTCAGGGTGACCCTGAAAGCTAAAAGCAGGCTTATCTGTAAGTGCGATGCCCTGCAAACTGCCATCAAATAATGAAACATGCGTCGTTTTAACATGGGCGGGCAATGTATCTGCATCCACTGAAAAACCGTGATTTTGACTTGTTATATAGACTTTCTTAGTCACAACATCTTGTACAGGATGGTTAGCACCATGATGCCCAAACTTCATTTTAAGGGTTTTTGCGCCCATCGCTAAAGCCAGCAATTGATGGCCCAAACAAATACCAAAAGTAGGTATACCTGTTTCTATCAATGTACTAATCGCACTAATTGCATAATCACATGGCGCTGGATCTCCCGGACCATTTGATAGAAATATACCATCCGGCTTGTAAGTCAAGGCCTCTGCCGCAGTCGCTTGTGCTGGCAACACTGTGACTTTACAACCACGCGATGTCAGCATACGTAGAATATTCCGTTTTACACCATAATCATAAGCAACCACATGGAATTGACTAGGCACTGGTTTTTGATAACCTTCACCCAATGCCCATTCACCTTGGTTAAAACTGTAAGCTTTATCGCAACTCACCACTTTAGCCAAATCCATGCCATTTAAACCAGCAAATGCCGCAATTTTGATGCGCGCCGATTCAACAGCGTGAGCTTCATCAATATATCCAGCAACAATACAGCCAGATTGCGCACCTTTTTCACGCAAAATACGTGTCAGCTTACGCGTGTCAATATCAGCAATTGCAACAATATTTTGAGATTTTAAATAGACACTTAATGACTGATCACTACGAAAATTACTATGTATCAGTGGCAAATCACGAATAATTAAGCCACTTGCATACACTTTTTCAGATTCAACATCTTCAGTATTGACCCCTGTATTACCGATATGCGGATAAGTTAATGTAACAATCTGTTTAGTGTAAGATGGGTCGGTAAGAATTTCTTGATAACCAGTCATTGAAGTATTAAAAACTACTTCGCCCACTGCATTGCCTTTAGCGCCAATTGTCACCCCACGAAATACCGTTCCATCCGCAAGCACTAAAATTGCTAAGTCTTTTTTGGACACGTTTTGCGGCACAGCGACTCCCTGTTTGATCATACTTTAACCATTAACTTATTGCTTTCCACCCTGAGCAGGCGGCAGATATGCAAAACGGGAGGAGTGTATACTCTTCCCGTTTAAGAATTAAGAAATTATAGCTTAAGTTGAGGTACTTATCAATTGCCTGCATGCAAACTTGATATGAATTATTTCGTTTTACCAAGACAGAGATAGGAAAGTATGGACGTCAATTAAGTCATGTGAATACTTACTGCACCACTTGCTTTAATAACTTTTAAAGTAAATCTTTTGGCCAATTAAATGAGAGTTAATTCATGAAGGCTAACGTAAATTCAACACATCTTGCATGTCAAACAAACCAGCCTGCTGACCAGCCAAAAACTTAGCCGCGCGTAATGCACCCAACGCAAATGTGGCACGACTGCTCGCTTTGTGCGTTAACTCTATGCGTTCACCTATGCCCGCAAATAAAACAGTATGATCCCCAACCACATCACCGCCACGTACCGTAGCAAAACCAATGGTATTAGGGTCGCGTTGCCCCGTTACCCCTTCACGGCCATAAATAGCACAATCATTTAAATCACGACCTAGAGCACTTGCTACAGCTTCACCCAGACGTAACGCTGTACCTGAAGGCGCATCAACTTTATATCGATGATGCGCTTCAATAATTTCTATATCATAGCCTTCATTCAGCACTTTTGCTGTTGCCTGCACAAGGTTAATCAACATTGTCACTCCTACACTCATATTTGGAGCAAACACAACAGCAATATTTTTTGAAGCCGCTTGAATCTGTAATTTTTGTTCTGAAGTAAAGCCTGTGGTGCCAATAATCAACTTAACATTGGCTTTTTGACAAGCCTCTAAATAAAGCATCGTCGCTTCTGGCCGAGTAAAGTCGATTAGCACATCAGCATCCTGCAAAGCAGCATCAATATCATGGCTAATTTTTACACCAGACACTTTACCGAACTGGTCCCCAGCATCACGGCCAATTTGTTGATTATCCGTTCTATCTAAGGCACCATGCAATACCAATTCACAATCAGCAAAGACGCCCTCTAATAACGCATGTCCCATACGACCAGAGCAGCCCGCAATAACAACCTTCATAACTTTTTGATTACTCATTTACATCAACTTATATAATTTAAAATCGGGCGTATTTAGAAACCAATTTTTTCTAAAATACGCTCGAAATAACCTGGTGCTTCATCGGATTCAGCTGGTTTATCAGATTTTGCATTAGATTGTGGCTTTTCTGAAGGTGACGTTTCTTTGGATGGGTGATTCTGGTCTGATTTGCGGTCAAATTTAGGCTCATGATCTAGCAATGGCGCAACACTAGCCTTAGTCGCTGGAATCACCAATGGTGCTGACCTAACTGGCGAAGGCGCAACTTGAGACTTTACCTTGGGCGCTGAATCAGAAACTGGCTTAGATGCAGGGCCGATCGAAGGTGCTTTTACCAACGATTCTTGTAGTGGAGCCTGAACAGTAACAGCAGATTCTGTTGAGACTGGCTGATTTACTAACGGCGTAGACGCTGCTGTGGAGCCATCCGCAGCGTGATCAATAACTAATGCCGGCACTGGTGTTAAATCATCTGGCACAGAGCTTGTGGGTGGTTTAGCAACAGCATCTGGCTCTGGTTTATTATCTACATCAATTGCTGGCTTACTTTTCCAAAACTTCAATTTATCAGCAAAGCTCTCACCAACAGCATCTTTTGAATCTTTAGTTTTTGGTGACAATTTTTCTGCTGCCGGTGTTAATTTAACGACACCACTCCCAGCCTCTGCGCCTGCTGGCATGACATCGCCACGCACGATTTTTAGTAACTCATTTTCAAACATTAAAACAACGCGTTTTTGCTCGGTGATTTTACCCGCTTGACGTAGTTGAAAAATATAATCCCAACGATTAGCGTGAAAACTATCTGTGATTAGGGGTGTGCCCATGATATAGCGAACTTGTGATTTAGTCATGCCAGGGCGCAATTGCAGCAACATTTTGGATGTGACTACATTACCCTGTTGTATTTCTAATTTAAAAGGTTTTAAATTAGATACTGTTGAACTGCATGCAGTCGTTAACATTGTGCACAAAAAGACAAATATTATTAAAAAATAGCGCATACGATGACTTTACAATGAATTAGCGATAATATACCACGTGCATGTTAGGCAGATAAAGAATTGACTGGCAAAAAGCAGTAAACCAGTTATTTATCAACCAGTGAATTATCATTCACTATTAATGTTTGTGAGTAAATTATGATGCATGACCAACAAGATTTAAAAAACGCCGGCCTTAAGGCTACGTTGCCTAGGCTTAAAGTTCTGAGCTTATTTGAGAATAGCCAAGAACGACATTTGTCTGCAGAAGATGTCTACAAAATACTTATCAATACGGGTGAAGATGTTGGCTTGGCCACTGTCTACCGTGTATTAACACAATTTGAGCAAGCCGGTTTGTTAATTCGGCATCACTTCGAAAGTGGTAAAGCAATATTTGAGCTTAATGAGGGCACGCATCATGATCACATTGTCTGTGTAAAATGTGGTCGAGTGGAAGAGTTCTATGATGAAGAAATTGAGAAGCGCCAGAAATTAGCTGCCACAGAACGTGGTTTTAAAATGGAAGATCACGCCCTAACTATCTACGGTATTTGTGAAGTGCAACCTTGCATTAAAAAATAACCTTGAATTAGAGAATTAAGTGATGATTTATATCGCTTAACCCAACATTTCAGTAGCATGCATTCTTGAAGTATCCGTAATTTCCATGCCGCCGAGCATGCGTGCAATTTCTTCCACCCGCATCATTTTATCCAGCATTTCGATATTGCTTAACGTTTGATTATTAATCAATGATTTGCTTACACGCAAGTGCTGAGCACCTTGACTAGCCACTTGCGGTAAGTGCGTAATGACTAAAACTTGACGCTGAAACGCATTTTCACTACTACCCTCAGCCAATTTTTTAAGCATTTGGCCGACAGTTTCTGCCACACCGCCGCCGATACCAACATCCACCTCATCAAATATCATCGTACCAACACTAGCTTGCTGCGCCGTAGCAACACGAATCGCTAAACTAATGCGCGATAGCTCGCCGCCCGATGCCACTTTATTGAGTGAACGAGCCGCCACACCAGCATGACCTGCCACTAAAAACTCCACTTGCTCTAATCCAGTGCTTGCAATAGCTTGTGCCATAAGTTGTACTTCAAACTTACCCCCACTCAACGATAAACGTTGCATTTCAGCAGTAATTTTTATACTCAGGACTTTTGCTGCTTGGGCCCTGCCCATACTTAATTGATTGGCCAGTGTCATGTAATCGAGCAAGGCTTGTGCTTCTTGTTTAGCTAACTCACCATTGTTATTCAAGCCTTCCAACTCAACCATCCGTGTTTTGGAATTACTAAGCAGCTCCGGCAGATCTTCGGGACGAATACGATATTTACGTGCCATACCATGAATAGCTTGAATACGGCTTTCCACTTCATTTAAACGCCCTGGGTCTAACTCTGTACGCTGCAAATAGCGATTGAGAAAACGATCTGCGTCGTTAAGTTGAATCTCAGCAGATCTGAGCAATTCAATTACTTCATCTAAGCTGGCATCAAACTCAGGTAAATCTTTCAACTTATGTTGCACTTGTGCTAGCAAACGCGTTGCGGATAACTCCCCTTCACTCAACAGGTCACGCGCTTTCTCACAGCCCTCTAACAAACTTGCGCCATGAGATAGGCGTATATGCTCTTGTTGTAGGGACTCCCAATCATCCAAATCAAAACCTAACTGAGCTAATTCACGAGTTTTATCACGTAAATCAGCAAGCTCAATAGCATAAGAGGCTGAATTTTTTTCAATTTCCTGTTTTTGTATATTCAGCTGATGCCAGGTTTTGTAGTGCGCTGCGACATCTGCCGCAATTAGGCTAAAACCGGCAAACTCATCTAGAATTGCGCGTTGCGTACTTAGCTTAAGTAAGGAATGATGTGCATTTTGGCTATAAATATCCACCAAAAACTCACTCAGCTCTTTCAATTGCTGAACGGTTGCTGCGATACCATTAATGAATGCTCGAGTACGCCCATCGGCATACATAACGCGGCGCAAAACGAGCTCAAGCTCATCACTCGCCATTTCATTAGCTTCTAACCATTCCTTAGCGTCTAGATTTTGAGTAATATCAAATGTCGCAGAGATTACTGCTTTGTCACAGCCTACGCGCGTCACACCACTTTCGGCACGAGCGCCCAACGCCAATGAAAGGGCGTCAATTAGAATAGACTTTCCTGCACCTGTTTCACCTGTAAGCACAGTAAAACCACGCGCAAATTCTAAATTGAGGCTATCAACGATAACAAAATCACGGATAGAGAGGGTTTGTAACATAGTGATAAATGTTTAAGCTAGACCGTTAAAATTACATTATAAAAATTTAACAAGTGAAATCAGCCCCAATTGAGTTTGTTGCGTAACATCTCATAATAGCTATAATCTTTTAGGTGTAGCAGGGGCACTGTTTTTTGTGCATGTTTTACAACTACTTTATCACCTTGCTGAAGCACAGTCTCAATTTGACCATCCAAACTCAAATGTACAACATCCGCTTGTATTAAAGCTACTTCAATATGGCTAGCGCTACTAATAGCGATAGGTCGATTGCTTAGGGTATGCGGACTAATTGGCACTATTGCAATCGCATCCAGTTTAGGATGCAAGATAGGCCCCCCCGAAGACAGCGCATAAGCCGTAGTACCTGTAGGCGTGCTGATAATCAAACCATTTGAGCGCTGTTTGTGCACAAACTGTCCATCAATTTTGACTTCTAATTCAATTAAGCGCAAACCACTTTTAATAATGACATCATTCAACGCACATCCTTGACTTAGCACCTCGCTTAACTCGCCATTACCGCGATGCACTTCTGCTGAAAGCAACATACGCCGCTCGATACTAAAATGGCCAGCAAGGATGGAGTCAATGCTCTCCAACATATTATCAGCGCTTATATCTGTTAAAAAACCAAACCGTCCACGATTAACACCAACCAGCGGAATATTATTATCCACAATCGCACGCGCCACGCTGAGCATAGTGCCATCTCCGCCCAGCACAATTGCTAAATCAACGTGTTTGCCAATGTCATCAATGCTAAATGTGGTGTATTCAGTTAAACACTCATGCGATGCAGTTTTTTCTTCAATAAAAATACTAAGATTTTTAGCTGATAAGTGTCGTATAAGCTCGATAATTTGCGCATGTGTCTGTGCTTGACTATGAACGTGAGCTTGTGCCAACGCGCTTTTGCTCATGTATCGCCCGATAATAGCGATAGAATTGAATCGGTATTCCATGGCGGAATTAAAACATGAAAGTGTTACCTGCGCATAGTAAAGATTTTGGTGTAATATAATTGTTATTCAAGGATAACTGTAATCTAAGTAAAAAATACATTACTAGGCATTCAAAACTTTAACCATATCTTTAAAAACCGATTTTATATATTCGATGATTAACATCATAACTTGGCGTGCTGGACTATTGTTAATACCAACTAAAAACACCATTCAATTAAGTAATAATTCTCAATTACAACAACTTGGTCATATCAAGCGTGGAAATGATGAAAATCCAGCTACAACATTGCTAAATTTGAGTTTAAAAAATTAAATGATTGACAAGCGTGCAAAAATTTTACTTAAAACATTGGTTGAACATTACATTAGTGACGGTCAACCTGTTGGTTCACGCACTTTATCACAATGCTCTGGCTTAGATCTGAGCCCTGCCACCGTCAGAAGTGTAATGTCTGATTTAGAAATGTTAGGCTTTATTACCAGCCCGCATACATCAGCTGGTCGCATCCCAACGCAACGTGGCTATCGTTTTTTTGTTGATACTTTGCTCACTATACAACCAATACCAAGCCAACAAATTCAGCTACTTAAATACGAGCTTTCGTCCCCGAACCGCAATGAACTTATTACCTCTGCGGCAGATATGCTTTCTAGTCTGACGCAATTCGCTGGCTTAGTAATGACAACAAAACGCAAAAATATTGCATTTAAGCATTTAGAGTTTTTACCATTATCCGAAAAAAGAATATTAGTTATTATCGTCACCGATGATGGTAACGTGCAAAACAGGATTATATTAACGGATAAGCCCTGCAGCGTATCTGAACTTGTTCAAGCTACTAACTTTTTCAATCAACATTACACTGGTCAGAGTTTTGAAGAAGTGCGAGCTAAACTGCATCAAGAATTAAGACAAATGCAATCAGACATGACGCGCTTAATGTCTGCCGCATTAGATGCTAGCGGTAAAGCACTGGATGACGAAAAAGATAGCGTAGTCATCGCAGGTGAGCGCAACTTATTAAAGTCGGACGACCTCTCAACAAATGTCACTTCATTACGCAAACTATTTGAAATCTTTGAACATAAAACTTCACTCATGCAGCTGTTAGATAATAGTCAGCGTGCTGAAGGCATACAAATATTCATTGGTGGCGAAAGTGGCTATTTACCTTTAGACGAATGCAGTTTAATCACCGCCCCTTATGAGGCTGATGGACAAGTAGTAGGTACGCTGGGCGTAATTGGGCCAACCCGCATGGCCTATGAACGTGTGATTCCAATTGTAGATATCACTGCAAAATTGCTTTCTAATGCACTATCTAACCATTAATCTGTTAAGCATTAATCGACTAAACACTTAATAGTTATCACTTTTCAAAGTGCTCCATTAACTTGATGTTAGTGTAGCCTTAAAATACTAGGAACAAATTTTAGCCATGGCTTATTACGATAAAGAACCCTCTTACCAACATGGCGACCAACTTAAAGTGGGGATTCTATTAGCCAATTTAGGTACCCCAGAATCCCCTACAGCGAAAGCGTTGCGCCCCTACTTGCAACAATTTTTAATGGATAGGCGTATCGTAGAAATTCCACGCTTTATTTGGTGCTGGATTTTACATTGTATTATTTTAGTTATCCGCCCCAAAAAATCAGCTAAAAAATACGCCTCAGTATGGACAAAAGATGGCTCACCATTGATGGTTAATGCTCAAAAGCAAACTAAACTTATGCAAGGTTTTTTAGGCCAACGTATCAAATCACCTTTTACTGTTGAGCTAGGCATGAGCTATGGCAACCCTTCGATGAAAAGTGCTATTAAAAAACTCAAAGCGCAACACTGCGATAAAATTCTCGTGTTTCCACTTTATCCACAATATGCGGCCAGCAGCACGGCAAGTGCATTGGATGCTGTTTGGCGCGTATTACTCAAAATGCGTAACGTACCCGCGATTCGTACTATTCGCAATTACCACAATCATCCTGCTTACATTCAAGCACTTGCTAGTAGCATCAACACATCGTGGGCAATCACTGGCAAACCAGAGAAGCTCGTAATGAGTTTTCATGGCGTACCAAAAGTGCATTTAATTAAAGGTGACCCCTACCACTGTCAATGTCATCAAACAGGTCGTTTATTGGCGGAAGCATTGAATTTAAGAAAAGAAGAGTATGTTATTGCCTTTCAATCACGCTTTGGCAAACAAGAATGGCTTAAACCTTATCTTGCCAATATTTTACAAGATTTAGGCAAAGCAAAACTCAAGCGCATTGATGTCGTATGCCCTGGCTTTAGTAGCGATTGTTTAGAAACACTAGAAGAAATTGCTATAGAGGGAAAACATATATTTCAGCAAGCTGGTGGGGGCGATTATCTATATATATCAGCGCTTAACGACCATGAGACTTGGATACATGCCATGTGTGATATTGCTTTAGAAAACCTTCAAGGCTGGGTTTCATCTGATTGGGATAGCACAAAAGCCACAACTGAAGCCGAAATAACAGCTGTGCGTGCCAAGGCTCTAGGTGCTAAAATTTAAAGGCCAGCCTTATAAATGCTGGGGCTTAAGTACTTGAGGTTAAGTGTTTGCTATAATCAACGCATGAATCTACAAAAGTTTAATTTATGGTCATAATTACTGGCGGTGCGGGCATGATAGGTTCCATCATTGCTTGGCACCTTAATACGGTGCTAGGCAGGGATGACGTTGTGATTGTGGATCGCATCATACACCCAGACCAATGGCAAAATCTGGTCAAGCGCCGCTATGCCAACTATCTAGATAAAGACGAACTATTCGATTATCTTGCTAGAAAACCAGAAGTTGATGCCGTCATCCACATGGGGGCCATTAGCGCCACCACCGAGCGCGACTTTAACAAACTCGTACAAGATAATATCCACTATTCACAGGCGCTTTGGGCCTGGTGTGCGGCCAATGATGTGCCATTTTTGTATGCCAGCTCAGCGGCTACTTATGGCGATGGCATTGGCATCAATGGGCAGAACGGCTATGATGATAAAAGTATTAACAATCTGCGTCCACTCAATGGTTATGGCTACTCTAAACACTTCTTTGATGAATGGGTGCTACGCCAAGTAGCAGAAAAAAGACCATGCCCGCCGAGTTGGCAAGGCTTTAAGTTTTTCAATGTGTATGGTCCCAATGAATACCATAAAGAGCGCATGGCTAGCGTCGCTTTCCATAGCTTTAACCAGTTTAATCAATCGGGTACAGTGAAATTATTTAAAAGCTACAAAGCGGGTGTTCAAGATGGTATGCAATTGCGTGATTTTGTTTATGTAAAAGATGTCGCTGCAGTTATCGCGCACTTTTTAGTCAATCTTGGTGAGCCTGGTATTTACAACATAGGTACTGGTCAAGCACGTACATTTAAAGATTTAGCCTCAGCCGTAATTGAAAGTACAGGCAAATCGCCCCACATCACCTATGTTGATATGCCGCAAGATTTACAAGGTAAATACCAATATTTTACCGAAGCAGCGATGATAAAATTACGCGCCGCAGGTTATTTACAGGCTTTTAAATCATTAGAAGACGGCGTGAAAGACTATGTACAAAACTATCTTATGCAAGCCGACCCCTATTGTTAAGACGTCACTAATTGAGTACTCAATAAACTTATGAATGCAACAGAAAATTTAACCGGCGCAATTACCCAGCATCAAGTCATGTTTAACCAGCTTAATGCTTTAATTCCACAAATTATAGAAGTAGCGGATGAATTGCGAACTTGTATTAAGCGTGGTGGCAAAATCTTGCTTTGTGGCAATGGTGGAAGTGCTGCCGATAGTCAGCATATTGCCGCCGAAATCGTCGGCCGCTACAAAAAAGAGCGTCGCGGAATGGCTGCCATCGCATTAACAACCGATACTTCTATACTCACCTCAGTTGGCAACGATTACGGCTACGATTATATTTTCGCACGTCAGATTGAAGCCTTATGCCGCCCCGAAGATATAGTAATTGGCATTACCACCACTGGCAACAGTGCTAATGTGGTTAAAGCCATCATTGAAGCCAACTCGATTGGCGCCACTACCATAGGCTTAACTGGCGGGACAGGTGGCAAACTAAAAGAATTATGTAAATTCAATCTTGTTATGCCAAGCAAGGATACGCCAAGAATTCAAGAGGCCCATATTTTTGTTGGTCATAGCCTTTGTGATTTATTAGAGGCTGATTAACATGAATGCAAAATTAATTGAAACGGTACAGAAGTTTAGTGAATTCAAGAACAAATGGGTACTTGTCATTGGTGACTTGATGCTTGACCGTTATTTGATAGGTGATGTACAACGTATTTCACCAGAAGCACCTGTTCCCATTGTTTTGCTTAAACATACGAATGATCGTGCTGGTGGTGCCGCAAATGTAGCAGCAAACTTAGCAGGCTTAGGTATTCAAACTCATATTGCTGGATGCGTAGGTAAAGATGCGCAAGCTACAACATTACTTGACTTATTAAAACAAATGGGTGTTGAAACGACTGGCGTAATCCAATCTGAAGCTCGTCCAACCGTTACAAAAACTCGCGTTATGAGCTCACACCAACAAATTGTGCGTTTAGATCAAGAAAGCTCTGTTCCATATAATACGGCTGAGAAAAAATCTTTGCAAGCATACATCAGCAAACAATTAACAGCAAAGCCAGCTATCGTGGTTTTGTCCGACTACGCCAAGGGTGTGCTGAGTGATGAAGCCTGTAAAAGTATCATCAAAGAATGTCATAAGCTTAAAATTCCAGTGATTGCCGACCCTAAAGGTCGCGATTACAGTAAATACCTAGGAGCCACTGCGCTAACACCGAATAAAAAAGAAATTGCTGAGGCTTGCAGTATAAGTCAAGACGATAATGATGCTTTGTTATTGGCCGCTAACCAACTACGCAAAACTTTGCATTTAGAATTCTTAGCTGTGACACGTGGTGAAGAAGGTATTTCATTATTAGATGACATAATGCATCATAGTGGCAATGTAGAATCAGCTCTACATATTACTGCAACAGCCAAGCAAGTATTTGACGTCTCAGGTGCTGGCGATACGCTGATTGCAACACTCGCTGCAGGCTTAATTAATGGTTTAAAACCACAAGAGGCGCTAGAGCTTGCCAATATAGCAGCAGGAATTGTAGTCGGCAAAGTCGGTACCGTGCCAATTAGCCAACAAGAATTAATTGAAGAACTTTTAGCCAAACAATCAACTGAACAAGTTAATAAAATTGTTAACTTCAACCAACTGATGACTAGAGTTGAAACTTGGCGTCAACAAAAATACAAAATTGTCTTTACCAATGGTTGCTTCGATTTATTACATGCAGGTCATGTCACTTATCTTGAGGCTGCTAAAAAAACTGGCGATAAATTAGTGTTGGGTTTAAACACTGATCGCTCAGTAAGCGCCATAAAAGGGCCTGCACGCCCAGTGATTCATGAAGCTGACCGTGCAAGGGTTCTTGCTGCACTCGAAGCTGTAGATGTAGTCATCTTATTTGATGAAGACACCCCTTTAGATTTAATTAATGCCATTAAACCTAACGTAATTGTCAAAGGTAGCGACTACATGGAAGCTCAAGTTGTTGGTGGTAAAGAAGTAAAGTCCTGGGGTGGGAAAATAGCCTTAATTGATGTTGTGCCAGGGCGCAGTACTAGTGGAATTCTAGAAAAAATTGCTAGGTAGTTTAAGGCAATGAATCAAGGCAAAATACTCGTTATTGGCCCGTCATGGATAGGCGATATGGTACTTGCACATAGTTTATTTCAATCGCTTAAACAGCAAAACCCTAATGCGCAAATAGACGTTGCTGCACCCGCATGGACACTGCCATTACTTGAGCGCATGCCAGAAGTCACTGAAAAAATTGCGCTTCATTTCAAACATGGCCAACTTGCTTTGTTAGAACGTATTCGCTTTGGCAGAAACCTAAAACATAAAGGTTATACTCAGGCTATTCTATTGGTTAATTCATTTAAATCAGCCATATTGCCATTTTGTGCTGGAATTCCAATCCGTACGGGATTTTTAGGTGAAATGCGCTATGGCTTAGTCAATGACATTCGCACTTTGGATAAGAACAAGTTACCGCGTACTGTAGATCGGTTCATTGCATTAGGTTTAAATACCAAATTATCTTTGCATGAAAACACTGTAAACCCAAAACTATTAGCCTATACAGAGAATGCTAAAAAAACGTTAGCCAAACTGGGACTTCCATTCCTAGAAAACAAAATATTAGGTCTTTGCCCAGGTGCTGAATACGGCGATGCAAAGCGCTGGCCAACTGAGCATTACGCTGAGGTTGCACGGAATGCTTTGGATAAAGGCTGGCAAGTATGGTTATTTGGTTCAGATAAAGATTCGCTAGTTACCAGTCAAATTAACCAACTATCTAATGAAAAATGTATCGACTTCGGTGGGAAAACCAACTTAAGCGAAGCCATAGATTTAATGTCGTTATGTGATACAGTCATTAGTAACGACTCAGGGCTCATGCACGTCGCCGCTGCATTAGATAAAAAAGTCATCGCGATATATGGTTCAAGTGACCCACATCACACACCACCAATGCACCCAGATGCAGTGATTGAATATCTAGAGTTGTCATGTAGTCCTTGCTTTAAACGAGAGTGCATATTTAAAGAAACTGAAGCGCATTTAGCTTGCCTCAAAAAAATATTGCCTGGTGATGTTATAAAACAAATCAATTATTAATTTTTTTCTTATCTATTAGAGTTAGCAGAGTTATCGCTTATATAAGCCCGATAAAGTGTGTTAAACCAATCAAAAAAAGTATCTACGCTTTATTTTAAATCAGTACTAAGTTTAAAGTAAGTCAGTGCTAGGCTTAAAGCCAACCCATGCTTCTAATGCAGAAGTATCAGCGAAAGTAGATTTAACTTCGGCCGCTTGCACAGGCAAAAATTCTTTCTGTGCCGTCTTTCCTAATACCCTTCTAATGCCGCAATAAAATCCATGAGCTTCAAAGGCTAATTAATCGATATTGAATATGCGATAAGGTGCCTTGGATCAGTTAAACAACAAACCAAAATAAAGGCTTGAGTTCCTCACTTCCCATCAGGTATTTTTTCAACTCAGGCGTTGCACTTCAAATTTAAACTCACACTACGTAATGTATCTTAGTTAAAGCAAAGTTCATGAATCCCTAGCGCAATAAATCAGCAATTTTTGATGTATGGACTATACCATGCAATGTACAAAATTCTTTCCAATCAGCCACTTCTGTCCAATCACTAACAAATATAAAATCCATCTTGGCACGTGTCGCAGCCTCAAAATCATATTTGCTATCACCAATAAATAAAGCAGGATAATTTAATTGTTCAGCGGCTGCTTCGCGTTCTAACACTTCATCTTTATTATCTGGGCTGCCAAATAAACCGCCATCAAAATATTGATTCAACTCACGTTTTTCAAATAAATCACGGATTTCTTGCTGGTCTCCGCCAGATACAATCATCCAATTGGCATTAGCAGTCGCTGCTCGTAGTTCTTGCAGGCCTTCTGCGATCTCGCAGCTCATCAAGCCTACCTCTAACTCATGAGAGAATTTATCTAACAATTCTTGCACTGCCGCCTCGGTAACAGGTTTGTGTAATATCTCGCGCAAATAATAATCAAATTTATGATAGCGCGAGATGCCGCCTAGCCGGACGTGATAATCCACCAATGCCTGCGCTTGATCATCAGTAGCCCCCAACGTTTTAGCCGTACAGAAATAAGCTTTTGTTTTGACGATGTTAGAATCTAAAATAACGCCATCACAGTCAAAAACAAGTGTTTTATACTTTTTAAGGTCAATAGGTTGTAGCAAATAAATTTCCAATAAAAAATGGTATTACAGATACACAGCTATATAAATAGCACAATAAAAAAGGGGTTTTTCCTAGTTTGCACTAGGAGACAAAACCCCTGGCATCTCATTAAAAAAATTAAAGCTTAATATTTTAGTCTGATTGCTTGAGAGATACGCGAATTAGCCAGGCTTGATAGCGCTAGCTTCTTTAGCCAATTTTGTAATATGTGCCCAGTCACCACGTGCTACAGCATCTGCCGGCGTCAACCATGTACCGCCACAAACTACAACGTTTGGTAAAGCCAAAAATTGCGGAGCAGACTCAACCGTAACACCACCGGTTGGGCAAAACATCACATCACCAAACGGCCCTGCAAACCCTTTAAGCAAGTTAATGCCACCCACTGCTACCGCTGGAAACAATTTTAAGAAATAGTAGTCGTCAGCATTCGCCATCATGATTTCAGATCCAGTAGAAACGCCTGGCAATAATGGAAGACCCATTTTACGTGATGCTAAACCTAATTCACTAGTGTAACCAGGGCTCACAGCAAACTGGCACCCCGCATCTTTTACGGCTTGCGCATCTTTAACGTTACGCACAGTACCTGCGCCTAAAATAGCTTCTGGCAATGCTTTAGCAATGGCTTCCATGCCAGCTAACGCACATGATGTACGTAAAGTGACTTCTAACACGCGAATGCCACCTGCAAGTAAAGCTTCTGCCATTGGCACAGCATCTTCTACTTTGTTGATGACAATTACTGGAATTACTGGACCTTGCTTAGCTAAATCTAAAGTGTTCATAGTTTTACTCAATAGTGCTCTCTAAAAGTTATTTAATTCTTAAATTTGTTTATTTACCGACTTTATAACCAAGTCACAGCGCCTTGTTCAGCAGACAATACACTTCCACGCATCCCGCCAAATAACTCACGACCAATTCCATGAGAATTGCTATGTCGTTTAGCATCTGACAACTGAATGGCTTCGCGCTCAGCCCAAGTATCTTCGTCAACCAGTGCATTCAAAGTACCAACCGTTGCATTTAAACGAATAATATCGCCATCGCGCACTTTTGCTAATGCACCACCGGCCGAGGCTTCTGGGCTTAAATGAATGGCCGCAGGAATCTTGCCCGACGCGCCGCTCATACGGCCATCTGTAACAATCGCTACTATAAAGCCTTTGTTTTGTAACACAGCAAGTGGCGGTGTAAGCTTGTGTAATTCTGGCATACCGTTGGCTTTAGGTCCTTGGAATCTCACAACTGCAACGAAATCACGCTCCAGTTCACCACGGTCGAACGCCGCCAATAATTCTTCTTGGCCATCAAATACAATCGCAGGAGCTTCAATAATATGTCGGTCTTCCGGTACTGCAGAAATCTTAATCACTGAACGACCCAAATTACCTTTAAGTAAACGCAAACCACCAGACTCATTAAATGGAAACTTAGCCGTACGTACGATAGTTTCATCGGTACTTTCTGCCGGCAAGTCTTTCCAAACTAGGTTGCCGTTTTCTTTAGCAGGTTGCTTGCCATAATCACGCAAACCGCCATAAGACACCGTAAATACATCTGGATGCATATAACCCGCATCAATTAACTCACGAATAACGAAAGCTGGACCACCAGCAGATTGGAACTGGTTAACATCAGCTTTACCATTAGGATAAACGCTAGCTAATAGCGGCGTCGCTTTAGCAAGGTAATGGAAGTCTGTCCAATCAATAATAATACCCGCAGCACGTGCCACAGCCACCCAATGAATTAGATGATTGGTAGAACCGCCCGTTGCAAGCAATGCAACCATAGCATTTACGATTACAGACTCATCCACCAATTTACCAATAGGTGTAAATTGATTTTTTTGCGTATTCTTTAGAACCAATTTTACGGCTTCACGCGTTAACAACTCACGCATACCATCATGTGGATGTATAAATGCCGCCCCTGGTACATGCAAGCCCATCGCTTCTAATAGCATTTGATTACTATTAGCTGTGCCATAAAAAGTACAAGTACCAGCTCCGTGATAAGCAGCAGACTCTGATGCCAGCAACTCTTCACGGCCAACTAAACCTTGTGCATATTTCTCACGTACTTTTGATTTTTCTGTATTGTCCAAACCAGTGCTCATTGGGCCAGCAGGTACAAATACACATGGTAAATGGCCAAAATGCAATGCGCCAATCAATAGGCCTGGAACGATTTTATCGCACACACCTAGCAACAAAGCAGCATCAAACACATCATGCGATAGCGCTACTGCTGTGCTCATCGCAATGACATCACGGCTGAACAGACTTAGTTCCATACCTGGCTCGCCCTGCGTAACACCATCACACATGGCAGGTACGCCACCCGCTACTTGCATGGTAGCACCATACTTTTTAGCTTCATCACGGATAATATCGGGATAATTCACATATGGTTGATGCGCAGATAACATTTCGTTATATGCTGTAACTACGCCAATATTAGGTGCTTTTTCGACTACCACACGCAGCTTATCATTGCTTGG
>JAYVTW010000120.1:0-3497 GCA_043788445.1 Methylophilaceae bacterium
GGGCGTGTTTGTATGAGCGCATAGAGTGGCACGATATAGAAACCACCAAATAGCCCAATTAGCGTGATATCTGCTAAAAGCCGCCAATGGGCTACATAGCCAATAAAAGTTTGGTAATTGAAAATGTATTTATTGTTGAAACTGGCGTGAATATTCGTACTAGAGAAGTATAAATCTACACCAAATAAGCTGAGGCCAATAGCACCAAATAATACTAAACCTATTTCTATTTTTCCATACGAGAGTTTTTCGCACATCAGCGACCCAATCCCGATACCAAAAGAAAAGACGGTTAGTAATAAAATAAAGACACTTTCATCACCAAACAGTATATTTTTAGCAAAATTAGGAAATTGTGCCAATACTGTTGCTCCATAAAACCAAAACCAAGAAATACCCACAATGGCTAGCCATAGTGATTGCTGGTTCCCAATTAGTTTTATATTGCGATAGGTTTCACTTATTGGGTTCCAGTTAATTTTAAGTTGGGGATCAGCAGCAGGCGAATTTGGTACGCCAAGGCTAACCCAGTAACCAAGCATAGCAATCACTAAAACTGCACAAGTGGTAATTAATTCACCACCTTCGTGCATGACCAACCATGCACCTAGTATTTGACCAAGTAAAATAGCGACAAAGCTCCCCATCTCAACCATACCATTTCCACCAATCAGTTCATTTTGTGCTAAATGTTGAGGTAAATAGGCATATTTCACAGGACCAAACATAGTGGAGTGTGTTCCCATCATGAATAATGCAGTAACAAGTAACCACAAACTATGTGTGATAAAGCCAATGCTGGCAAATAACATAATCAAAATTTCAAATAATTTGACAAAGCGAATGATTTTAGACTTTTCAAACTTATCTGCCAGTTGGCCAGAGGTGGCAGAAAATAAAAAGAAGGGCAAAATAAATAGCCCAGGTAAGAAAGTGACAAGTGAAACGCTATCTAAGGTAGTGAGCTTTGCTGTGTGAAATGCAATTAAGGTAATCAGAGCAGTTTTAAATACATTGTCATTAAATGCACCTAAAAATTGTGTCCAAAAAAATGGCCTAAAACGGCGTTCACGCATCAGTGAAAATTGATTACTCATTGTCTATCCTGTTAAGTGATATTTTCATTACTTGCTAGTGGATTAACTCATCAGAATCTTTGCTATTCAAAGTTTATAGGTCGGAAATGACGCCCCATTATGACCAGAAATGACATTAATGGTAAAGCTAGGTTTTATATTAGCAATTAGAGGCACATCAGCTATTATTGCTTTGGCATACTCTGGTTTTATCAGTGTATCTACAGCGCCTACACCGCTTAAATAGGCTGGCTCACATGGGTGCTCCACAGGCAAGCTGGTATAGTATATCGGTTAAGCAGCGGTGTTGGAATGATGGTTGGTATATAGTCTGCCGCTACTTAACTAGTGAATTGTGTGGCGATCATATCAATCGATGCACATGGTATTGGCTTGGGACATGAAAAGCTAAACAAGTAACTATTGAATGACCAAATTTTTGCATTCAAGGTCAATACTCTCGCACACTGCTAATACTCGCAACATTACCATGAAATAGCATCAGCATGCCTTTATCATTGCGTGTTCTCCATCAGACAAGGTGCAGATGCCCGCAACAACCTTTGACCATAGCATGGATATCATTTTTACTGATTGATTAAACATTAAGCGGTTTCTGCTAGCTTTTTTAGGGTGACATAATCAATTTTCCCCGTACCTAATAACGGCAATTCTTGCACTACAAGAATTTTTCTTGCTATTGCTATCTCTGGGCTATTAAGCTCACGCGCCGCAACCTGTAGCGCCTCTCGGTTTAAATTAACATCGGTAGTAAAGAGTAGAATATTTTCGCCGCGCTGCATATCAGGTTGGGTGGTAGCCGCATGTTGCTGTGCTGGTGAGGCCCTGTTAGCTAGTTGCTCAACAGTTTCTAGAGATACCATTTCACCAGCAATTTTAGCAAAGCGTTTTATGCGACCTTTAATAGTGACAAAGCCATCTGCATCAATCTCAACAATATCGCCAGTATTGTACCAGCCATCTATTAACGGATGAATAACACCAGGATGATCAGTTAAGTAATAGCCTAGCATCACATTAGAGCCTTTTACAGAGAGTAACTCGCCATCGGTAATGCCAGGCACTGGCTCTAATTTTGGGATTAATCCAGGCATTAAACAGCCTACACTTGCAATTTTGTAAGCTGTTGGCGTGTTAACGGAGAGCACTGGCGCACATTCGGTAGCACCGTATCCTTCTAAGATACGAATGCCAAACTTATCAAGCCAAGTTTTACTTACTTCTTCGTTCAGCTTTTCTGCACCTGCAATCACATAGCGTAATTTGTCAAAATCGTAGGGTCTAGCAAACTTAGCATAATTAGCCAAAAATGTACTCGTACCAAACAAAACCGTACAGCCGCGGTCATAAATTATCCCTGGAATTATTCGATAGTGTAATGGTGAAGGGTAGAGAAGTAATTTGGTACCAGCTACTAACGGTAAAATTGCACCGCAGGTAAAACCAAACGCATGAAATAAGGGTAAGGCAATCATAAATTTATCAGCAGGAGAAAAGTCAATGACAGCTTTTATTTGTGCGGTATTGGCCAATATACTACCATGCGAATGAACAACGCCTTTGGGTTTGCCTTCCGAGCCTGAGGTGAATAAAACCACAGCTGGTTCATTGGGCTTGGCTTTAGGCACAAGCAAAAGAAGGGCAAGCCGTGGCAACCAGCGTGCAAAAGCCATTAGCCAAAGTTTATCAATAGTACTGAACGTTAGTTTTAAGTCTTCTAAGTAAACAATGTTAATATTTTTTAAGCCATTAACTATGTCCTCTAACTTACCTGCTTCAATAAATTGGCGTGAACTGATGATGTTTTTAATATTGCCTACAGTGCAGGCATTTTGAACGCCTGCGGCACCTGCAGTGTAGTTAAGCATGGCTGGTATACGTTTAAAGGCAGTTATGCCGTATATTAAGCATACTGTATTTGTGACGTTGGGCATGAGCACACCTATGGTCTCATCAATTTTAGTGACCTTGCTGCTTAGTTTGCCTAAAGCGAGAATCTTAGTGAGTAATTCACCGTAACTCTCTTCAACTTGGCGCATATCTTCTACAAGTTTAGTTTTACTACCATGTACTTCTTTCGCATCCAAAAATGCATCAAACAATGTTGTTGCAGGTGCTGCGCTAAAGTTTATACTTTGCATAATGCGGCGCATGGCATCACCACTTAAGCGGCGACGTAACTTGGCAGTAGCTGCATTGGGCATTTCAATATGATTAGTCGGAAGTATGGTAAATATGACTTTGGGGAAGAGCTTTTTCGGCTGATTGTCATTTAAGCAGCTAAAGTATGAGCGTGTGATTCCATTTAAACGAACTGGCAATATAGTCGCGCCAGTTTTTGCGGCAACAAAGCCAAGGCCATCATATATTTTCATTAATCTGCCTGTTAATCTATTGTAC
>JAYVTW010000121.1:0-5745 GCA_043788445.1 Methylophilaceae bacterium
AATTTAACGTGCGCTGGTGGTTCTTCTAGCGTTTTTAGCATAGCGTTGAAGGCACTTTTAGATAGCATATGCACTTCATCGATGATATATACTTTAAAACGACCAGCAGTGGGGGCGTATTGTGCGTTATCCAGCAAATCGCGCATGGCATCAACTTGAGTGTTTGAGGCTGCATCCACTTCCAGCATATCAACAAAACGTCCACGATCAATTTCAGTACAAGCAGAACATACACCGCATGGCGTTGCAGTAATACCAGTTTCGCAATTAAGCGATTTTGCCATGATACGCGCAATAGTGGTTTTGCCTACGCCGCGTGTGCCAGTAAACAGGTAAGCATGGTGCAGCCGTTGTTGCTTAAGCGCATTAGTTAATGCACGCACAACATGTTCTTGCCCAACAATCGTATCAAACGATTTTGGACGCCATTTTCGGGCTAAAACTTGGTAGCTCATGAGTCGATTATGTTCGACAAATTAATGCTCAAACTTTAGCTTAAATGTGCTTAATTAGCTAGATGATAAAACAGATGGAGGCGAGCCTGAACTCCGGCACTTGCTTCAATAGTTGTGGCTGCTTGCTTCCGCATCTGACCAGGTTGGCTACTTTACAATGCGGAGGGACCCGCCAAATATAATTCTACAATACTTTATGGTTTTTTTTGCAGTGTTAATCTAAGATTTTTTTATTTGAAGTAAGATAATTTAGTAGCCATGCCTGATAACTGGCGGTAACGCGGCTAATTCCTCATCGCTATACAGACGTCCACGGGTAATGAATGCCATGCCTGTGCCGCAATCCAAAGAGAACGAACCACTAGACCCTGGTACTGCATCTAAAATGGTATGCATATTTTCGGCAAATGTAAAATGACTATCCCCCATGTAAAAAATTGCGTTGTTATCTTGGCCAAAAGTGCCTAGTTTTACATCTGCAGCACTTGCATGAAACTCGTTAGCTGGCATACATAATGGACCACTGCCCTCACAACAGCCACCAGATTGTAAAAACACAATAGGTCCGAATTCTGACGTTAGTTTATTGATGAGTTCAAGTGCAGAGGGTGTTGCTGATATACGTTCAGCCATGACAGTTCTCCAAATACCAAATATACAAAAACCAAGGGGCAAGTAAACTCGCCCCTTGGTTTGACTTGCTCATATAATCATATAATAAACTAGAAAAAGCCTAATTTATTTGGGTTATAGCTGACTAATAAGTTTTTAGTTTGTTGGTAGTGATCTAGCATCATTTTATGATTTTCACGACCAATACCAGACTCTTTATAGCCACCAAAGGCAGCATGAGCTGGGTAAGCATGGTAACAGTTAGTCCAAACGCGTCCAGCTTTAATACCACGACCCATGCGATAAGCGGTAGTACCATTACGGCTCCATACGCCAGCACCTAAACCAAAGATAGTATCGTTGGCAATCGCTAATGCATCAACCTCATCTTTAAATGTAGTAACGGCTAATACTGGACCAAAAATTTCTTCCTGGAATACGCGCATTTTGTTATGACCACGTAATAGAGTAGGTTTAACGTAATAACCATCAACTAAATCGCCACTTAACATGTTACGCTCACCTCCGATTAGTACTTCGGCACCTTCTTGTTTACCAATATCAATGTAACTCATGATTTTGTTAAGTTGGTCTTGTGAAGCTTGAGCACCTAACATGGTATTCGGGTCTAGCGGGTTACCTTGTTTAATCGCTTGTACACGACCAATCACACGCTCCATAAATTTATCGTAGATAGATTCCTGAATAATTGCTCTTGATGGACATGTACATACTTCGCCTTGGTTAAATGCAAACAATACCAAGCCTTCAATTGCTTTATCAAAGAACGCATCATCTTCATCCATGATATCGGCAAAAAATACGTTAGGTGATTTACCACCTAATTCTAAAGTGGCTGGAATCAAGTTTGAAGCGGCAGCTTGAGCAATTACGCGACCTGTAGCAGTTGAACCAGTGAAGCCAATTTTAGCAATACGCTTGCTGTTAGCAAGTGGCGCACCAACTTCTCGACCGTAGCCGTTAACAATGTTGATTACGCCTGGAGGCACCAAATCTTGAATCACTTCCAACATAATCATAATGCTGATGGGTGTAAATTCAGCTGGTTTTAATACCACGCAGTTACCTGCAGCTAGAGCGGGCGCTAGTTTCCAAGCTGCCATTAAAATTGGGAAGTTCCAAGGAATAATTTGACCAACAACACCTAATGGCTCTTGAAAGTGGTAGGCAACGGTGTCATTGTCGATCTCACTAATACCACCTTCTTGAGCACGAATGGCGCCTGCGAAGTAACGAAAATGATCAATAGTTAATGGTATATCAGCATTCATAGTTTCGCGAATCGGCTTGCCATTATCAATAGTATCAGCAGTTGCAATGAGCTCTAAGTTTGCTTCAATACGGTCAGCTATTTTAAGCAGAATATTAGAACGTTCAGTTGTTGATGTTTTACCCCATTTTCCAGCAGCTGCATTCGCGGCATCTAATGCTAACTCAACATCCTCTGCGCTAGAGCGAGCTGCTTGTGTGTAAGGTTTACCAGTAATAGGTGAAATAACGTCAAAGTATGCGCCTTTGACAGGTGCGACCCACTTGCCGCCGATAAAATTATCGTATTTAGCCTTGTAAGGTATTTTTACACCTAAGCCTCTCAGTAAATCTACACTCATTCCGATTCTCCTAAAATTATATTTTGTGCATAAAAAACAGCCTGCCAATAAAATTGACCATAATAAAAATGTACAGCGCGATACTGGCTTTAGACCATCAGTGATATGAACGATATGCTTAAGCTAGCAATAGTACTGCAAGCGTTTGCTTAATATTTTGCATATGACTTATTTTAAATATCAAGTATTACATTAATCCTTAATGGCTTTTTAAGCAATACTTTAGGCTATCTTCAGTGGATTTTTAAGCGGTAGTTTTATAATTTTAAATGAATAAAGTAGATTCAATACTCAGCTTGCGTTATAGTTTGTTCCACAAACAATAGTCGGAATTTAATAAAAATGCGAACTCACAATATAATCCGTTAACATAATGGTGAGCGTTAAAAAACAATGAGTTATTAATTTTTTTATCACTTTTTAATAAAAACAAATGATTACTAAACATAATGACGACTGAAACAGATTTTATATTGACACGTGATTTTTGGCAGAGAATTTGCCACCCTTCAGAAGATATGTTGGGCAAGTCTATATTATCAGTCTTAGTGTTTGCTGAAAGCCTAATAAGTATATTTTGGATATTTACTTTATCCGGATTAGGTGAAGGTTATGCACTTATGGCGTCTGTTCCATACGTATATATATTTTTTTCATACGTTAGCTTGCTGATTTTTTATAAACTCAAACGTTTTGATTATTTCGCTTTTACGCAACTTGTTATGTTGCTAGTTATGCCGTTTTTTATGCAATGGGCAATTGGCGGCTTCGAGGCATCAAGTGGCGTTGCCATTTGGGCTATACTTTCACCGATTGGTGCGTTAATGATTCTTGGAACGCGCCAATCTACGGCTTGGTTTACTCTATTTGCTTTGTTAGCTGGCTTGTCCTGGAAATTTAATAGTTTATTTTCTATTAATTCATTACCGATTCCTACCCATGTAAAAGACAGCTTTTTCTTGATGAATATTATGGGTACAACTTGCATTTTGTATGCTGTGATGCGTTATTTTCAGGCACAAAAAGAGCGTACTCTTGAAGAGTTAGCGATTGAACAAGCCCGCTCAGAAAAATTGCTGTTGAACATTTTGCCCAAAAGTATTGCAAATCGTCTTAAAAATAACGATATGTGCATCGCTGACAGCTTCGATTGCGTCACTGTTTTGTTTGCAGATATTGTCGGTTTTACGCAAATATCTGCCAATATGCCGCCTGCAGATCTGGTTGATTTACTCAATCACGTTTTCTCTAGTTTTGATCAATTAGCAGCAAATCATGGCTTAGAAAAGATTAAAACAATAGGGGATGGTTATATGGTCGTAGGTGGAGCACCTATGGTACGTAATGATCATGCATTAATAGTTGCCAAATTAGCTTTAGAAATGCAAGTGTTGTTGCAAGAAATTTCTAAGATAAGAGGTTTTCCATTACAAATGCGTTATGGATTAAGTAGCGGCCCAATAGTGGCGGGGGTTATTGGTACAAGTAAATTTACTTACGATATTTGGGGTGATGCGGTGAATATGGCTAGCCGTATGGAGAAAACCAGTTTAACTAACCAAATTCAAGTTTCACATGCCACTTACATGCTTATAAAAGATTATTTTCAATTTGAAGCGCGTGGTCTAATCGCAGTTAAAGGCAAGGGTGATGTCGAGACTTTTATATTAAAAGCTCAAATTACTTAATCATTTAAATTTAAAGTACATAAACCACAGTGCAATACGCTTGTTATATAATTCACGCCTAGCAAGTAAGTTATGCCTCGCGGAGAGCTGGATGAGCGGTTTAAGTCACTACCCTGGAAAGGTAGCACAGGGGCAACCCTGTCGAGGGTTCGAATCCCTCGCTCTCCGCCAATGAGTCATGGTTTAAAGCAGCTTCCTGCCTGATTCACCACAAGCGCCGCCCGTTGCGGGGCTTCGGCTAATACGATCTTTCTCAACTTTCTCTTTTCAGCACTTTCTTAGAGTTTTTGCGGTAATTTAGAGGTTTCTCTCAAATCGAAATAAACCACTTATGATGTGCTTTACTGTAGTTTCTGAAGACGTAAAAAAACACCAGGACGTTGGTGTTGGTCAGAGCTGCCGAACTCTCAGCTTTGCTAACGATAACCCAAAGCTTGTTTCTGCTCACCCCACTTGATTGGCAGTGGCAGACTGCGCATCAGCTTATCGGAAGTTAATGATGGCGGATGCTTACCATCCAGAATATCACGTACGATGTCAGGCGATAAGAAAGCTACAAGTATCACTCTCGACACATGGGATGCAGACAGTTTCTCTTGTACACCAAGTTCTTTAACCGACCTGACTTTACCTGTCGAGAGTTTATTGAACCAGTGATGCGCTCTGGATAACAGTTTTACCAGTCGCGTATCAACATTACCTTTCCGCTGATAGTCAGGGGACTGCACAATCATGCGTAAATTCAATCCGCTTCTTTTAATCTGAATGGGCAATAAAACCCGATGTCTTAAGCTCTCCCAGTCACAACTTTCCCAGACTGAAGCCGGCGAATGAGATATTGCTTCAGCTTTGGCAAACAGGTCATTCAGCTTCATGGTAATTTCCACTTCATGTGCACGTACCACAATATGTTCGGTCAGGTTTTGCAGTACGCTAATCAGGTCGGATGCCTCTGTCACAGAATTCTCGTTATCGAATACCTCAGCCATTGAGGCTGCTGTAATGGTCTAGTTTTCTGCAACAATTAGTTAGAGACATTGATTACATTTTGTTGCCTTGCTTCATATTCTACAGGCGAAATATTCCCCAACGTTGAATGTCGTCTTTTTTGGTTATCCCCCAAGGGAACTTTCTTCGGGACGTAAAACGATTCAATATAGTCGGCAATATCAATCATTGCTTCAGCCCTTGTTTTATATTGTCTATAGTGCG
Source organism: Methylophilaceae bacterium (assembly GCA_043788445.1). Lineage (GTDB taxonomy): Bacteria > Pseudomonadota > Gammaproteobacteria > Burkholderiales > Methylophilaceae > JACMMS01. Next base: position 5,599 of record JAYVTW010000121.1, read on the forward strand.
TGCAAAGTTAAGATGGCGGCAAATATCGCTCACACTAAAATCAGCCTTCTTCAGTTTGAGCGTGACGACTTGTTGTTCGCTTGCATCTCGATGGCGAAAAAGGCCGACGCTTTTTTTAACAGGTCGTTATCCCGCTTAAGTTGCCGA
>JAYVTW010000122.1:0-27752 GCA_043788445.1 Methylophilaceae bacterium
CTGGCGATGCTCCCTCTAGTCGTCGTGGCAACAGCAATTCGCGTACTGGATATAAACCAGGCGGTAGCGGTGGTTACGCACCACGTTCTGTATCTGGTCGTGGCGAAGGTCGTAACAACGAAAGCCGTTCATTTGGTCGCGATGGTTCTGGTCGTTCTGATAATAGTCGCACAAATGATACTCGCCCAAGCGAAGGCCGTACTTTTGGTGACAGAGCTGCAGCAGGTCGTCCATCAAATTCCAGTTTTGGTGCACGCGATAGCGCTTCTCGTGAAGGCTCTCGTGAAAATTATGGTAATCGCGAAGGCGGTAACCGTGGTGAAGCGAATGGCAACACTCGTACCTACGCAGGTCGCGATAGTGCCCCACGTAACGCTGACACACGCAACCAACCAGGCCGTAGCTTTGCAAACAATGCTAGTCGCTCTGAAGTTGTGCGCACAGACTCACGCCCTGCACGTTTAAGTCCAAGCGGGAATAGCGCACGTTACGCAAATCGTGACGCAAGCACAGCTGGCGAAGGTGCTCCTAAACGCACTCGCAGTTTTATTTAAGTTAGATAGAAGAGCTAATACTTAATGACAACAGCAAGTTTTGACACACTCGGCTTAGCCCCACAGCTTTTAAAAGCGTTGGTTGAGTTTGGTTACACCACACCTACACCAATTCAAGCACAAGCGATTCCGCTAGTACTAGATGGGCGTGATTTAATGGCAGGCGCACAAACAGGCACAGGTAAAACTGCAGCTTTTGCGTTGCCCATATTACAAAAATTGTTGCCTTTAGCAAGTAGTAGCACATCCCCAGCCAAGCATCCAGTTCGCGCACTTATACTGACACCAACACGTGAGTTAGCGATACAGGTAGAGGAGAGCGTAAAAGTCTATGCCAAGCATACGGCTTTGCGCTCGCTAGTGGTGTTTGGTGGCGTGGATATTAAAACGCAAACACCGCACCTTAAAACCGGTATCGAGATTCTAGTAGCAACACCAGGTCGATTATTAGACCATATAGAACAAAAGACATTAAACCTTAGCCAAGTGCAAATGTTGGTGCTAGATGAAGCCGACAGAATGCTGGATATGGGCTTTATGCCTGATTTAAAACGTATTTTGGCTCTATTACCAAAACAACGTCAAAACCTGATGTTTTCAGCTACGTTTTCTAACGAAATAAAAAAGTTATCTGATGACTTTTTAACTAATCCAACTTTAATAGAAGTAGCACGAAGCAATGCGACTTCGGACAATGTAACGCAAAAAGTTTATCACGTTGCACAAGCTGATAAGCAAGCATTGCTTATACAAATCCTTAAAAATAAAGATATTGATGTTAATGTTAGCCAAGTGATTATTTTTACAAAGACCAAACTTACCGCTAGCCGCCTAAGTCGGGCTTTAGAAAAAGAAGGCATTGCTGCTGATGCAATTCATGGCGATAAAAGCCAGCAAGAACGTATGGCTGCATTAGATGCCTTTAAAGCTGGAAAAATTACTACTCTAGTAGCTACTGATGTTGCGGCACGCGGATTGGATATTGATCAGTTACCGATGGTTATCAACTACGAGATTCCTAGCGCACCAGAAGATTACGTGCATCGTATTGGACGTACAGGCAGAGCGGGCGCATCTGGCGCAGCGATTTCATTTGTTTCACCTGATGAAGAAAAGTATCTGGTCGAGATTGAAAAACTCATCAAACATGCTATAACAAAAGATGAAGCCATGATTGAGAAATCAGGTAATAGCTATAAAAATGATAGTAAAAGTGCTAAGGAACGTAATTCTAAAGAGTCTAGCTCTAAGGAATATAGTTCCAAGGAAAGCAGCACTCGCGGCCACCGCAGAGATACTGTTAAACAACATGATGGCAGCGTAAGAACACCTCGTAATAAAGTAGTACATGACCCATGGTTTGACAAACCCTACGAACCTTCAAACTTAGTTGTTAGTACAGTTAATCCTACGCGCTTAATGAGCGGCAAATCAAAAACGCCGGTAGCAGCTTTACTTGGTGGCTATAAAAAAGCTGATTAGTTAAATCACTTGCTGATAAAAAAACGAAATTCGTTGTGGATTTTTTTTAATTTTTAACCTATTAGCTATTATTGATTGCGCATAAAATCAGCCACGCTATGTAATTGTGTAGCTAAATTGGTCATCAATTTCTCATCAAACTGCAATGAATGTATCGCGATGATCATGCAATACATCCATTGATCGCGGGCCGATTCATCAATGGTAAAAGCCAAATGCTTTGCTCTTAGAAAAGGATGTCCATAATGCTCAGTATATAACTGCGGGCCACCAGTCCAACCCGTTAAGAACATAAATAGCTTTTCGCGTGATCTGGTTAAATCTGCAGGATGCATCGCACGAATAGAAGCGGCTATGGGGTCCGACTCCATGGTGTCATAAAACTTTTCTACCAGCGCACGGATCTTAGCAGTACCGCCGTTTTCGCCACCTAACAGCGTGTAAAACGTAGATTTATTATTAGCTACTTCTTCAAGTTTATTCAACATTAATAACTCGATTTAAACTCTCGTTATAAACTTAAAATGTTTTCACAAGACGCGCGGCTAACTTGGCACGGTCTCTAGCTTCATCAGTATTTTTACCTGTTGCTAACGCAACGCCCATGCGGCGGCGCTTAAATGACTCCGGCTTACCAAACAAACGAATATCTGCTTCAGGAACAGCCAAAGCTTTATCTATATCTGTGTAAGTTAAATGGCTACTTTCTAGGCCGCCATAAATCACTGCGCTTGCAGCTGGCTTAGTTAGAGCAACATTCACTGGCAGGCCTAAAATAGCACGTACATGCAAATCAAACTCGCTAAAGCGTTGGCTTGCCATAGTCACCATACCGGTATCATGTGGACGCGGGCTTACTTCACTAAACCATACTTTCTCGCCCTTAATGAATAACTCAACACCAAACAAACCTAAACCACCTAGACTATCTGTTACCGCTTTAGCAATCCTTTTTGATTCGGTTAAGGCAACAGCGTTCATTGGTTGTGGTTGCCAGCTTTCCTTGTAATCGCCATTTTCTTGCACATGGCCGATAGGCTCACAATAATAAGTTTCAATTTCACCATGAGCATTTTTAGCACGCACTGTTAACAAGGTAATTTCATAATCAAAATCAATCTGGCCCTCTACAATAACAATGCCAGAATCTACACGCCCTGCACTGGCGGCATATTCCCACGCTGGTAATACTTCAGCTTGATTAGTAATACGTGATTGGCCTTTACCAGACGAAGACATAGTAGGTTTAATAAAACATGGGTAGCCGATACCATTATCAATAGCCGCTTGCAGTTCAGCCCCATTTCTTGCAAACGCGTAAGTTGAGGTTGGTAAGCCTAAATCTTCTGCAGCAAGTTTTCTAATGCCCTCACGGTTCATGGTGAGTTGCACGGCTTTAACAGTAGGGATGACCATTGCTATGCCTTGCTGTTCGATATCTGCCAATGTTTGCGTATTAAGCGCTTCTATTTCTGGAACGATGAGATGGGGCTTTTCGAGGTTGACTAAAGCCATTAAAGCCTCGTGATTGGTCATATCAATCACATGCGCACGATGCGCAACTTGATGACCAGGCGCATTCTTATAACGGTCTACCGCAATCACTTCTACCCCAAGCCTTTGCAACGCGATAATGACTTCTTTACCGAGCTCACCGCTGCCTAATAACATAACACGTGTGGCTGAGGGGCTTAAAGGGGTACCAATAGTCACTGACGTGTTCATGCAAAACTCCAGATTAATTTAAACGGAATAATAACATGCTGAGACAGTTTACTTCTTAAGAAACTATTTAAGTAAATACTATGCAAGAGCATAAAAATACAGAAGGGTTTAACATAGTGTTGTTAGTTGAGATTCCATATAAACCAGCTAATTAGCAACAGCTGTAGAATTTTTAGTAACGCCAAACTCATACGTTAAACCAAACCAGCCAGCCAGTGGCGCAGCAGGAGAACGAAATTGCTCAGCAATGGGCTTACCAACACCATCTACATTGAAAATATTGCCACCTAACACAGCAAACGTTGCATATTTTTTATCGAATATATTGTTTACTTTAGCGAACGCTTTCCAATTTTTGCTAATACTGTAGTGCGTATCTAAATTAAACACACCATAACCCGGCACTTTGCCGTTTTTATCTTGATTATTTTCATCGCCACGCGCATATTGGCCTGATGCCATGACCAAATTAACGCCTAAGTTCCAAGCTGGCGTCAGGTCATAGTCTGCACGTAATTTTAAGGTTTGGCGTGCGATACCTGGAATTTTCTTACCTTTATTAACTTGAGTTTGTCCATTAATGTCTGCGATGCTATTGGCTGGCGAGCCAACAATAAAGTTAGATTGATAAGAAGCATCGACCAAACCATAATTAGCCACTAAATTTAAATGTTCAAATTTAGCATTTAAACCAAGTTCTAATCCACGACGACGCGTTTCACCAACGTTCTTAAAGAAACCTGTAGTTGCCAAATTACTCGCAATAAATTGAATATCATTGTTGTTTCTTGCGCTATACAAACCCATGTTCCAACTCACATTATCTGCGAGCTTGCCACGTGCTCCGCCTTCCCATGTTTTAGCAACTACTTTTTGTAAACTTGGATCGGCAGCAAATGAATTAGGTAATGAACACGGGCGTGTTTCATCAGCACAAGAAAGTTCTACTGGAGTAGGTGCACGCATGCCTTCGTTATAACCAACATAAAAACCCAAATTTTGTGATGGGTTGTAATTAAGACCAACTGCAGGATTAAAACGGTTGTAATGGTGATTGCCGTTTAAATTGCCAATTGGTTGCGTAAGACCCAGAGTTTCACTAAATCCTTTCAAATCGATTTTAGCAACGTTGTAACGACCTGCTAGAGTCATGTGAAGCTTATCTGTCCAGGAAAAATTATCGGTGGCATATAAACCATAATAATCATTCTTAGTTTTTAATCTTACTCTACGATTTGAAACCAGTGGTTCGTCAGTCACTGTTTCATGACCGACTACTGACGCTTCAAATGAATCACTGGTGAAATCCGTGCGACCCATATCAACACTTGCGCCTACAGTAAATTGGTTTTTATGTGCGGCTAAATTACCTAACAAGCTAAACTGCAACGCACCGCCAAAACCATCTTGGTCAGTCGTAGTTGATATATTGCTGGAATCACCTGCAGTTAATGTAGGTGAATTACTATTAAAGCCTGTAGATTTGTTTTTACGATAGTACGCATTACCTGCTACAAGCTTATCATCAGTTAAGAAATGGCTGCCCTTCAAGTTAATCATGGCCATTTCATTACCAATTGAATCTGGATAAGTATAGGCTTTAGATGGTTTATTCAGTGCTGATAAAGGTACAGCTTGCGTGCCTTGCAACATAGTATCTGCCAGCGCAACCGATAAATCTAAATCGCTGGTTTCATCTTGCCAGCCTATTTTACCAAAAATCTGTTTAACATCGCTGCTTGAATGCTCACGCCAGCCATTTTCTTTAAATACATTACCCGCAACAAAATAATCTAGATTTTTTTCTTTATCCACACTACCAGCCTCAAACTCAAAAGCACGACGCGCCCAAGAACCGCCGTAAGCTGTTGCTCTAAAGCCTGGGAATTCAGCACCACTTTTGGTATGAACCGCTAAAGCACCTCCCAAAGTATTTAAACCAAACAATGGGTTAGAGCCTGGTATTAAATTAATATTGGCAATGGCATTAGCTGGAATCAAATCCCAGTTCACAATATCGCCAAATGGCTCATTAACGCGCACGCCATCTACAAATACAGATAATCCTTGTGGAGCACCTAATAAAGGAGAGGCAGTAAATCCGCGAAAAGATACATCAGCCTGATAAGGATTAGCTACCGTATTACTGGTATTGATGGAACCAAGATTGTTATCTAAAAACTCAGACAAATCTAATGATTGTTGTTGGTCTATAGATTTTGAAGATCCTGTTTGCACGTTGGAGGGCACTTGGCTTATGGGAGTGCCAATACTTGGCAATGGTGTAGTACCAACGACTTCAATTTTTGCAGTCTCTAATGCTTCTGCTTTATTTTCTGCCATTGCCGATTGGGGCATTGTATAAGCGGAAATTACGGCTAAAAAAATTGCTCTAGTTTTAAATTGCGCACTGTACATTACTTTAATTCCCTTACATCATACCAATTAGTTAGTTTTTATAGCTCAAAGTTTACATATTAGGAATTAAGAGCAAATTTTATACCGTATATAACTATTAAAAAACCTATATAAATCAATAGCTAAATTATATAACCACTTAAGTAATTAGTTTAACCTTTAAAGTTGGTTTTATACAACCACCAAATTTTTTGCTTACAACCATTTATATTAAACACTGTTTAGCAACTGCTTTGGCGGTTGCTGGAGATACTTTCTAATAACTAACCAAGAAGCCGAAGGTACTAGCAATGTCGCCAACACAACGCCAACGATTGTGAATACCAGATTAAAAGTGTATGGGATATTCAATACAAATTGGCTTATATAAAAACTTAAAAACGTGGCAACTAGGCTAGCCACAAACGCTGCAATCAAACCTATACATAAAAACTCTGTCAGAATTGTCAAGCTCACTTGCTTACGTGATGCCCCTAACACACGCAACAATGTAACCTCTCTTATTCGCTCATCTCTAGTTGCAACTAAGGCCGCATATAATACCGCAACACCTGCTAACAAACTTAAAATAAAAACATAACCAATAGCTTGTATCATTTTACTCATTATTGATTGTACTTGCTGCAATATAGCCGCCACATCAATTACTGTCAGATTAGGAAATTTCTGAATGAGGCTATTTAACATATTTTCATTGGCGCCAGTGATGTCTAAAGGAAGGTGAAAGCTGGTCATATAACTGGCAGGAAAATTATCCAGCACTTGCGGCGGAGTAACTGCAAAAAAGTTAGCGTGCATGCTATCCCACTCTACTTTACGGATGTTTGATACTGTCAGCACTAAACGTGAGCCAGCTATATCGTAAGTAAGCTTATCGCCAAGCTTGATGTTGAGTGTTGTTGCTAAGTCTTTTTCCAATGAAAGCAGGGGCTTGCCATAGTCATCGTTGCTCCACCAACGCCCTTCTAGTAGTTGGTTATCGGCTTGCATAGTGGCTGTCCAAGATAAATTAAACTCACGCTCTGCTAAGCGTTTAGCACGCTCATCACTAAAGTTTTTTGCATCAAACTTACTTCCATTTATTTCAACCAATCGACCTCGTATCATAGGGTGCACCTGCACATCACTAGTCCCGATTTGAGTAAAGAAGTCCCTAATGCCAGCTAGCTGTTCAGGTTGAATATTAATAATAAAGCGGTTTGGCGCATCGGCGGGTAAGGATTTTTGCCAGTTATGGATTAAATCACTACGGATTGTAGCAAGTAACATCAATACCATTAAACCTAAACTGAATCCTATAATTTGTGTTATTGATAAACCTAAATGCCTTTTTAAATTAGCTAAACCCAACCTGATAGCATTAAATGTAATACTTTGTTTAGCGTTGTGCATTAGCACAAAACGATACAATAATCGCGCAATTATCATTGCTAAGAATCCAGCTACTACGCAGATTAATATCAAACCACCAATACTAGAAACAGCGGTTTTTAGGTCATTCGATTGCCAAAACATCAGGCCCATTAACACTATTAATACAGGTGAAAATTTTAACCATACACTTTGTGAGTTGCCGTGTAAATCACGACGTAAAACACGTAAGGCAGACATATTTTTTATACTAATCAAGTGTGGTAACATCAGTGCAAACATTACCAAAATACTCACCGCAAAACCTGTTAATAAAGGCATATAATTTGGGCTAGGTAAGTTTTCTACAAATAACTGGCCGGCAATTAACGCTAAACCTTGTTGAGCAACAAATCCAAAAAAACTCCCAATACTTGCCCCTATCAAAGCTAAAAACAAAGTTTGTAATAGCATCATATTAACAATACGTTGGTTACTTGCGCCAAAGCAACGGAATAAAGCATAAGTATCTTGACTGCGCTGAACATAGGGCTGGCTGGATAGCCACATTGCTACTACTGAAAGCACCACACTGACCATGGCAGATAGGCCTAAAAATATCTTGGATTTTTCAAGTGCACTTTTAATTTCCGGTCGCGCAGTTTTAATATCTTCTGCACGTTCGCCAGGCTTTAAGCGTGGTTTTATCCAAGTTGAAAAATTTTCAATATCAAGTGGATTTCCAGCAAGTAATAATTGATATTTAATACGGCTACCAAATACGATTAATCCAGTAGATTGTAGATCAGCAAGATTCATCATCAAGCGAGGTGCAAAGCTAAACATATCGCCACCGCGCGACGGTTCACGCTTTAGAATGGCGCTGACTATTAGTTTCCGCTCTCCTAACTCAAGCTGATCACCCACTTTTAAATGCAGTAGGTTTACTAACCTAGGCTCTATCCAAACGGAGCCTACCGCAGGACTATTAGCAACCATTTGATCTGTATGACTTAGCGCTGAAATAGTAAACTCACCCCGTAATGGAAAGCCGTCACCTAAGGCCTTAATTTCAGCCAATTGGTTATGTTCACCTTTAATGACCATACTGGGAAATTCAAGTGTTGTGGCCAGTTGAAGTTGGCGAGATTTAGCTTCAGCAATATAGTCAGCAGGTATTGCATGGTCTGAAATCACAACTAAATCGCCGCCTAGTAGCATTCCACCTTGTTGCTTCAAAGCGGACTCAATACGGTTAGTGAAAAAACCAACAGCAGTCACTGCTGTAACAGTGAGTATTAATGCCATAATCAATACCCGCAAATCACCAGAACGCCATTGGCTAAGAAAGTGCTTGGCAGCAAGTTTAAACTCAAGATTCTGCATTAAGCCACTCCCTTTAATGGGTCGATTTCAAATACTTTTTCTTGCAGCTCACCATTTATAAGTAATAACTGTCTCTGGCAGCGTTCCGCTAGCAGCGTATCATGGGTAACCAATATCAGCGTTGTACCTGCATCTACATTTAACTTAAATAATAAATCGATAATGACTTGCCCGGTAGCTACATCCAGATTACCAGTAGGCTCATCTGCAAATAAAATAGACGGCTGTGGTGCAAAAGCCCGTGCAATGGCCACACGTTGCTGTTCCCCACCCGACAATTGCCTGGGATAATGCTGTATTCTATGACTTAAACCAACTTTTGCCAGAGAGTCCAGAGCTAGCACTTCCGCCAACGCATTATTTGCTAACTGCAACGGAATCATGACATTTTCAAGCGCAGTAAATGCTGGCATTAATTGAAACGATTGAAATACAAAACCCATACGCTTACCACGTATCGCAGCTCTGCCATCTTCATCCAAACGACTAAAGGCAGCATCATTAATTCGAACTTCACCTTGTGTTGGAGTATCCAAACCAGCAAGCAATCCAAGCAAAGTTGATTTACCAGATCCAGAGCTGCCTACAATGGCAATACGTTCAGCAGCATTGGCAGTAAAGTTTAAATTTTGCAGAATAGTAATTTTGTTAGCAACATCGCCTACCTGATGTGTAATATTGAACGCTTCAATTGCAGTCATGTGGTTTTTATCCAAAATTGGTAGGTTTAAGAGTGCTCATAAAAAGGTGTGTGATGTTATTTAAAAAAATAATTTTTGTTTTGAATCTGACTTGTGCCAGACTAAATAAATTCATTCAATTAATTAGAAAATGCGGATACAACATGCATTTAAAAATTGATTTTAAACGATTAGTGGTTGGCATTAGCTTTATAGTCATTAGTTTCGAAACATTAGCTGCTCATGGTGCCAATACTGTGATTCTTGTTTATGGTGACAGCCTATCCGCCGCTTATGGCATCGCGCAAGAACAAGGTTGGGTAACATTGTTGCAGCAACGGATCCTACAACAAAAGCCAAATTATTTAGTTGTCAATGCAAGCATAAGCGGAGAAACTACCAGCGGTGGACTCAGCCGCCTAGAAAAAGCATTAAAACAGTATCAGCCAACATTAATATTGATCGAACTTGGTGCAAATGACGCTTTACGTGGGCTACCAATTGCAGAAATACGAAAGAATCTGGAAGCAATGATTACCATATCGAAAAAAAATAATTCCAAAGTTATATTATTAGGTATGAAAATTCCGCCTAATTATGGGATTAAATATACACGTAATTTTCAAGAATCTTACCAAATACTGGCCACACAATATAAATTACCATTTGTACCGTTTCTATTAGATGGCGTAGCAGGTAATCGCGAATTGAATCAAGAAGATGGCTTACATCCACTAGCCAAGGCAGAACCAGTTGTACTCAATAATGTGTGGCGTGTTGTGAAAGAGGTCATTAAATAACAAGTAAAATCGGTGAATAAATCTTAAACTTCATTCTATTCGCGCAACCATTCCACAACCCAGCCAATCTCATCACTTTGCGCTTGCATAGTGCTATCAATGCCCAAACCTGGCACTAGTGCAAGCTTTTCATTCATATAGACCAGTGGCAGCCATTCTCGCTGCCAAGGTGGCATGTTAGTTTCTTGTAGTAGATGTTTTAAGCTACGCGTTGGTCGATTGGCATCAGGCTTAAAGCGCTCACTCCCTTGCCGATAGGAAACTCTCAACTTACTGGTATCTAAGCGTTTAAGTGCCATACCAGCACCTAATTTTTCACTAAAAATTAAGCGGCTATTATCAGGCAAAATAAGTTCAGCTTCACCCTGCCACAAGAGATTACTATGCTCAGGTTTAAGCTTTGGTTCGGTAATTAAATAGGCTTCATTTTTATAACGCTGCACCGTCACTAGTTGATGAGGCTTGCTCGCCAATACAACCTTAATCTGCGCATCCGTTTTGGCATAACCTAGTTGACTGAGCATTTGCCCCAGTTGCTCTGCGCTAGGCATGGGTTGCTGCAAACTCACTAGCCACCAACGCAGTAAATTACGTGCACGGCTGGCTGACAAAATATGGAGTGCTTCAATGTTGAGTTTTTTGTTGTGTACATAGGCTTGGGCATCAATCGCTGCAAGCTCATTTAACAACTTAGAGGCTTCTGCGATATGTGAAGCTGAACGACTGAGTGTCTGCACAATAGAGGGGTGACGCTCATGCAGTTTTGGCAGAATTTCATTCCGAAAAAAATTACGGTCAAACGCGTTATTTTGATTGCTTTCGTCTTCTATCCATGTCAAGCCATGCTTAGCTGCGTAGGCTTCCAACTCAGCACGTGAAAAGTGTAATAGAGGGCGCAATAAACGTCGCTGATGATCAACTGCTGCCATTCCAGACAAGCCTTTTATACCTGCACCGCGTGCCAATTGTAGTAATAAGGTTTCTGCCTGGTCATTCTGGTGGTGCGCAAAGCACACATAGTTGAAATTTAATTCGGGCTGAAACAGCGCCTCATAACGTAATTTCCTTGCCGCAGCCTCAATTCCCAAAGCATTATCTGTGGGGATTTGAATAGGACTGATTTTTAGCGGTATATCTAGTTTTTTGCAGATTTGTTGGCAAAAATCTGCCCAAAAATCTGCGTTGGGGCTTAAGCCATGGTGCACATGCATCGCACTTAATGAGAACTGTAGTTCATCGCGCAAACTAGCTAATATGTGCAATAACACAGTGGAATCTAAGCCACCACTATATGCTGTCAACAAGTTTTTACTGATATTCTGCTGTAAGAAAGCAGGCTCTAAAAAAACCTTCTCAAAATAAATCAGAACTTGGCCTTTTAAACCAAGCCTTAATTTGGAAAGTTTTGAGGTTTGGCGCGCACCTTTTTTAGGCGGAGATTGATTGATTGAAGAGCTAATTGGGCTACCGCTAATTGATTTTGACTTATTTAGCTGCAGATTCTTTGAATTTTCCATAACCTATTAAACGCTCATAACGCATAGCTAAAAGTTTATCCAGTGGTTTTTCCTGTAACTTAGCAAGATGATCTTTAAGCGTGCGTCGTAAAGTTTGCATTAAAACTTCTGGAGCACGGTGAACACCGCCCAGTGGCTCAGCTACAATCACGTCAATCAAGCCTAATACTTTTAACTTATCAGCAGTAATTGACAGTGTTTCAGCCGCTTCTGGTGCTTTTGCAGCACTTTTCCACAAAATTGAAGCGCAGCCTTCAGGAGAAATGACAGAATAAGTCGAATATTGCAACATCAGTAATTGATCTACCACGCCTAACGCCAATGCACCGCCAGAGCCACCTTCACCAATAATAACACCGATAATAGGCGTTTTAAGCTCGCTCATCACATACAAGTTGCGCGCAATAGCTTCAGATTGACCACGTTCTTCTGCACCGATGCCTGGGTAAGCACCTGGTGTATCAATCAATGTGATGATGGGTAAACTAAATTTTTCTGCCAGACGGTACAAACGTAAAGCTTTACGATAACCTTCTGGCCTTGGCATACCAAAATTACGGTATTGACGCTCTTTTACATCGCGACCTTTTTGGTGACCAATCACCATCACAGGCTTACCGTCAAAGCGCGCCATACCCCCCACAATTGCTGGATCATCCGCATAAGCACGGTCGCCATGTAGCTCTTCGAAATCAGTAAATAGGTGCTTAATATAATCTAGTGTATATGGCCTTTGCGGATGACGTGCCACCTGTGAAATTTGCCAAGCAGTCAGGTTTTCATAAACTTCCCGCAACATTTTGTCATTTTTTTCTTGTAACTGTGCCAGTTCTTTGGTGATATCAATTGAATCATGATCATCATGAGTTGATTGCAAGGCATCAATTTTGGCCTCTAATTCAGCAATCGGTTGTTCAAAATCTAAATAACTTATTTTCATGCAGAAATCCTAAATAAACTTACGGACCATTTGTTACTAATTATAAAGTATTTTTACGTTTTCTGAGCTTAACCAGTTTCTTAAACCCTTTAGTAAATCATCATGCAACTCAACACGCCATTGCTCACCCAACATCACTTCTACCCGAGTGGTTTTATTGTGATACTCAATTTTTACCGCACAGGCTTTTTTAACAGCATTTAATTTTGGGTCATTAGTTTCATCTTCACTTGCATTTCTGCGATACGGCGTCAACAATTCGCGCAGTTTTACAGCATCAGCCTGACCATTACAATAGATCTTTAGCATACTGGCATGCGCGCTACGCGCTGCCGCAACATCAAAAAGCTTACGTGCGTTTACCCGAATACCGCCTGAAAACTCATCGTGACTGACGCGTCCTTCTACAATCAACACCTGATCTTCTCTAAGTAAGTGAGCATTCTGGTTCAACAACTCACTACCTACTACGATATCAACTCTTGATATCGCATCATCCAATGTCACAATCGCCATTTTGCCTCGAGCTGTCATACGAATACGGACCCCCATGACCACACCTGCTAGCAAGCGTGGTTGGTCTTGTGGTGTTAAATCAGCCAAACTGCCACGTACAAACTGCGAAATATCCGGCAAACTACTCAAGTAAGGATGACCACTCAAGTAAAAACCCAGTGCTATTTTTTCTTGTTGTAATTGTTCTTGTTCTAACCAAGGCAGCATTTTAGGCAGCTCATGGGCAGTTTCTGTTACTTCGCAAAATAAGCTATCTTGACCTGCATGCTGATTACTCTGCTCAGCTGCACCAATTGCCATGCTAACGCCGGCTAACAAAGCAGCTCGATTAGGTTCTAGCTTATCAAATGCACCTGCACGAATCAAAGATTCAATTACGCGGCGATTAACCTTACGTAAATCCAAACGACTGCAGAAATCAAATAAATTTTTAAATGGGCCATGTTGATCACGCGATGCTTGAATCAAATCAATCGCCGCCGAGCCAGTGCCTTTTACAGCGCCTAAGCCATATAAAATCTGTTGCTGATTAAGTGGTGTGAAACGGAAGACACTTTGATTAATATCGGGAGGGAGTACCTCCACTTTATTCTGTGCACAATCATCAAAAAAGATATGTACACTATCAGTATTGTTCATATCGGCAGATAAGGTCGCTGCCAAAAATGCGGCTGGATAATGGGTTTTAAGATAAGCGGTTTGATAAGCGACTAATGCATAAGCCGCAGCATGTGATTTATTAAAACCATAGCCTGCAAATTTTTCCAACAAATCAAAAAGCTCTTTCGCCTGACGTTCATTTAGGCCATTCTTTTGTGCACCTTCGGTAAAAGTTGCACGCTGAGCATCCATTTCTTCTTGCTTCTTTTTACCCATGGCACGACGCAGTAAATCTGCTCCACCCAAGCTGTATCCGCCTACCACTTGTGCGATTTGCATTACCTGCTCTTGGTACACTGCAATTCCGTAGGTTTCTTTTAGTATAGATTCAGTGGCTGGATGCGGATATTCGACACGTTGCTGCCCATGTTTACGGCGACAGAAATCGGGGATCAAATCCATAGGTCCTGGACGATATAAAGCGACTAGCGCAATAATATCTTCGAAGCAATCTGGCTTAGCCTGCTTTAACATATCCTTCATACCACGCGACTCTAACTGGAAAACCGCAGTAGTATTAGATGATTTCAGTAAGTTATACGTGGCTTTGTCATCTAAAGGTAATGTAGCAAAATCCAGTGGCGCAAGTCTCTCGGCCGCACGTTGCTTGTTAGTATTTTCCATCGCCATATCTAGGATGGTTAATGTACGCAAGCCCAAAAAGTCGAATTTAACTAAGCCAACCGCTTCCACATCGTCTTTATCGTACTGGCTAACTAAACTATCACCATTGGCTTGACAGTAAATTGGTGAAAAATCTGAGATTTTACCTGGCGCAATTAGTACCCCGCCTGCATGCATACCAACGTTCCGCACCAAACCTTCAAGACGTAAAGCCAGTTCTAACAACAGGTTAACTTCTTCTTCGTTTTCACGTCGCTCTTGCAGTTGTGGTTCTTTTTCCAACGCAGAAGACAGTGTGATGCCTAATTCTAATGGAATGAGCTTAGCTATGCTATCAACAAAGTTAAAAGGCAAATCAAGCACGCGTCCAACATCGCGAATCACAGCCTTGGCCGCCATGGTACCGAAGGTGGCAATTTGTGAAACCGAGCCCAGACCATATTTATTTTTTACATAATCGATGACTCGATCGCGACCTTCTTGACAAAAATCGATATCAAAGTCGGGCATAGAAACACGTTCTGGGTTAAGAAAACGCTCAAACAGTAAGTTATATTGTAGCGGGTCCAAATCGGTAATACCCAAGCTATAAGCCACTAAAGAGCCTGCACCCGAACCACGGCCAGGGCCAACGGGTACGCCATTATTTTTTGCCCAATTAATAAAATCCGCCACAATTAAAAAGTAGCCGGCAAAGCCCATTTGATTGATAATTTTGTTTTCAAAAGTTAATCGCGCTTCGTACTCTGGGAATTTGGCTTCTCGCTTGGTAGCATCGGGGTATAACAATGCCATGCGTTGCATTAAACCAGCAAGAGATTGATTGATTAAATATACATCCAAACTAGAACCATCAGGCGTGGGGAAATCAGGCAAATAATTTTTGCCAAGTTTTAGTTCTAAACTACAGCGCTTGGCGATTTCTACACTATTAGCCAAAGCCTCGGGGATGTCAGCAAATAACGCTTGCATTTGTGCTTGCGATTTATAATATTGCTCTTCACTGAAGTTTTTTGGGCGACGGCTATCCGCCAGCACATAACCTTCAGCAATACAGGTACGTGCCTCATGCGCTTTAAAATCATCTGGTGTTATAAACTGAATTGGCTGTGTTGCAACTACAGGTAGTGCTAGTTCTGCAGCTAGATTGAGCGCACGTTGAATATATTGCTCTTGCTGTGATTTTAGTTGTGCCCCTTGTTGCTCAGATACACTTCGCTGCACTTCAATATAAAAACAATTGGGGAACAAAGCTGCCCAACGTTGTGCGAGTTTTTTTGCCATTATCAGATTATTTTGTATTAAAGCTGCACCGATATCACCTGACATTGCAGCAGATAACACGATCAAACCATCAGTTGCTGCCTCACCAAACCACTGGCGTTTAACTTCAACGCGCCCGCGATATTGGTTCTCTAAATAAGCGCGCGTTAATAACTGACATAAACGTAAATAACCCGCTTGGGATTGGCATAGTAATAACAATCGGTAAGGTTGATCGCGATTACTTTCATTTTCAACCCAGATATCACAACCAATAATAGGCTTTAACCCTTTAGCACGGGCGGCCTTGTAAAATTTAATAGCACCAAACAAATTACATAAATCGGTGAGCGTAATACTGGGCATTTGATCA
Source organism: Methylophilaceae bacterium (assembly GCA_043788445.1). Classification (GTDB taxonomy): domain Bacteria; phylum Pseudomonadota; class Gammaproteobacteria; order Burkholderiales; family Methylophilaceae; genus JACMMS01. The sequence continues at coordinate 16,289 of JAYVTW010000122.1, forward strand.
GCCACAGCAGAGGCAACATAATCATCGATGCGTACGGTACCATCAACAACGGAATACTCGCTGTGACAACGCAAATGAATAAATGTAGGCAGAGAGGACATAAAGTAGATTTTACCTCAGTTGCTAGAAGAGTTCAGTGGAAAAATCTAAGTAAAAATTGAATAATTTAATTGACGAATACCACAGTAACTCTAACTCAGTTTACAGCGGTTTTTGCTATATTTTAAAAAAACTCAACTAATATTGGTTGGAAAGTTTTTATTATGCGACCACTACTTTAATAAAATCTTAAATCGATCACTTTATGCTAATAGCTCATTGATTTTAGCGATTAATTCATCATCTGCTATAGGCTTACCAAAAAAGGCATTGACGCCCAACTCAGCCGCTACATTACGATGCTTCTCTGCAGTACGTGAGCTAATCATAATCAGCGGTGTGTTTTTTGTGCGAACATCATCACGAATATTCCGCGCCAAACCAAAACCATCCATACGCGGCATTTCAATATCCGTTAAAATAATATCCGGTGTGATATCTTGTAACAACTGCAATGCATCCATACCGTCTTTAGCAATAATAACGTCAAAACCCTCACGCTCAAGCAAACGACCCAGCACTTTACGCATAGTGAGAGAGTCATCTACCACCATCACTGTATGCTTACTCACTGTAGTTTCAACGGCAGTAACTTGTACTTTTATTGCACCAACTGATAACACTTCACGGTTAGCAAGTTGTACCGGATTGATAATTAGCACAATGCTACCATCACCAGTGACCGTAGCGCCAAGCATTCCAGGTGCACGGGATAGCTGCACACCAATAGGCTTCATCACCACCTCTTGATTACTTAAAATTTCATCTACATGCAAGGCTGTATGGTAGCTACCGCTACGCAACAGCAATATTGAGGTGTAATTATGAGCTTCTGGCACTGCATCTAACATTCCAACAAGCTTAGGTAAATAATGTAATGAGTATTGTTTATTAGCCCAAGTAATTAAGCCTGCTTTGTAAGCTAGCTGCATCTCTTGTGGCTTAATTTTCTGTGCTTGCTCAATCATAGTGACCGGGATAGCAAAGACCTCAGAACCAGCACGGACCATTAACACCTGAGCAATAGATAGCGTGACTGGAATATAAATAGTAAAGATTGTGCTTTGGTTGAACACACTATCCACATCAATACGACCACCCAAACCACTAATATCACTACGTACAGAATCTAAACCTACACCACGGCCAGCAATTTGCGATACTTCATTCGCGGTAGAAAAGCCTGGTTCAAAAATAATACTTATCAACGCCTGATCATTGACTTCTTGACCATCAGACAGCAAGCCATTTTTAATGGCCTTTTCTTTCACACGTGCTAATGGAATCCCTCCACCATTGTCACTAATGGTTAAGGTAATCTCATCATTTTCTTGGCGTACTTTTAACAGGATTGTACCGGTTTCGTCTTTGCCAAGTTTTTTTCGTTCATTAGGCATTTCAATACCATGTGCCACTGCATTACGTAACAAATGCTCTAAAGGTGCACCAATTTTATCCAATACGCTTCGATCTAGTTCAACACCTTCACCATCAATCACCATCTCAACGCGCTTATTAAGCTCACGTGCTGTTTGGCGCACAATGCGATGTAGACGTTCCGTGAGCAATGAGAATGGCAACATACGCACACTCATCAAAGCCTGTTGTAATTCACGATTCATCCGGTTTTGTTGTTGTAAGGCAGATTGAGTTTGATCCAAATTCATTAACAAACCATGCTGGATGGTCGCCACATCGTTTACGCTTTCTGCCATCATACGAGTTAACTCTTGCAAACGGGTAAATCGGTCAAACTCTAGTGGGTCAAAAGTTTCGTTAGCTTCTTGCAAAATACTCAAACGTGATTGAAGCTGCGTATCTGCCTCAATTTCTAACTCACGTAGGTAATTACGTAAACGGAACACGCTTTCAGTTAAGTCGAGAGAGAAACCTTTAAAGCCCTGCATTTCCCGATCCATCCGAGAACGTGCAATACTAATTTCACCGGCTTCGTTAATGAGTCTATCCAAAACATCTGCGCGCAAACGCAAATATTGTGCACTGCGATCTGCTAAACGTGTGAGGTGTGGTACGTCAGTATTAAACGCTTTAGGTGCCTCACCCAAATTGAGCATAATGGATGAGTCAAACAAATTACCAATTTTATCAAGTGAAACAAACATTTTATCAAAGTCGTCTGAACTGACTTTATGTTGAAGGGCGCGAATCACTTGATCTTCTAAATCATGCACTGTATTGCCTAGGGCAACTTGCCCAGCCATACGTGAACTACCTTTTAGCGTATGTAATGTGCGCTGTATAGCATCTGGCAAAGCTTGATCTACAGGATTGCCGCGCCATGCGCGCAATTCGTTGCCCATTTGTGGGATTAACTCACTCGCTTCCTCAATAAAAATATTGAGCAACTCTCTATCAACATTTGTAGCTTCTGGCATCAATGCTGCAGTCATCGCGCTTGTTAGATCAACATCTTCTTTTATAGAAAGCTCATGTGAGCTAGCAAGTTCCTCTGGTAGAAGCTCTGAAATCTCAATCACTTCCGCATAATCAGAATCAACTTCATCAGCAATGCTTGGTAAGCTATCTGCGAACTCAGCAGCTTCCCTCATAACATAGGAACCTGTTACATTTTTCAATGCTTTAATCAACGCTGGGGCTGCACGTGGATGAAGCAATTTAGCCGCCCTTTCCCACATATCGGTTAACGATTTAACTGATTTTCTATACAAAACTACTGATTCGTTATCCCAACAACTTTTAAATGTGTCTAACCAATTTTCTAAAGCGCGCCCTAGTTCGCCCATTGGCTTAAAGCCCGCAGTAAGGGCGTTGCTAGCCAGTGTATGCACAGCAATTTTACTTTTATCCGCTGGTTTAAGCTTGACATTTTTGGCATGACTATTTTCACTTAAACTATCTACATCCGCTTGCAATATCGCTAAGTTTTGTTGGCTTTCCTGCAGGAACACATTATACAAACCACGACTCATCCAACGCGTACCGCCAACAACAACCTCTTCAATTTGGCTAGTCATTTTCAGCTTAGCAACACTCATTACTTTTTCTTGCCATTCAGCGACATCAACAGAGGCTGTACCAGAGTCTTTTAGCTCAGCAGCCCAAGCGGCAAAAGCAGCTGTTGTTTGTTCTAAAAAGCTAATTTGCTCAGGACGTAAATAAGTTTTTTTATCAATGACTGTATTTAGCATAGTTTCAACATTACCAGCCACATTGCCAATATCATTTAAGCCAACAGTTCTACCACTGCCTTTAAGCGTATGAAAACCACGACGCAATTCAGCCATTGCATTGATGTTGGTATTGTTAATACGTAATGTTTGCAAGTTTTGTGCATTTTGTGCGAGCACCTCTTCTGCTTCTGTGAGAAAAATATCCATTAGTTCAGGGTCGATAAAGGGAGAGGCATGTGCTTTTGTAAGCTCTGATTCAGGGGCCTCTAGCTCGGCTAACATATCGACAGAGGGTAAACTGGCTTCCTCAACAGTAACCTCTGTAATTACACTATCACCTCGAGCTAAGCTTTCTTGATTTAATCTTTCTAAAGCACCAAGCAATGCAGATTGTGATTCTGGTCTAACCTTAGGTAGTTCATCTACGTAAAGTTCTAGCATACTCAAGCTCTCGGCAAGCAATTCAAACTGAGCTTGATTTGCTATATACCCGCTCTCACTAAAATGTATAACTAAAGCCAACTCCGCTCGGGCAATTGCAGTTGGTATCGTCATATTCAGCATGTCAAATGCCGCCATAATTTGTTGCAGAGGTTTGTCTACTTTTGCAAGTGGAGTTTGATCAGTAGCGTTACGAAAGAATAAGTCTAACGCCTCTTCAACCACCTTTAACGACTCTTTGATTTGTGTCACAACAGCTGTTAATGTTTCACTTTCGAGCTTTGTAGAGATGGCTAAATCATCAAGCTCTGCACCAGAGGCTAAAGTCTGCAGGCGTTTAGAAGAGTTTTCTAATTGATGTTTTGATTCATCATTAAATTGCTGATAGTGATTGAGTGTAAATTCAGCTAAATTCAGTGCTGAAGCAATTTCAACTTGTGCCACCTGTTGTTGTTGAGCGTTTTGATTATTATGATGCACACTAATAGCAGTTGCCGCCTTAGCGATATCTGAGAAGTAGTCAGTAATCCAGCTATTAGCAAGACTTTTGCTAGTTTCAACTAGTGTGGCAATTTTTTCACAAAAATTACCTAGATCGGATACTTCAGCCTCTGTAACAGCCTGCCATATGAATTTAAGGCCGCCTAAATCAGCAATTAAATCACGAACAAATTGTTCTTGTTCGGCCGTTATGATGCCAACACCAGCATATTTTTTTGGAATCAAATCATCAAGTTCAAAAACTGCTCGTACTTTTTCTATTGTCGATGAAGTAATGTCAGTCACTGCGACATAGTACAAAATGTCTTTAAGCAAAAGACTATATGGCTTAGTTTGTCCTTCGCTTATGCTACGCAATTCTTGATCTATTCTACGACATAAGCGCTTTGCACCTGCATGTTGTGATATTTTCTCGTCGTTCAAAGATTCAGTAAATGCACTTGCGACCCACCACAAGGTTTTTTGACCAGATTTTTCTTGAACTTGACTAACATTCTCAATCGCCAAGCGCATATTAGCCAAGTCTGAGGCTTGTTTCTTTTGTAACCAAGCTAGTAATGATTTTTGATAATTAATGCGCTGCTCTAGGATAAAACTTACGTAATCAATATCACCTAAGCTTTTGGTATACAAATCCTTAGGAGCTAAATGACTAGTATCAGGAAAGAATAAATCACTTACATCTATAATCTCTCCCTGTGCAACTATCAATGGTTTTAATGCAGGGAACAAACGAATCGGTATATCTGGAATACCATTTAATAGATCTTGCAGATAGTTTTTTAACGTGATTAACGCAGTCTCAATATCTGCTAATAATTCTGGTGTGGGCGTAATCTGTTGCTTATCAAGCTTAGATGTTACTTTTTCTAACTCTGCGCAGAAGCGCTTACAGCCTTCCAAACCCACCATGTCTAGCGCACCACTTACTTGATACAAGTGTGTCTGTGATAGTCGCAACACGGACAAATCGCCAGGATTAGCTACAACCGACTTAATATTTGCAAGAGCTGTAGTAAGCGCCTGATCTATTTCATCTTTGACCCAGGTAAGTGGTCCTATGTCGAACTCTTCCGCCACTAGCTAATGCTCCATATTAAGCAATGATTAAAGCAATCTATCAAGGAAAAACTTAACATTAAGCTAACTTAAAGCCAGCTACTGAATCACGCAAATCCTCAGCCAAACGATTGAGTTGACCTACTGATTCTGCTGTTAATTTAGTACCATCCGTAGTTTGCAATGTAATATTTTGAATTTCCTGCATATTACGTGTAACGACTGCAGCCACCTCAGTTTGCGCCACAGTTGCACTAGAAATAGAGCGAATTAAACGCGCTAAGTCATTAGAAACCGTTTCAATCTCAGTCAAAGCCCTACCCGCTGCATCAGATAAGCGAGCGCCCTCAACGACACCCTCGGTACTTTTCTCCATCGCCACCACCGCACTATTGGTATCGGTTTGAATCGTTTTCACAATCGCACTAATCTGTTTTGTCGCTTCAGATGATCGTTCCGCTAAACGCTGCACTTCTTCTGCAACCACCGTAAAACCACGACCTGCTTCACCTGCTGATGCTGCCTGAATTGCGGCATTCAACGCCAAAATATTGGTCTGCTCAGTAATATCTGAAATCAACTCCACGATCTCACTAATTTCTTGTGAGCTTTCACCTAGTCGTTTGATACGTTTTGAAGTTTCTTGAATTTGTGTACGAATTTCGTTCATACCAGAAATTGTATTTTGTACCGCTTGCGAACCTTGCGTAGCAACCTGAATAGAACGTTGCGCCACTTCAGATGCCTGACTCGCATTGCTTGATACTTGTAATATTGAACGTGTCATATTATTGACAGCATCTGTTGTTTCTACGATTTGTGAAGACTGTTGTTCCGCAGCAGAAAGCAATGACACCGAAGTAACCTGTGCTTGCTCCGTGGCAGTTGTAACTTGTTTTGTCGCTTTAATAATTTCAGACACCAAGTCCCGCAAACTGGCAATAGTATAGTTAATAGAGTCAGCAATCGCCCCGGTAATATTCTCACTCACTTGTGCCGTAACCGTTAAGTCGCCATCAGCCAAGTCACCCATTTCATCCAATAAGTGTAAAATTGCCTCTTGGTTAGTTAAGTTAGTTTTCTCAACATCTATAAAGCTCTGTGTAGCACGTTTAATTTGGCGAATTGCAATAAAGACCAACAAACCTAATGCAACTAAAGCTGCCACAATTGCAAATGTTAACCAAAGACCCACCCTGCCTTGAGCTTTGTATTTGGTAACAGCTTCGCGAGCAGATGCGATAATCGCATCACTTGATGCTGACATTGCACCTAGCTTATTCACTAACGCAGTATCACCTACTTTTGCCTGACTTAATTGTTTAAGGTCTGGCTGTAATTTAGCCCAAATATTCTCAATATTAATCATCAGAGTCGTCACGTTATTTTGACCAGCAATTGAGCTATTGCTACTGAACAGTGTTTGAGAGTTTAGGGCATGCATGGTATCTAGTTCGCTTTTAACGCTACCTTGAACGTTTAACAAACGCATTGATGCGTTATTATCAATTGAGGTTGCTAACGCAGCATCTCGAACTGCCTGCTGTACCAATACTTGCAAGTCAGCTGACGCCACTTGGAACTTGGCATCTCGTCTCGTCTGTGCAATATCCAGCGATAAAAAGGTAATAGCGATTGATATTAGAAGTAGCAAAAGTAAAGTTAAATTAAAATCGGTTTTCGTCCAAACCGATTTTGAAGAATCACTTATTTTAAATAGCGCCTTTAACTTAGCACTAAACTCTGAAAAATTAATCGCCATTTATTATCACCCCAATTTTGTAGATTGCACTGCACTATGAATCCAAGTTAGCAATGCATCATAAACACAATACTTTACAAATTAATTATAAAAATCATTATTTTTTAAAAACTAATATCAGATTGCCACCTGCAAAAACTCTTTTTCACTTATTAATAACCCAATATCAATTTCTTGCCACTCCTGCCCTTCATCATCTTGATATACATTTAACTGCCATGGCTTCTCTGAATTGACGCTGCGTTTAAGCCGCATAGTGTTAAGGTCACGTAAACCAATCAGTCGATCAACTAACAAACCCGCATTGATATCAAAACGTGTATGGGCAAGCAAAATACGACTCTCACTACTCACGGTGGAAGACACTTCACCCAAAAAACCAGCCAAATCTGAAATTGCAGCTAGATTACCGCGCACGTTAGCAACACCAATGAACCATTGTTTTGTGAGTGGGATTTTTGTAATTTCTGGCACAGGCAAGACTTCACTCACATCAGCCAATGCCACCAGATAATTGCGTTCTGCAATGCTTACACCCAAACGAGAAATAGCAACAGTTTGCTCACCCTCAGACACCATTTTCAGACGTGCAAGAATATCTTCTTGATAAGTCTGTAAATTTAGTTTTTGTTTAGCCATAATTCAGTTTTCTTGGCTATTTCTATAAGGCTTTAATTTTATTAATTAATTCTATAGCGTTTGCCGGCTTAATCACACACTCTTTTGCGCCTTGCTTCAAAGCCCATGCACGATCAGTCACTTCTTTCCCTGTACACATAATCACAGGAATATGAGCCGTATCTGCATTTTTTGATAATGCACGTGTAGCTTGAAAGCCGTTTAGCCCTGGCATAATTACGTCCATCACAACTAGATCGGGCATGTTATCTTTTACTTTAATTAAGCATTCGTCACCACTTTCAGCAGTAGATACCTCATAACCAGCAGCTTGTAGTATTTCGGTTAAATAAAGTCTGTCAGTTGCAGAGTCATCTACTACCAATATTTTATTGATCACCATAATTGATATCACCTATATTTGTTTAAGCGTTAGAACTAGGATTAACGTAAGTTAAAATTGCGTCTATTAAAGTTTCTTGAGTAAACGGCTTAGTTAAGTACTGATCCGAACCCACCATACGCCCACGCGCTCTATCAAACACACCACTTTTACTTGAGAGCATAATTACTGGGGTTGATTTAAACCGAGGATTTCTTTTTATAAGTGCGCAAGTTTGGTAGCCATCCAGACGAGGCATCATGATGTCAACGAAGATAATCTGAGGATGTTCACTGGAAATTTTAGACAGCGCATCAAAACCATTTTCAGCTAGAATAACTTCACAGCCTGAAGCTTTGAGAAAAATCTCAGCACTGCGACGAATAGTATTGCTATCGTCAATTACCATTACCTTGGTACCAGTTAGATTAGCTTGCTCCACTCAGCAATCCCCTTTAAAAAAACTACTAATTAAACTATGATCAACACTGAAAATTTTATTTAATTATATATATTCAAAACCAGTGATTACAGGACTTAACTATAACCGCATCAGGATAATAAATGATACATTTTTTTTCATGTTTACAATAGATTTGTAACAAGATACATTAATGTAGTTTACAATCAGTTAACAATTATTGGTAAGCGTTTCGGAATGTAGTTTTTACGCATACATTAGAGGTAATTTACTGTACCTATAATATTAAAGCAGCTGGGTGGAGAATAGATAGCTATGATAATTAAACAAGAATCTATAACAGAAAAAATGGCATTAAAAGATTTGCCATCTACCTCGCCGCTACTTAATGCCAATCTTGTATTGGTATTTGGCTCTGTTAAAAGATTTAGTGATAGCAAATTAGCCAGTTTTCTTAAAATTCGCTATCCTTCAGCACAAATAGTAGGCTGCACCACCTCTGGTGAGATTAACCCAACCGGTGTCTATGACGAAAGTTTACAAATTACGGCTATCTTATGGGAAAAAACCATACAGCGCGTTAGCCATACCAAGATCAGCAGTATGCAAAGCTCTTTCGATGCAGCAGCAGGTCTAGCAAAGCAGTTAAAAGCAGATAGCTTACGTACAATATTGGTACTCTCTGATGGCCTAAATGTGAACGGTTCTGAGTTACTGCTGGGCTTCCAAAGTGTTTTAGGTGATGTGCCAATTGTTGGTGGTTTAGCTGGTGACGGCGGTGCATTCGTAAAAACACTGCAAATATTTAATGAAAATATTTCAGACAATTTAGTAATTGCAGTAGGCTTGTATGGTAACAACTTGATTACAGCAAGTGGTGCGCTAGGTGGTTGGAAGCCCTATGGCCCTCCACGCAAAGTCACACGTTCAGAAAAAAACGTTGTTTACGAAATGGACGGTAAACCAGCACTTCCTCTCTACAGACTTTACATTGGCGATGCATTTGCCAAAGGCTTGCCTAGTTCAGGTTTAAAATTTCCATTAGCTGTTATTGAAGAAGGTAAACGCGATGTAGAAAAAATTCGCACCTTACTTTCTGTGAATGCTAATGAAAATAGCCTAACTTTTGCTGGTAACGTGGCTGAAGGCGAAACAGTGCGCTTATGCCAAAGTAATCATGATCGTTTGGTTGAAGGTGCAGGTGCAGCAGCCCACTTAGTATTAGAAAACCTAGCCGCCAGCAAAACCAACCAGACTGGTTTAGCCGTTTGCGTAAGCTGTGTAGGCCGTAAAGGCGTAATGGCTGAGCATGTAAAAGACGAAATTAAGTTGGTTCAACAAATCTTAGGGCCACAAACTTTAATCACTGGCTTTTATTCCTACGGTGAACTAGCGCCAAGACCAAATACATCAGATAGCGTTTTGCATAATCAAACAATGACGATTGGTTATTTAAGTGAAAATCTATTTAGCTAAAATATTTTTTTACCTAAATAAACATAATTTAGATTAAAAATATGAACAGGCGTGAGTTTTTAACTCGTGCCTGTTTTCATCTAAAGAGAGGCCAATGTACAAATGTAAAATTGAAAATGGCTTGTATCAAACAAGCGTATTTTGTTTTATCATTAACTTTTAATCTAATAACTATTAATAATTATCATCATCATAGAGGCAAAAAATCATGTCAAATAACGTCACGCTCAAAGGCAATCCAGTAGAAGTCTTTGGTAATTTACCAACTATAGGCCAAAAGGCTCACGATTTCACATTAGTAGACAAAACATTGGCTAATGTCACATTAGAATCTTTTGCGGGCAAGCGTAAAGTTTTAAACGTATTTCCAAGTGTAGATACGCCCACTTGCGCGTCATCTGTACGCGCATTTAATAAAAGTGCCAGCAGCCTCAACAATACGGTTGTGATTAACATTTCTGCTGATTTACCTTTTGCACAATCGCGCTTTTGTGCAGCAGAAGGCCTAGAAAATGTAGTTAATTTATCGACCATGCGTGGTCGTGAATTCTTAAATGATTACGGGTTGTTGATAGCCACCAGCAAATTAGCGGGTTTAGCAGCACGTGCGGTAATTGTATTAGATGAAAAAGACACAGTCATTTATACAGAGTTAGTCAGCGAAATAGCAAACGAACCAAACTATGAAGCGGCACTAGCTGTTTTATAATTTGTGGAGTTAGAGTTTAATTATTAAAAAATCCCAGCAAAATTTTGCTGGGATTTTTTTTAGACTATTGATTTATAAGCTGTTGAATATTTCACTTATCATAGTAAAAAAAATTTACTCGTAAGCCGTGTATTTGGCGTGACTACCTCGCGCTTTATCTACTGGATATTTCTTTGCATTTAAATCTATTTTTGCATTAGCTGCTTCAATTAAATCAATATTCAACACCTCGGCAATACGCAACAAATAAACAAAAGTATCAGCTAATTCATGACTAACTTGTTCAAGTTTTTCAACTGTTAATTCACGACTGGCTTGTTCGGTTTCCCATTGAAAATGTTCAACCAGCTCCGCCGCCTCTACTATCATGGCCATAGCTAGATTTTTTGGTGAGTGGAACTTCGCCCAACTGCGCTCATTGACAAATGCATTAACGCGTTCACGTAGGCTAGCTAAAGAATCTGGTGTCTTGGACATCGTAATTTATCCTATTGGCTTTTCTTTACGGTTACTACCCGCCACCATTTTAATTTCAAATAAACGGCACTCTAAAGGACCATTAAACAAGGGCGTACGTTTGCTCGGCGCTAATCGCATCAATTTTGGCAGGCGCATATCAGTTGTTAAAAAATATGTATTCCAGCAGCTAAATTTACGTTTTAATGTCTCACCCATGTGTGGATATAAAGTGGCTAGTTCTTCATCTTCACCAATACGCACGCCATAAGGTGGGTTAGCAATCAGCACTCCAGCACTACTTGGCGCTGCTATTTCAGTGATATTTACGTGAGATACTTGTACCACATCAGCAAAACCCGCTTCTTGGAGATTTTGCTTAGCTATA
>JAYVTW010000123.1:0-4840 GCA_043788445.1 Methylophilaceae bacterium
TTCATCACGTCACCACAGGCCGGAGCGCCGACCATGCCAGTACCTACTTGTGGATCGTTTTTATCCAATGAACCCACGTTCCGTGGGTTTTCATAGTGGTCTAAAACTTTATCTGAATATGCCATTTTAATTCTCCTTTAGTGGGCAGCCCACTGTACTTTACTAATATCGATACCATCTTGGAACATGTCCCAAAGTGGTGATAATTCACGTAATTTACCAACTTTTCTTTTCAGTAGTGCGATGGTGTAATCTACATCAGCTTCTGTTGTAAAACGACCAATAGAAAAGCGAATTGAACTATGCGCTAATTCATCATTACGACCTAAAGCACGTAATACATAACTTGGTTCCAAACTAGCTGAAGTACAAGCAGAACCGCTTGAAACCGCAATATCTTTTACCGCCATAATCAACGATTCACCCTCCACATAGTTAAAGCTGATATTTAAGTTATGCGGTACACGGTGGTTTAAATCGCCATTGACATAAGTTTCTTCAATTTCTTGCAAACCGTGCAATAGTTTGTCACGTAGTTTTCGAATTTTAACATTTTCTAAGGCCATTTCCTCACGTGCGATTCTAAAAGCTTCCCCCATACCCACAATTTGGTGGGTTGCTAGTGTGCCGGATCGCATACCGCGCTCGTGACCTCCACCGTGCATTTGCGCTTCGATGCGTATACGTGGTTTACGACGTACGTACAAAGCACCAATGCCTTTAGGGCCGTAGGTTTTATGTGCAGAAAAACTCATTAAATCAACTGGTAAATTTTCTAGATCAATATCTATTTTACCTGTAGCTTGTGCTGCATCTACGTGGAAAATAATATTGTTTTCACGACAAATATTACCAATCGCTGTGATATCTTGAATCACACCAATTTCATTATTGACGGACATCACTGATGCTAGGACTGTATCAGGGCGAATAGCTGCTCTAAATTTTTCTAAATCCAGTAAGCCATTTGCTTCAGGTTCTAAATAAGTGGCAGTGAAACCAACGCGCTCAAGTTCACGTACCGTATCAATGACCGCTTTGTGCTCAGTCGCTACAGTAATAATGTGCTTACCTTTGCCACTGTAAAAGTTAGCAGCACCTTTAATGGCTAAGTTGTTAGATTCAGTTGCGCCAGAGGTCCATACGATTTCACGTGGGTCAGCACCGACTAATTTTGCAACCTCTTCGCGTGCATTTTCGACCGCTTTTTCCGCTGTCCAACCATATAGATGGCTACGTGAAGCTGGATTGCCAAAGTGCTCGGTAATGAAGGGAATCATTTTTTCCGCCACGCGCGGGTCAACAGGCGTAGTCGCTGAATAATCTAAATAAATCGGCTCACGCTCTAGATGATGCGTTGTTAGTTCTTTAACTTTAGTTTCTAATACTGCTGACATTTTATTTCCTACTCTTAAAATTTAATGCTTAAGAAATTTTATTATTTAAAATAGCTGGTTCAAACAACTTCTACACTGTGGCAGTTGTCTCAAAACGCACACCTGTCATTTGTTTTAATCGTTGTAATTCTTGTTTAAGTATCACTAAAAACTGATCAACTTGTTCTATGGTATTGTTACCCAAACTACCCATTGAAGCATTAGCACCAAAACTTACTCGCACCGCACCTCGTGCTAAATCTGATGCTACTCCCATAGAAAGTAGTACATGACTAGGTTCTGTGCTGTCACTAGAGCATGCAGAACCGCTTGCTACAGCAAAACCTTTACGATCTAACGCCATCACTAGTGTTTCGCCTTCAATATTAGGGAAAGCAAAAAAGCTAGTATTGGTTATACGCGGAGCTTTATTGCCAAATATCACAGCTCCCATTTGCGTTAAACCTTGTTCCAAATAATTACGTAAGGTTTTTGTGTGGTTGGAGCGAGTGACCAATTCACTTGCTGCCTGCTCGCAAGCCACACCAAACCCCACTATGGCCGCAACGTTTTCTGTACCACTACGCAAACCTTTTTCTTGGCCACCACCATGCAATAATGGCAAGATATCTATCCGTTTATCCAACACTAAAGCACCTGCTCCTTGCGGGCCATAAATTTTATGCGATGAAATGGTCATAGCACACATATTTAATTCGTCATTCAAGCCAGCAAAGTCGACTGGTATTTTGCCCAACGCTTGTACTGCATCGGTATGAAAGTGAGCTTTATAACGTTTTGCGATTTCTGCCATCGCTCTTAAATCTTGGATAACACCTGTTTCATTATTTACTGCCATCACAGATACAAGTGAGGTGGTGTTATCACCCGAGTTTTTCAATATATTTTCTAAGTGGACCAAATCGATTAGTCCATCGTGATCCACACCAATAATTTTCGTTTTGTAACCATATTTTTGCATTGCAAAAGTAGGGCGTGTAACGCATGGGTGCTCAATACTACTAACAACAATTTGGCTAACTGGCAAATTGCCAGCAATACCGCTAATCGCAAAGTTGTTTGCTTCAGTGCCGCTGGCAGTGAAAACCACTTGTGAAGGGTGCGCACCAACTGCATTAGCTATTTGTTCACGTGCTCGTTCGACTGCATCGCGTACTGTGCGTCCATAAACATGGCGGCTAGTAGCATTGCCGTGTTGCACCGTCATGAATGGAAGCATTGCTTCTAATACGCGCTCATCTAGTGCGGTCGTGCTGTTATTATCAAAATAGATACTAGCCATAGCTATAACGCGACTTTAACCGCTCACCGTTTCTGCTGATTCTAAACAGGTTTTTCTGGGTGCAAACACCACTTGTTTGCCATTTTTTTTGCAACTAGCATGATGCTCTTTGTTTAGATTGGCTTCATGCTGATCTCTTACCATGTCAGCCAAGCTGACGCCAGATAGATAGTCTAGAATCTTATTATTGAGTGAGGCCCATAAATCATGCGTCATACAACGACCCTCTTCGCCATGGCAATTTTCCTGACCGCCACATTGGGTTGCATCTATTTGTTCATCTACTGCTGTAATAATTTGCGAGATGCTAATTTCTTGATGGCTTTTGCCTACACGATAACCGCCACCTGGCCCACGTACACTTTTTACTAAGCCGTGTTTGCGTAAGCGACTGAACAATTGTTCAAGATACGATAGTGAAATGGCCTGACGTTCGCTAATCCCAGCCAGAGTCACAGGTTTGTCGCCCGCGCTCATTGCGAGGTCTAGCATAGCGGTAACGGCAAATCGGCCTTTGGTGGTAAGTCTCATGGTATCTTAAATAAAGCTTTAAATAATTGTTGATTCTAATAAGCTTCGAATATCTTAATCAAAAATTGTGATTCTATAATAACCTAGTATTTTAGTCAATTATTAATGAGATTGGTTCAGCACAGTATTATTTAAGGTTATTAAACTTATGCCTTTTTAATATGCGGTTTTTTTGATGCAAAGGCTTCACCTAGCTCGATATCGGATTTTGCATCAGCAAATTGTGCCAATTGATCTTTCAATGCTTGCATCTCTAAATCTTGTTTAGCCGCATGATCTAATAATGAATGAATAGCCTTAGTCATTGGATCGTTATTGTCGTCACCAATCGCATAAGCAGAAAAGCCGATTTTTTGTGCAGTTTCATCGCGTTTTTTGGCTTTTTCTTCCTCTAAAATACGTGCAGGAATGCCTACAGCCGTTGCATTTTCCGGTACATCTTTTACCACAACAGCATTAGAGCCAATTTTTGCACCGGCGCCCACCGTGATTGGACCAAGTATTTTTGCGCCAGCACCAATTACTACACCATTTTCTAACGTTGGGTGGCGCTTGCCTTTGTTCCAAGAAGTGCCGCCCAAAGTCACACCGTGATACAACGTACAGTCGTCACCAATGATGGCTGTTTCACCAATCACAACACCCATGCCATGGTCAATAAATACACGATGACCAATGGTAGCTCCTGGATGAATTTCAATACCAGTAAGCCAGCGTGCGATGTGTGAGCTGAAACGCGCAAGCCAAAAAAAGCGCATTTTCCATAGCGAGTGAGATAAACGGTGCATCATTAGTGCATGTACACCAGGGTAAGTGGTTAATATCTCCCAATGTGTTCGTGCAGCGGGGTCACGCTCAAATACAATGGAAATATCTTCTTTGATGTGATTAAACATTTAGTTATACATGGCAATAATACAAAATATTATTATGCCATAAATGACTATAGTTGACTAATTTAGTAGGGAAATAAACTCAGAAAAGACTAATACTTATCATGCTTTCGTGGTGCCTTAGTGAGCGTTAATATGCCACGTAGCAAGTTAACTTCTTCTCTCTCTAATCTAGCGCGAGCAAAAATTCGGCGGATTCTTTCCATCAGTTTTTTTGGTGCGGCTGGGTTTAAGTAGCCAATATATATCAAGGTTTCTTCTAGATGTGCATAAAAGCCTTCTAGGCTATCTATAGTCGCAAGCTCGGCAGTTTTGTTTGGTAATAGTTCTAAAAGTAGGTCTGCACTTTCAAGTACTGACATGCGCAGTTCATAACACATAACTTGTACTGCAGCGGCTAAATTCAGTGATGAATATTCGGGGTTAGCAGGAATCATTGCTAGCATCTGACAACAATCTAATTCTGCGTTGCTTAAGCCGCTCATTTCTGTACCAAATACCAAGGCTACTGGCTGGCAGATAGCAATTTTAACAGCACGAGCCGCTGCTTGCCTAGCGGTTAATAGTTCATGCGATAGTTGGCGCTTACGCGCACTTAAACCAATCGCAAATGCGCAGCCAGCTAAGGCGTCAGTTAAACTGGTGCAAACAATAGCATTTTCAAGTAAATCTGCTGCCCCAGTTGATAATGCGGTCGCATGTGCATCGGGGAAAGATTCTGGATTGACCAAATATAA
>JAYVTW010000124.1:0-14560 GCA_043788445.1 Methylophilaceae bacterium
AGATGCAATTACATCAAAACGAGTCACGCATGATTTCTCAAGTCAAATGGAAGGCGCTACACAGGTTGGTAGTTTACAATTTGGTGAAGAGATTATAAAAAATATGTAATAAGGTCTATAACCCAAATTAATTGTTTATTAACTAAAAAAATGGCTCGCAATAAATTACGAGCCATTTAAAACTAAGACTGTGCAACTAATTAGTTAATACTGGCATTAGCGCTTAGTCTTGCAAACCAAACTAACGGTATTATATTAAGCCTTCTGAATATTAGAAGCCTGTTTGCCTTTTGGACCTTCGGTCACTTCAAAACTTACACGCTGTCCTTCTTTAAGACTTTTGTAGCCAGCTTCAACAATTGCTGAGAAGTGCGCAAACAAATCGTCACCACCATCATCTGGGGTAATGAAACCAAAACCTTTAGAATCATTAAACCACTTTACGGTACCTAATGCCATTTCATACATCCTTACATATTACAAAGGGGGGCGCCCCAAAAGTTTGTCTCAAGAAGAGAAGTCGCAATAAAAATAATGCTGGCTACAAAAAACTCGAACGCAAACACCTAATATCATTTTTTACTTAGCTTTTTTGATATTGTCAAGAGTTTTTTATGATTTTATGGTATCGGCACTTAATTTACCATATTGATTATTAAAAATAGTGGTTTATACGCAAATTGCAGCCACAAAACCTTTACAAAAAAAACACTAACGTGCATTATCACTATTGAATATATTGATATTTTTATTTGAATTTACAAAAAAATTACAAATAAAAATAAAGTGTTTATTCACATTCCACAAAACAAAAAACATCTAAAATTAGGGTTTAAGTAAAATATGGCAACAGCTCATACCAGTCAATTAAGTGGTCTTGCACGTAAATTAGTGCAAGAAAAATTACTTTCTGAGGATGAAGCCGCTTCAATACAAACACAAGCCAACATACAACGTGTCCCTTTTGTGACACAAGCTATTTTAAGTAAAAAGGTTAAAGCCGAGCAAATTGCTGAAACTGCTGCGCGAAGCTTTGGTTTTCCTTACCTTAATCTCGATGCATTTAATATTGACTTCTTACCCAAAAAGCATATCGATGTAAAACTGATGCAAAGCAACCGTGTACTTGCTTTGTATAGCAAAAATAATATAACGTTTGTTGCGATTTCAGACCCAACCAATCTCCATGCACTTGATAATGTACAGTTCCAAATGGGTATGGCAATTTCACCAGTTGTGGTTGAAGACACCAAACTAGGTAAATTAATTGATAAAGTTATAGAGTCTCAAGATGTATCCATGAAATCTCTCGACAGTGGAGACGACATTGAGCTTGACTTTGGTGGTGGCGAAGAGGAGGCTGAAGTCACAACAGCCGAAGTAGATGACGCCCCAGTTGTTAAATATCTACAAAAAATCTTACTCGATGCCATTAACATGGGCGCATCCGATTTGCATTTTGAGCCCTATGAGAAATTTTACCGAATTCGCTACCGAGTAGATGGCATTTTACGAGAAATTGCTCAACCACCCCTTGCCATCAAAGATAAATTGGCATCCCGAATTAAAATTATTTCTAACTTAGATATCTCAGAAAAACGTATCCCACAAGATGGGCGTATGAAACTGGCACTGTCTAAAACAAGGAATATCGATTTTCGCGTCAGCACCCTGCCGCTGATTAACGGCGAAAAAATTGTTATGCGTATTCTGGATCCAACAAGTGCAACATTAGGTATCGAGGCTCTCGGTTATGAGCCGACTCAGAAAGATGCCCTGCTATATGCGGTCAGCCGACCTTATGGCCTTGTACTAGTTACTGGGCCTACAGGCTCTGGAAAAACGGTATCACTATATACTTGCCTGAACATACTAAATAATCCAGGCGTTAATATTGCCACTGCAGAAGATCCTTGCGAGATTCCTTTGGCAGGCATTAACCAAGTTAATGTTAACGACAAGCAGGGCTTAACTTTTGCTGCTGCACTAAAGTCATTTTTAAGGCAAGATCCCGATATCATCATGATTGGTGAGATACGTGACTTGGAAACCGCTGATATGGCGATTAAAGCCGCGTCAACTGGCCATATGGTGTTATCTACGCTACACACCAATGATGCACCTTCCACACTGACACGTTTACTTAACATGGGGGTGGCGCCATTTAATATTGCCTCTGCGGTTTCACTTATTACTGCACAACGTTTGGCGCGAAGACTGTGTAAGAACTGTAAAGTCCCTATTGATGTCCCTAAAGAAGCTTTGCTAGGGGTAGGTTACACTGAAGAAGATTTGGATGGCAGCTGGCAATTGTATGGTCCTAAAGAAGGTGGTTGTGATGAGTGCAACGGCGGTTACAAAGGACGCGTTGGCATTTATCAGGTGATGCCGGTGACCGATGCCATTAGCCGTATTATTATGAAAAATGGCACTGCTCATGACATTGCAGATCAAGCAAAGCGCGAAGGTGTGAGAGACTTGCGTCAATCAGGTCTACTTAAAGTCAAGCAAGGACTTACCTCCATTGAAGAGATTGAAGCAGTCACCAACGAATAATGATAAAAGCAACGATTTGCTTTTGAAAAAAGGGAAATGAATATGGCAACCAGTGCTAATAAAGAGTCGCTTTACCTTTGGGAGGGTAAAGACAAGCGGGGTAAACTCATTAAAGGCGAAATAAGAGCCAGTGGCGAGTCTTTTGTTAGTGCAACTTTACGACGTCAAGGCATCATTGTAATAAAAGTTAAAAAACAAAGCGGCTTCAAAAGCAAGGGCAAAGTGAAAGATAAAGATATCACACTGTTCACCCGTCAATTAGCCACCATGTTAAAAGCTGGAGTGCCACTTTTACAAGCTTTCGATATTGTAGGAAAAGGTCACAGCAATCAAGCTGTAGCTAAATTACTGGGGGATATTAAGGCTGACGTGGAAACAGGTAGCAGCCTCAGTGGTGCATTCAGAAAGTACCCACTATATTTTGATAATCTATTCTGTAATTTGATTGGCGCAGGAGAGCAGGCCGGTATTTTAGATACTTTACTAGACAGACTAGCTACCTACAAAGAAAAAATACAAGCTATTAAAGGTAAGATTAAGTCAGCTTTATTTTATCCAATTTCAATTATTGTGGTGGCTTTTGCTATCACTGCCATCATTATGATTTTTGTCATACCTGCATTTAAAGAACTATTTAGTAGCTTTGGTGCTCAATTGCCAACACCGACATTAATTGTGATGGCCATATCTGATGTTTTTGTCAAATGGTGGTGGGCTATATTTGGTTCTATCGGCTTTGGACTTTGGTTTTTCTTCTATACCTGGAAGCGCTCAGAAAAAATGCAATCTACGATGGATCGATTGCTACTTAAAATGCCTATTTTTGGCCCCCTCATTAGAAAAGCAACAATTGCTCGTTTTGCGCGCACTTTAGCCACAATGTTTGCAGCAGGTGTGCCTTTGGTAGAAGCACTTGACTCTGTCGCGGGTGCTTGTGGAAACCGTGTTTACTTCGATGCAACAAAAAAAATTCAAAGTGAAATCAGTACTGGCACAAGCCTAACGGTTTCTATGCAAAATACCAATGTGTTTCCGAATATGGTGCTGCAAATGGTTGCCATCGGCGAAGAATCAGGCGCACTCGACTCTATGCTCGGCAAAGTCGCCGACTTTTTTGAAGGTGAAGTCGATGATGCCGTCGCAGCAATATCTAGCTTAATGGAACCAGTGATTATGGTGGTATTGGGTACACTGATTGGCGGGCTAGTCATTGCTATGTATTTGCCTATATTTAAAATGGGATCCGTTGTTTAGACATAGGCTATACGGGCTTGATAATATAAAAAAACTATTTACTCGTTGCCAGCATGCGCTCAATTTCTTTATAGGGTTGAGCGCCTAACATACGTTTACCATCGACAAAAAACAACGTTGGGGTGCTGTTTACGCCGAGTTTTCTGGCCAAATCACCTACTCGTTCTAATGGAACATCGCAATTACCAACAGACTTAGGCAGTTGACTATCAAAAATCCAATCATGCCATGCACTCGCACGACTGGGTGCGCACCAAATTAATTTAGATTTATTGGCTGAGTCAGGATGTAATTGTACAATCGGATAAAGAAAAGTGTAGATAGTCACATCAGTGATATTGATTAACTCATTTTGCTCTAAACGTTTGCAGTATGGACAATCCACATCTGAAAATACCACTAGCTTTCTACTGCCATTACCTTTAACAACTTTAATCGCTTGGTCTAGTGGTAAGCTTGAGAAATCTACTTTCGTTAAATCTGCTAGCCGTGCTTCTGTTAAATCTTTTTTTGTTTTGGGATCAACTACATGACCTTCGGCAATTAAGAAAGATAGTTTTTCGTCAGTATAAATAATCTGACCACCCATAAAAACTTCATACAATCCCGCATAGGGCGTTTTGATAATACTTTCCACTTTGTATTTTGGATAAGCAACTTCTATGGCTTTTTTAATACTCGCTTCATCCGCATGTACTGATGCAGTAAACAAGCCCGCGGTAATAAGGCCTAGCGTAGTTCGCGTGATATTTTTAAAATTACTCATGGGGGGGGTACTTTCTCAAATAGTAAATAAGGTTTAAATGGATAAATTAATTGGTGGCTTGCTGTATAAGATACTTTTTAATCAACAACTGACGGTCGATTTTTGACAAACCCCAGTTGCGTAATGTTTTAATCATGTTGGCTTTAGCACTAAATAATTGATGTAATCCATCGGTCAAATTCATCATGCTTAAAATATCTGCAGCACGCGTACGTTCATACTGTCGCAAACTTCTAAGACTACCGATTTCATTAGTCGTGGCTGATAGCGAGCTACTTACAAGTGACTGTGAACCAAACAATACCTGCTCTAAAGCCATCACGTCTCTGAAGCCAAGATTCAAGCCCTGGCCAGCCATGGGATGAATTTGATGTGCTGCATCACCCACTAAAACAACGCGTTCAGCGATTAAACGTGTACAAGACTTTTTATATAAGTCAAAACTCATGCGCGAAGACAGTAAATTTAGCAAGCCTAACTTATCAGCAGTTTGCACTGATAGTTGTCGCGTAAAATCACCCTCTGACAAATCTAATAATTGCTGCGCTTTTGCCATAGCCAATGACCATACGATGGATATTTGATTATTTGGTAATGGCAAAAATGCTAATACGCTATCTGATCCATACTCGCCAGAACCAAACCATTGCCTTGCTATATCTTGATGAGATTTTTCACATCTAAAATTAGCTACAATCGCGGTTTGTTGGTAACCTTTATTTTTCACCACAATGTTTGTTTGAGTTCGCACCCAAGAATCAACGCCATCAGCGGCAACAACGAGCTTAGTCTTAATCACTTCTTGATTAGCCAGTGTAAGTGATGCCTGCTGTGTCGTTATTGCAAGATTTTGACAAGCTATGTCAGTGATTATTTCTATATTGAGTTCCTGCAATCTCTGCCACAAGGCCGACATTAATTGCTGACTCTCGATGATATAACCAAGGCTTGCCGCGTTAGCTTCACTTGCCAAAAGCTTCAATTCGCTGTTATTGGCATCGCCAAATATATGCATAGCCTTTATCGGATTAATCCGTCTTGCATCAACTTTCTGCCAAACACCTAATTTTTTAAACCAATTTACAGTAGAAGGCGAAATGGCATAAATACGACTATCAAAAGCTGAAGTTAATTTTATACTAGTAGGTTTTTGATCAACTAATACAACATGATAGCTTTTATCAGTTGATTGTTTGGCAAGACTGATTGCAGCGGCAATACCTACCAAGCCAGCACCTACGACAATAACGTCTGCATCCACATTACGCATATAGTCGCCTATTTACCGAAACTCATTTTACTAACTAAGCGATTTTTTACTGGCTTAAGTACATCCAATAGCCCTAAAGCAGCAGCACGCCCTAACGAAACACCCATAATATCGTTAGAAAATACATTTACCAAAAAATCAGTAAACATCAATCCACGTTTAGTGTCTTGGCTTCGTGTAGCATGATAAGTACTGAGCATGCTAATTGAACCAATATCTGCTTCAACACTATTATTAAGCATTTCTGCCAACTGCCAAGCATCACGCAAACCCACATTAAAACCTTGCCCTGCAACTGGGTGCATGGTTTGTGCTGCGTTACCAATCACCACTAAATGTGAAGTAAAAGTAGGCTTAAGGCTAGCCATTTTTAGAGGAAAGTAAGTACGCTTTTCAACCTGCAAAAATTGCCCCACCCTATCGCCAAAATGAACATGCAAGCGATGCAAGAAGCTTGCATCATCCAATGCCATCAACTCTGCAACAACCTCTTGTTTACCAGTCCACACCAACGAAAACTCTTTTGAATCATGGCTTGGCACATTAGGCAACAAAGCCAATGGACCCATAGGGGTGAACCGCTCATAAGCGATGTTATTGTGTGGCAACTCACATTTCACTTTAGTCACCAGTGCATCATGTCCGTACTCTTTAGTCTCACGCTTGATGCCCTCAATAGCACCTAAACTGCTCCCACCATCAGCTAACACTACTAAAGAGGATGCCACAGTTTGTGGCATTTTGTTTAATTTATAAGTGACCGATGCCAAATTAGCAGCAGGTTTGATCTCGCTGGCCTCCGCCTGATACAACAAACGCACTAGCGCCTTTTTATTTAATGCTTCATCCAAAGCGGCACTCAATGCACCATACGACAAAACATATCCTAATGCTGGCTGATTGTATTCTTGGGCATCTAGTTTAGTGCGTCCGAAACTGCCTTTTTGTGAGATATGAATTGAATTGATTGCAGTGGCTTTCGATTCCAATTGTGACCAAATACCAAGCTGTTCTAATATAATACGGCTACCATAAGACAATGCTAATGCACGCTGATCGCCATGCGAGGCTCCCTTAGCGCGCGCCTCTAATATTGTGACATTGATATTATTGGCTTGTAGCGCGAGTGCTAATACAGACCCCACAGGGCCGCCGCCTACTATGACAATACCCTGTTTATCTGTCATTTCAGCATCAAGCTTTCAATATCAACCACAGTTTTAGGCGCATTGATTGTCAGCACTTCACAACCATTTGCTGTCACCAGCACATCATCTTCTATACGAATACCGATATTCCAAAAATGTTTTGGTACATTATCGGCGGGACGCACATAACAGCCAGGCTCTACGGTAAGTGTCATTCCAGCCTTCAACATACGCCAATTATTCGATTTATCTTTATACTCACCCACATCATGAACATCTAAGCCTAACCAGTGACCAGTTCGATGCATGTAGAACTGACGGTAACTGCCAGTTTCCAACACTTCCTCAACGCGACCTTTACATAACCCAAAATCGATAAAACCACGAATCAACACATCTAGCGCAGCCTCATGCGGTGCATTCCAATGATTTTTCGGGCTCACAGTAGCAATCGCTACCGCTTGTGAAGCTAGGACTAGTTCATACAAGTCTTTTTGTGGGCCCGTGAATTGACCATTTACAGGAAATGTGCGCGTAATATCTGAAGCGTAGCCGTCTAATTCACAGCCAGCATCGATCAACAATAAATCGCCATTGTTCAACTTGGCATTATTGGCGTTGTAATGTAAAGTGCAGGCATTAGCACCACCTGCCACAATACTGGTGTAAGCAGGCGCTTGTGCACCACCACGATAAAATTCATGCAAGAATTCCGCTTCCACTTCAAACTCCATCATACCAGCTTGAGTAAACTGCATGGCACGTTGGTGTGCTGCCGCGGCAATATTGGCAGATTGGCGCATTAAATCAAGCTCATAAGGCGATTTATACAAACGCATTTCGTCAACCAATTGACTGGCATCGCTAATTTTAGCGGGAGCTGTAATTCCATCACGCGCTTTAGTGCGTAGATGATTTAACCACCTTGTGACACGGGCATCCCAAGCTTTATCGGCACCCAAATTGAAAAAAAGCTGCGGCTGATTAGCCAAACAAGTCAATGCAAATTCATCAAGTTGGCTAATTGAATAAGCTTCATCAAAACCAAATTGATGTTTTGCTGCGTTGGGTCCGTAGCGAAAGCCATCCCATATTTCCCGATCTAAATCTTTATCTCGGCAAAACAAAATACTTTTTGGTTGCTCACCGGCGATAAGAAACAAAACAGCCTCAGGCTCTTTAAAGCCTGTTAAGTAATAAAAACTACTATCAAATCGGTAGGGGTAATGTGAA
The DNA here is from genome assembly GCA_043788445.1 of Methylophilaceae bacterium. Lineage (GTDB taxonomy): Bacteria > Pseudomonadota > Gammaproteobacteria > Burkholderiales > Methylophilaceae > JACMMS01. The sequence continues at coordinate 8,228 of JAYVTW010000124.1, forward strand.
TCACGATTACGTATGACTTCTGGCGAAGTAGGGATTAGCATCACACCTTCACCCATCTGCTGCATACAATTTAACCTACGTTTCAGAAATTCTTGCATATTTTGCTGTAAGTTTTGCATAATTTATACGACTCTTAGTGATGCATCTAGTTCGTTTAAACGTTGTGGCGTGCCAATATCATGCCATATGCCTTGATAATGCTGACCAGTGACCAGTCCATCCGCCATTCCCGCTTTTAACAGTGGGGCTAATTGAGCAGTCTGTCCAGGCGCTATACTATTGAATAAGTCTGGATGGTAAACACCTATGCCTGAAAATGTCAGTTTATTCGCGCCATCTAATATTAGTTTATTTTGGTTAGTTGGTTCAAATGCAAAATCACCGTGAACATGCTGCGGCGGATTGTTGATCATCACTAAATGTGCCAGGTTTGGTGCATGTAAGGCATTAGCTAGTTGAGCGAAATCGAAGTCAGTAAAGATATCACCGTTTACTACTAAAAAGGCTTCCCGCTTTATTGCAACGCCTTTTAACAGGTGCAAAGCTTGGGCAATACCGCCCGCAGTTTCCAAAGCAGTGACTTCTGGACTATAATGAATATTCACATTCCACATGCTGCCATCACCCAAATACGCTTCAATTAGTAATCCTAGATGGGCATGATTAATCACAATCTCGTTAAAACCAGCCTTTTTTAAATTTTCAATATGCCAAACAATTAACGGCTTACCGCCCACTTCTAGTAAGGGCTTGGGTATGTGGTCAGTAAGTGGTCGCATACGTTCGCCTCGCCCAGCAGCTAAAATCATAGCTCTCAAAACGTATAGCCCGCCTTCTCAGCATGGCCCTCTAGGGTATTGAGTAGTTTTAACATCGGACGCAATTCAATATAACGACCACAAACACGGCGTAAATAATCCATCACCAATGGCATATCTTTTAGGTAGCTATTTTTACCATCACGATGATATAAACGTGCAAAAATTCCCAATACCTTAATGTGACGCTGCGCGCCCATCCATTCAAAATCGCGGTAAAACTCAGAGAAGTCAGTTGGTACTGGCAAGCCAGCCTTACGTGCGTCTTGCCAATAACGTACCAACCAGTCAATCACTTGCTCTTCTTGCCAAGCAATATATGCATCTTTTAATATTGACACTAAGTCGTAAGTAATTGCACCATAAACCGCATCCTGAAAATCCAAAATACCAGGATTATTTTCCGTCGTTACCATTAAGTTACGTGAGTGATAGTCACGATGCACGTAGACTTGACCCTGCGCTAATATATTTGCAGTAAGAACATTAAATGTATTTTGCAAAACAGCTTTCTGCTTATTATCCATCTCTGTTTGCAAGTGCTTCGCTATATACCAATCCGGGAACAATTGCATTTCCCTATTGAGTAAAGCCGCATCATAATTAGGTAGTACATTGGGCTGACTTGCAAGTTGAAGCTTAATCAAAGCCTGACTAGCATCACGATATAAATTAGGCGCAGTTGCATCATCCAACAGGTTTAAATAGGTAATATCGCCCAAATCGGTTAGCAACAAAAAGCCTTGCTCTAAATCCTGTGCAATAATTTGCGGAGCATTCAACCCAGCTTTAATGAGGATATCTGCCACCTTTACAAAAGAGGCACAATTCTCTTGTGCTGGAGGCGCATCCATTGCTATCAATGTTTTATCGGACAGATGTACTCTAAAGTAGCGTCTAAAACTAGCGTCCGCCGAAACCGTAGTAAGAGTCAGCTCCTCACCTTTTAAAAGAAGGCTTAACCACTGTGTTAATTGTTCTTTTCTTTCCATATTTGATTTTAATTGCTACTTTCAAGGTAAACTAGTGGTTGTTTTACTATACTTATTATCTAGCTAAACACTATATTTAGATTGATTAAAGCGTCGTTTTGTGCGATTTTATCACTCACTGGATATTTGCTGTTTTATTACTTTAAATTAAATACTAAATACTAAATATAAACGAAACCAGTGCTTAATCATTTGACCCACTATAAACTGCATAAGCCATTGTCAAATCAACCACCTTTTTCTTACTCAGCAAAACATTATTTGATGGCTTTTTGCGCCTCGCTTTTCTTTATGAAGAGCATAACTAGTCACGCAGAGGCTGTAAGCACATCGCTAGAAAATCAAGCAGAAGCTTCAGGAGCAGTCAATATCGAAGCGGATGCGCTAGGTATGCATTTAGATCGTCTTATGCATGCCAGTGGTCATGCTATTTTGCAGAAAGATGGGCAAACGATACAGGGTGATAGTATTGATTATGACCTGCAGAATGATGAATTACATGTACTGGGCAATGCACGTATTGTAAACAATAGCACACACGTAACAGGTCCGGAAATTCGGATGCGCCTTTCGGAAAGCTTAGGTGAAATGCGCAATGCATCCATTACCATTGACAAATTTACTAATGCATCCGCAGAAGATAATCAGCCAGATCACCTTGATACTTACAGCCAATCTGCAATAACAAATGATAAGACTGGTAATCGTCGAGCAAATAAACTTTACACTGAAAATAGCGACCCAAATAACTCAAAGCTTGAAGATGATGCAGACAACCAAAAGAAATCGGTATCATCACGTGGTGACGCCGAAATGATATTCTTTGAGGGGCCAGACAAAAAACGTCTTAAAAGCACACGATATACTACATGTGAGGCGGGTGTAGATGATTGGTATATCAAATCGACAGAGATGAAAATTAACAATTATACGCAATCAGCCGAAGCAAAAAATGCCTACATTGAATTTAAAGGCGTGCCGATTTTATATTCACCTTATTTAAGTTTTTCATTTAGTGGCCAAAGAGAGTCCGGCCTGCTTTCTCCTACAATAGGGAGCACAAGTAAAAGTGGGCTTGAAGTCTCAATACCCTATTACTGGAATATTTCACCCAATTTGGATGCCACACTGGGAACTCGATTTTTTAGCAAACGCGGGCTACAATTGCAAGGTGAGTTCCGCTATTTAAATCAGCGTTACTCTGGTATTGACAATATTGAATATCTGAATAACGATCAGCAGACTGGCGACACTCGATATTACGCAAACCTAAAACATCAGCAAGATTTAGGTGGTGGTTGGTCAGCAGGTTATGAAATAGAAAAAGTATCGGACGATAAATACTTTTCAGAATTATCTACACACATCATTAGCACTAGCCGGGTTAACTTACCTCAGGGAGCCCATATTGCTTACGGTGGTGATATATGGAAATTTAGTGGTTTAGTACAAAAATACCAAACGTTGGATAAAATATCTTATCCTTACCAAGTTCTGCCACAATTAAATCTAGCTGCAAACAAAGATTGGGATAACTTAACCGCCAATTTAACTACGCAGTTTACTTATTTTGATCGTGACCCTAAAGCGACTTTAGCTGCTACAGGTAGCCGTTCACTTGCCTACCCAAGTGTTAGCATGCCATTGTTAAAACCCTATGGTTTCATTACGCCTAAGATCGGCATACATACAACAAGCTATAGCCTAAACAATAATGACTTTATAGTAAATGGATCAACATTAAGCAACAACAGCCCTACACGCACTTTGCCTATAATGAGCTTAGACAGCGGCTTATATTTTGACCGGCAAGTAAGAATTGTTAAGAATAGCTACACACAAACTATTGAGCCACGCATGTATTATGTGTACATCCCTTACCAAAACCAAAGCCGATTACCTGTATTTGATACTGGCCTGGCCGATTTAAACTATGGCACATTGTTTAGTGAAAACCAGTTTACTGGAAGTGATCGCATCAACAATGCCAATCAACTAAGTTTAGCATTGACAGCGCGCATGATAGATAATAAATCGGGTGATGAGCGTCTTTCTGCTACGCTAGGACAACGTTTTTATTTTACTGATCAAAAAGTAGTATTGCCCGGAGTTTTGCCAACAAAGCGTAACACCTCTGATATTATTGGCGGGCTTACTGCTAGATTATCGACAAAGTGGAATGTCGACACCTTTTTGCAATACAGTCCAGACACTAACAGCGTCGTGAGGAACAATATACTGGCACATTATAATCCTGAGCCGGGTAAAGTACTTAATTTTGGCTATCGTTATACTGATGCTTTATTAGAGCAGTTTGATATATCAGGCCAATGGCCACTTGGACATGGCTTGTATGGTGTTGGTCGCATGAATTACTCATTACGTGATAATAAAGTAATTGAAAGTCTAGCAGGTGTAGAATATGACGCCGGTTGCTGGCAAACCCGCACCGTGGTTCAACGTGTTACTACAGCAACTGCAGACGCAAACTATGCGATTTTCTTCCAATTAGAACTAGGTGGGCTGGCTTCAATCGGCTCAAACCCGCTTAAACTTTTAAAACGCAGTGTTCAAGGATTTAGGCCAAGTAATGAAATCCCTGATGCAACTAGACAGCAAAATTATGCTCCTTAAAACAACACCATTAAATCTCCTACGTACCTATACAAAATAAATCCATGAAATTAATCAACATATTTAAAGCTTTAACTTTGTTGCGCTTGTTGGCGCTATGCTTTCCTTTATTTTTTAATAGCCTTACCGTCCATGCTACCGCCGAAATCCAACAAATGGATCGGATTGTAGCTGTAGTAGACCAAGGCGTTATTACTGAACAAGAGCTAAATGAACGTATTAAGACGGTTAAAGCACAGCTTGAAAAACAAGGGACGCCACTACCACCGGATAACGTATTAGAAAAACAAATTCTAGAACGCTTGATTTCTGACAGCTTGCAATTGCAGTTTGCAGCGCAAACTGGACTAAAAGTCGACAATACACAACTGGATAAAACAATAGAGCGCATTGCTGAACAGAACAAACTTTCACTTGAGGAATTTAGATTAGCGCTTGAAAAAGATGGCGTTAGCTTTCAAAAATTCCGCGAAGATATCCGCACAGAGGTCACATTGGCACGCCTACGTGAGCGTGAAGTAGATAGCCGCACTAACGTAACAGATGCTGAAATAGATAACTTTCTTACCACGCAAGCCGCCAATGGCGGCAATCAAGGTGAATATGAAATATCACATATTTTAATCCGCACCCCAGAAGACAGTTCACCTGAGGCTTTACAAAAACTAAAAGCTAAAGCAGAAGATGCTATTAAAAAGTTGCAAAATGGTGTGAGTTTTGCTGAGGTTTCTGCGAGCACGTCTGACGCACCTAATGCGCTAGAAGGTGGTGCCTTGGGTTGGAAATCTGCTGCACAAATACCAGCACTATTTGCTGATGCACTTAAAGGTATGCAAGTGGGTGAAGTTTCAGCACCATTACGCAGCCCTAATGGTTTTCATATTCTCAAACTAACGAATAAGCGTGGTGGCGGTACATTGCTAGTGGTTGAGCAAACTCACGTAAGACACATCCTCATCAAGCTCAATGAAGTACTTTCTGAAGCTGATGGTAAACGTAAATTAGAAGGTATTAAAGAGCGCTTAGATAATAAAGGCGTGAAATTTGAAGATATGGCACGCCAATACTCTGATGACGGCTCGGCTAATAACGGCGGTGATTTAGGCTGGGTTAATGCTGGTGATACCGTGCCGCAATTTGAAAAAGCAATGAATGAACTTACAATCAACCAAATAAGCGACCCGGTGCGCACCCCATTTGGCTGGCATCTTATTCAAGTATTAGAACGTCGTAAGCAAGATATGAGCAAAGAGGCCGAGCGTTTAAAAGCTCGTCAAGAAATCCGCGCACGGAAATCAGAAGAAGCTTTTCAAGATTGGCTTCGTGAGTTGCGTGATCGCGCTTATGTTGAATATCGACTTGAAGATAAATTCTAAAATAGTACTCAGAATCAACACCAAACTAGCAGTTCTAACTAAACGTGCGTCATTCATTACCTAATATCGTCATCACCTCTGGCGAACCTGCTGGCATTGGTTTAGATATTTGTGCGCTACTTGCTCACCAGGCTATCGCAGCAAATATTGTGGTACTAGCAGATGTTGCTGCCTTAGCCAGCCGAGCAAAACTACTCAACACCCCACTTAACATTGTAAAGTACGACACAACAAAAGTTTTGCCACATGCAGGCAATGGCACGCTCGTCGTGCACCATGTGCCATTAAAAAATAATGTCGTGGCGGGGCAGTTAGACGCAGGCAATAGCCACGCCGTGCTGGCTATGTTAACCCTAGCAACCCAAGGTTGTATGGAGAATGACTTCGAAGCTATTGAATTTGATGCTATGGTGACTGCACCTGTGCATAAAGGCATTATCAACGATGCAGGGATAGCTTTTAGCGGGCACACAGAATTCCTAGCTGAAGTAACCAAAACACCACAAGTGGTGA
>JAYVTW010000125.1:0-4622 GCA_043788445.1 Methylophilaceae bacterium
GACGACTTAAGCCCTGATACCAATATACAAGTAAGTTTAGATTGGCTTTATCAAGCAGCAGACGAAGTGCTAGATGACTTTAAAGCGCGCAGCCTATTATCAGATGCACGTTTTACTGAGCAAGTGGTCCATGCGCGCAAAGCCAAGTTCGGCAGCAGCCGTATCGCATATGAACTTAAGCAAAAAGGCATTGATGAGTCATTGGTTTCTGCGGCAATCGCCAATGTTAAAGCTGATGAGTTTACTAATGCGCTTGATATCTGCCGTAAGAAATATAAAGCAACGCCACAAACGCGCGAAGAATGGGCAAAACAAGCAAGATTTTTACAAAGCCGTGGTTTTAGCTTTGATGTCATTAAAAAAGTACTAAACCAGAATATTCAAGACGAATAAAAGAGCAAATGAATAAAATACCGAGCAGTAACGAGATTCGCCAAACATTTCTAGATTTTTTCTCCTCCAAAGGCCACCAAATCGTTGCCTCCAGTTCGCTTGTGCCGCATGGCGACCCTACTCTGCTGTTTACTAACGCTGGAATGAACCAATTTAAAGATGTGTTCTTAGGTTTTGATAAACGGCCATACACTCGTGCCACGACTAGTCAAAAATGTGTTCGCGCAGGTGGCAAACATAATGATTTAGAAAATGTTGGTTACACCGCGCGCCATCACACTTTTTTTGAAATGTTGGGTAACTTCAGCTTTGGCGATTACTTTAAACGCGATGCGATTGCTTACGCGTGGGAACTGCTCACTGAAGTTTACAAATTACCTAAAGAAAAATTATTAGTCACTGTTTATGCTGACGATGATGAAGCTTACGACATTTGGACCAAAGAAATTGGCGTTGATGCTAATAAAGTCATTCGTATTGGTGACAACAAAGGCGCACGTTACGCATCCGATAACTTTTGGATGATGGGCGATACTGGCCCTTGTGGTCCTTGTACTGAGATTTTTTATGACCATGGCGAGCAACATTGGGGTGGTCCCCCGGGTAGCCCAGATGAAGATGGTGACCGTTTCATTGAAATCTGGAATAACGTGTTTATGCAGTTTAACCGCGATGATGCAGGTGTAATGCATCCATTGCCCAAGCCTTCTGTAGATACAGGCATGGGCTTAGAGCGCATATCTGCGGTATTGCAACACGTACATGCCAATTATGAAATCGATTTATTTCAAACACTCATCGCTGCTGCTACACGCGAAACTAAAGCGACAGACCTTAGCAGCCCCTCATTAAAAGTATTGGCGGATCACATCCGTGCCTGTAGTTTTTTAATTGCCGATGGCGTGATTCCGGGTAATGAAGGCCGTGGCTATGTGTTACGCCGTATTATTCGCCGTGCTATACGTCATGGTTATAAATTAGGTGTACGCAAAGCATTTTTCTATAAAATGTTGCCTGATTTAGTTGTCACAATGGGTGATGCTTACCCAGAGCTTAAAACTAATCAGATACGCATAGCAGATATGTTGAAACAGGAAGAAGACCGTTTCTTTGAAACCATTGAAAACGGTATGGTGATTTTTGAAAATGAGCTTTTAGCCCTATCTGCAAATAAAGTTTTTAGCGGCGAAATTGCATTCAAACTACATGATACTTATGGATTCCCTCTCGATTTAACTCAAGATATATGCCGTGAACGAGGCTTTAGTGTTGATACTGTAGATTTTGGGCAAGCAATGAAACGTCAGAAAGAGCAAGCGCGCTCTGCTGGTAAATTCAAAATGTTAGTTAATTTAGAGTACGCGGGTGCTGCAACTAGCTTTATGGGTTATGAGGAGTTAGAAACAGGGGCGGCCGTATTAGCCCTATACAAGGATAGCATTGCTGTTAGCTCGCTTACAGAAGGTGATATAGGAGTTGTAGTATTAGACAACACGCCATTTTATGCAGAATCCGGTGGTCAAGTGGGTGATTCTGGAGAGTTGCGAGGTAACGATGGTATTTTTTTGGTTGAAGATACACAGAAAATTCAAGCTGCAGTGATTGGTCATCACGGCACACTTACAACAGGCAAGCTTAGCGTGGGCGATATATTAAGTGCTCGCGTCAACATACAAGCGCGCATGGCGACTATGCGTAACCATTCTGCTACACATTTAATGCATAAAGCATTACGTGAAGTACTTGGTGAACACGTACAGCAAAAAGGCAGCTTGGTCGATACTGAAAAAACCCGTTTTGACTTTGTACATAATGCTCCTATGAGAGATGATGAAATCGCCCGTGTAGAGCGTATAGTCAACAACGAGATTCTTGCCAATGCCCAAACTGGGGCACGTGTGATGGATATTGAATCTGCTCAAAAAACTGGGGCGATGATGTTATTTGGTGAGAAATACGGCGATGAGGTGCGTGTATTGGATATTGGCAGTAGTCGAGAGTTATGTGGCGGCACGCACGTCAGCCGCACTGGTGACATAGGCCTATTTAAAATCATATCTGAAGGTGGTGTTGCAGCAGGCGTACGTCGTGTTGAAGCTACTACAGGTGAAGGTGCTTTACGTTTGGTACAAAGCCAGCAAGCGTTGCTTAATCAGTTAACAAGTGAACTGAAAGCGCCAGTAAACGAATTACCCACTAAAATTGGCCAAATGGCAGAAAATTTTAAGTCCCTTGAGAAAGAACTGTTGCGTTTAAAATCAAAACTGGCTTCCTCTCAAGGTAACGATTTAATGACGCAAGCCATTGAAATAGCAGGTGTTAAAGTATTGGTAGCACTAATTGAAGGTGCTGATGCGAACACGCTGCGTGAAACAATAGACAAATTGAAGGACAAACTAAAAACTGCAGTAATTGTATTAGCCAGTGCCAGTACGGAAAAAAATAGCGATGGCAAAGTGAACTTAGCTGTAGGCGTTACAGCAGATATAATTACAAAAATTAAAGCTGGTGATTTGGTTAATTTTGTAGCGGGTCAAGTTGGTGGAAAAGGCGGGGGCAAGCCCGATATGGCGATGGCTGGTGGTAGTAACGCAAGCGCTTTACCCGCTGCATTAGCGAGTGTAAATGCTTGGGTTTCACAAAAACTTAACTAGTATGTTTTAAGGCTAAGTTTGGGCTTTTTATTAAATTATTAATTAAACTTTAGAAAATTATGGCACTCATTGTACAAAAATATGGTGGCACATCAGTTGCTAACCCTGAGCGTATCCGAAATGTTGCGCGCCGTGTTGCTCGTTATAAGGCGATGGGACATCAAGTTGTGGTCGTAGTATCAGCGATGTCTGGTGAAACTAACCGCTTAGTTGCGCTTGCAAAAGACTTGATGGCAGAACCACATCCACGTGAATTAGACGTCATTGTATCGACTGGTGAGCAGGTCACTATTGGCATGACAGCGTTAGCATTAATCGAGTTGGGCATTAAAGCAAAAAGCTACACTGGCGCCCAAGTTAAAATTTTAACCGACAATTCTCATACCAAAGCGCGTATTCTCAATATTGATCAGCACAATTTGAGAGCAGATTTAGATGCAGGCTATGTGTGCGTTGTGGCTGGCTTTCAGGGGATTGATGAGCATGGCAATATAACCACGCTTGGTCGTGGTGGTTCAGATACTACAGGTGTTGCACTAGCCGCTGCTTTGGGCGCTGACGAGTGCCAAATTTACACTGATGTAGATGGTGTGTACACAACAGATCCACGTGTAGTACCTGAGGCCAGACGTCTAAAGTCCATTACATTTGAAGAAATGCTAGAAATGGCGAGCTTAGGCTCAAAAGTTTTGCAAATCCGCTCAGTCGAATTCGCAGGTAAATATAAAGTTAAACTTCGTGTGCTTTCTAGCTTTGAAGAAGATGGTGAAGGTACGCTGATTACATTTGAGGAAAAAGATCACATGGAACAACCAATTATTTCAGGAATTGCCTTCAATCGTGATGAAGCGAAAGTCACCGTACTTGGCGTACCAGATCGCCCAGGTATTGCTTACCAAATTTTAGGACCAATTGCCGATGCAAATATTGACGTAGATATGATCATCCAAAACGTAGGTGCTGATGGTACAACTGACTTCACGTTTACGGTCAACAAAGGCGATTTAAATAAAGCGTTATCTATCCTTAAAGATAAAGTACAAGGTCATATTGGCGCGCGTGAGATTAATGGCGATGATAAAATCGCCAAAGTTTCAGTGGTTGGCGTAGGCATGCGCTCACATGTGGGTATTGCTAGCCAAATGTTCCGCACATTAGCAGAAGAAGGTATCAATATCGGCATGATTTCTACATCGGAAATTAAAATATCAGTCGTCATTGATGAAAAATATTTAGAATTAGCAGTGCGCATACTACACAAAGCATTTGAACTGGAGGGTGTTTAGTTCAGCCAAATCAATATAATAATTAACAAATATAAAGCTACGCTGATTTTGCAATTGATTTTCTAGCGTGTTTCGCGTAGTATCGCGCCCTTGTAATTGCATAGTAATTAGCTATTTTGTAGTTGCATTATTGTTTTGAATTACTAAAGTAAAAGGTAGTCACATTTTTTTAGTAATTAGGTTTTAGCATGTTTTAAAACGGAGAGCTGGCCGAGTGGTCGAAGGCACTTCCCTGCTAAGGAAGCATACGGGCTTAACCCTGTATCGAGGGTTCGAATCCCTCGTTCTC
>JAYVTW010000126.1:0-4316 GCA_043788445.1 Methylophilaceae bacterium
GCTGGTAACGGAGGAATAGATTATGAGTATGAGTGATCCGATTGCCGATATGCTAACGCGCATTCGTAATGCGCAAGCAGTTAATAAGTCATCAGTAACAATGCCATCATCGAAAGTAAAAGGCGCGATTGCGGCTGTACTAAAAGATGAAGGTTACATTGATGATTTTGCGGTAGAAGTAAATGATGGTAAACCACTTTTAAATATCAGCTTGAAATATTATGCTGGTCGTCCTGTAATTGAGAAGATTGAGCGTGTAAGTAAGCCTGGTCTTCGTGTATACAAGGCTAGCCAAAATATACCTCTAGTAATGAATGGCCTGGGCGTGACGATTGTGTCTACGTCTAAGGGTGTAATGACAGATCGTAAAGCAAAAGCTGCCGGTATCGGTGGTGAAGTGCTCTGCGTTGTAGCGTAAGGAGATAGCTAATGTCACGTGTTGCTAAAAACCCAGTCGCTATTCCAGCAAAAGTTGAAGTAGTGCTAAGTGCTACAAATATTGATATTAAAGGTCCATTAGGTAAGCTTTCACAGGCTTTTACTAATCAAGTTGTGTTAGGTCGTGAAGGTGAAACAGTTACTTTTGCTTCCGCTAACGACAGTCAACATTCACGTGCAATGTCTGGTACATTGCGTGCCTTAGTTGCTAATATGGTAAAAGGTGTTTCTGAAGGATTTACCCGCAAACTCACCTTAGTAGGTGTGGGATATAAAGCTATTGCTCAGGGCACTATGTTAAATTTAGAGTTGGGTTACTCACACCCAGTTAATCACAAAATGCCAGCAGGCGTTACTGTTGAAACACCTTCACAAACAGAAATTGTTCTAAAAGGCTTTGATAAACAAGTAATTGGGCAAGTTGCTGCACAGATTCGTGCGTATCGTCCACCAGAGCCATATAAAGGCAAAGGTGTTCGTTATTCTGATGAAGTTGTAACTATTAAAGAAACCAAGAAGAAGTAAGGTTTAAGCTATGACAAATACAAATCCTCGTTTGCGCCGTGCACGTAAAACCCGTGCCAAAATAGCCGAGTTAAAAGTTACACGTTTAAACGTGTACCGAACAAATACACATATTTACGCACAAATAATTGATGCTAGTGGAGATTTAGTTCTAGTAAGTGCGTCTACACTTGAAGCGGATATGCGTAAATCAGTAAAAAACGGCGGCAATATTGAAGCTGCTACTGCAGTCGGCAAGCGCATTGCTGAAAAAGCGAAGAAAGCTGGTATCACTACAGTTGCATTTGATCGTTCAGGATACAAATACCACGGTCGTATTAAAGCGTTAGCAGAAGCTGCGCGTGAAAACGGTCTGTCATTTTAATAAGCGAGACGGATAATGGCTAGAGAAAATGAACAACAACAGCAAACCGATGGTTTGCGTGAAAAAATGATTACAGTTAACCGCGTAAGTAAAACGGTTAAAGGTGGTCGTATTATGAGCTTTGCCGCACTTACGGTTGTAGGCGATGGTGATGGTGCAGTTGGAATGGGTAAAGGAAAAGCGCGTGAAGTTCCAGTTGCAGTTCAAAAAGCAATGGATGAAGCACGCCGCGGAATGTTAAAAATTAATTTGAATAATGGCACCTTGCATCACGCAGTGACTGGTGTTCATGGTGCAGCAAAAGTTTTTATTCAGCCTGCTTCCGAAGGTACTGGTATTATTGCGGGCGGTGCAATGCGCGCAATTTTCGAGGTAATGGGTATTACTAACGTTTTAGCAAAATGTATTGGTTCCACTAATCCTTACAACGTAGTTCGTGCTACATTGAATGGTTTAGAGTCAATGAATACACCTGCAGAAGTCGCTGCAAAACGCGGCAAATCAGTTGAAGAAATCAGAGGCTAGTTATGGCTACAGAAAAAAAAGTAGCAGCAACTAATGTTGTGGCTGAAAAAAAACAAGCAGCTGATAAACCAGCTGCAGCAAAAGTAGCTCCAGCTGAGAAATCAACTTCAGCTAAAGTAGCTCCAGCTAAGAAAGTAGCTCCAGCTAAGAAAGCAGCCCCAGCTAAGAAAGCAGCTAAAACGTCAGCTGCAATAATTGGTGCTACAGTTAAAGTTACTTTGGTGCGTAGCGTAATCGGTCGGATTGAAGCACATAAAGCCTCTGTCCGTGGCTTAGGTTTGCGTCGTATGCATCACACAGTTGAGTTGCAAGATACGCCAGCAGTTCGTGGAATGATTAACGCAGTTGGCTATCTCTTAAAGGTAGAATCATAATGCAATTGAATACAATTAAGCCTGCAGAAGGCGCAAAAAAAGAACGTCGCCGTGTGGGCCGTGGTATAGGATCAGGTTTAGGTAAAACATCTGGTCGTGGTCATAAAGGTCAAAAATCACGAACAGGTGGTTTCCATAAAGTTGGTTTTGAAGGTGGACAAATGCCTTTACAACGCCGCTTACCCAAGCGTGGCTTTAAGTCGATGACTAAAGCTGATACTGCACATGTACGTACTAGCGAATTATTAGAATTAGATGTAGATGTCATAGATTTGTTAGCACTTAAAGCAGCAAAAATTGTATCTGGCTCAGTAAAAGCGGCTAAAGTTTTTCTATCTGGTGAGTTAACAAGCAAACTTTCAGTACATGGATTATTGCTAACAAAGGGTGCACGTGCAGCCATTGAAGCAGCGGGCGGGACTATTGTTGATGTTCTTGCAACTACGCCTCCTAGTAAATTACAAGCTAAATCTAAAGTAGTTTAAGAGAATACAACTTGGCGCAAGATAGTTTATTAGGGGCAGTTGGTAAAATGAGCGAACTAAAAAGTCGCTTATGGTTTGTATTAGGTGCACTAGTTGTATACCGTTTAGGTGCGCACATCCCAGTACCTGGTATAGATCCTTCAATACTTAAGCAATTATTTGATTCTCAGAGCAATGGTATCTTGGGAATGTTTAACATGTTCTCAGGTGGTGCATTGTCAAGATTTACAGTGTTTGCCTTAGGTATTATGCCGTATATATCTGCTTCGATTATTATGCAATTGCTGACTGTAGTTTCTCCAAAGTTGGAGCAACTGAAGAAAGAGGGTGAAGCTGGTCGTCGTGCAATAACTAAATACACACGTTACGGTACCGTTGTGTTAGCAACTTTCCAAGCTTTGGGTATTGCGATTGCTTTAGAAGGTCAACCTAATCTAGTGTTGGATCCTGGTCTAGCTTTCAGATTAACGGCAGTTGTAACACTTGTAAGCGGAACAATGTTTTTGATGTGGTTAGGTGAACAAATAACTGAACGCGGTATTGGTAATGGTATATCCATCATTATTTTCGCAGGTATTGTTGCTGGTTTGCCACACGCTGTAGGTAGCACATTGGAATTGGCTAGAACTGGTGCTTTCTCTATACCGCTAGTTATTTTCTTGTTCATTGCAGTTATTTTAGTGACTGCGTTAGTAGTGTTTGTGGAGCGTGGCCAGCGTAAAATTACGGTTAATTACGCTAAGAGGCAAGTTGGTAATAAATTGTATGGTGGTCAAACATCACACTTACCTCTTAAATTGAATATGGCTGGTGTGATTCCACCAATATTTGCTTCAAGTATTATTTTGTTTCCGGCAACTTTAGCTGGTTGGTTTGGAACCAGCGATAGAATGTCTTGGTTGAAAGATATAGGTACATCCCTATCACCAGGTCAACCTATTTATGTATTGCTGTTTGCCGCTGCGATTATATTTTTCTGTTTCTTTTATACTGCTTTAGTATTTAACCCTAAAGAAACTGCAGATAACCTTAAGAAGAGTGGTGCTTTTGTTCCAGGTATACGTCCAGGTGACCAAACGGCTAAATATATTGATCGTATTATGGGTCGTCTAACATTGATCGGTGCGTTCTACATCACATTGGTATGTTTGTTGCCAGAGTTTTTAAGATTGAAATTTAATACGCCATTTTATTTTGGTGGTACTTCTCTGTTGATTATAGTAGTTGTTACGATGGATTTCATGACGCAAGTCCAATCACATTTAATGTCACATCAGTATGAAGGTTTGTTGAAAAAAGCTAATTTCAAGAGTGGCTCAACTACGCGATAAAAGTTTTAGAATGGCGAAAGAAGACAGTATTGAAATGCAGGGTGAGATTGTAGAAAATCTGCCAAATGCAACATTTAGAGTTAAGTTGGAAAATGACCATGTAGTTCTTGGCTACATATCAGGAAAAATGCGGATGCACTATATTCGTATCTTGCCTGGTGATAAGGTGACAGTAGAAATGACACCTTACGATTTATCAAGAGCGCGGATTATTTTCCGAGTTAAGTAATTTAAGTTTGACTATCTTTAAGTTTGATAAGAAGTTGTTAAGAGG
>JAYVTW010000127.1:0-3806 GCA_043788445.1 Methylophilaceae bacterium
CAAAATTCCTCACACCCCCCATTGAACATGTTATGCATAAGCCTTAATAGAAGTATTCTCAACCTGCATGTTTGCTTTAGAATTCTGAGCTCGTACCAATCTATCCATAATCTTCAAGTTACGCTCATCTAACCTAAGTGCTGCATCTACCCAGATATGAGTAATTTCATATAACTCTTTTTCAGTTAATGGGTTAACACGTTGTTTAGCACTATTAATTGCTTGGAATGAGTTTAGTGAGTTATAAGTTTTCTTTACCCATTTATTTAATGTTGACTCACCTTCGCCGTCTTCTGCGAGTATATCAACTACTCCCATCTGATAAAGCTCCTCACCGCTATAGACCTTACCTGATCTGACCATTGTTACTGCTGCACGCATACCAATTTTTCGAGAAAGAAAACTTAATGCTCCCATCCCTGGAAAAAGATTGAACAGCACTTCTGGTAAACCCATCATTGCACTTTTTTCTGCAATCAAAACATGTGCAGAAAGCGCAGCCTCAAAACCACCACCCATTGCTTGTCCTTGAACGAGTGAGACTGTAGTAATGGGTGCTTGCATATTGTAAAACGTCCATAAATTCTCAATACACAATGTCGCGTATGCAAGCAAATGCTCGCGTTGCTTAGTAGTAATTAGCTCTCTAAACACCGACAAATCACCGCCTAGATTAAATACTTCTGCTGTATTTGAGGCTAGAATTAAGTAATTTACTTGATGCATTTCACCTTGGAGAATAATTTTCCCCTGTGTAGTTTCTAAATGCTGATGCTGATAAAGTAAGTCGGTTAAACAAGTTTTAGTAAAACAAGGCCTAGGTTCTGGCTGCATAAAAGACCACATCACTCCAAATTCTTTATCAAATCTAGTACTGATTTGTTCAAAATTTGACATACTAAATTGCTGAAAGTCTACAATCTTATTCATTTTTTATCCCCTAATTATTAACGACACAATAAATAATTACAAATAACGAATATCACTATAGACCGAACATACAGGCTTCACAACAGTAGGCTAAAATTATTTGAATGAATAATGAGTTGCTAGTAATCAGGTCAATTGTGATTAGTTTATTTTGACACTTTTATAAGCATTCATATGTCATTAAAAACTGAGTTTGACTGCAATAAAGAAGAGTTGGCGCAACAAAAGTTGCATAAGGTAGGTAACGTATTTGATGCACGTTTTTTTTGGCTGTGTAACCATACATTATGTATTACCAATACTTGGAAATACACAATCTTAGTTATGTTCTAAGAACTTCTTTGTCCAGAGTAATTTAACCATACTTTATTCTCATAGTCGTATAACTTGCAGTGTTGTTGCACCGAACGGAGCCAACGAAAAGAAAAGTTTTCAGATACTGCTTTTTCCCCAATTAGCTTGTTAAGTGATATCTGCGCTGCAGCTAATTTATAGCAAGGTATCCCTATATGAGAATGATGCGCTGCATGGTCGTAAACATAGTGCATAAGCCATAACAGCTGTTTAGGAAAGCTTAATTGTACAGATATATAGTCTTGTCTACCTTCAGCTGAGCGATCTGGTTTACCTTTAAACCAAATGACTTTAGGATGCGTATGTTGCACATATACGGTGAACGCGAAAAGAGACTGGAAGATATAAAATGGAATTACAAAGCCACAAACTATGGCTGCTAGTGAACTTGTTTTCGAATATAGCGGCGCATAAAACAAAAATGTAATATAAACAAAAAAATATAAAACTAAATAGATTGAATGCGGCCATGAATTGCGCCTAACTTTTTCTGGCATGCGAGAGCGTGGAAATAGTTTTGCTTGTGACCAGCGTTCGGCAATATAGTAGATGCCGAATGACCATAGAGAAGACGAACGATAGAATCTATATTTAAGTTGTTGCCATGATGAAAGTGCTAAGTATTGCTCTAAGGTTAGAGGTGTATATGAATCAGGATGTGTTTCGTTAGTGTTGTGATGATGTAGATGGTGATGGTCATATATCCATAAACGATAGTTAAAAAGCCCGGGGGTGAAAGAGGCAATCGCTAACAACTTGTTGAGCCAGCGTGATTTGGTTAAAACATTATGTGCTGCATCATGCCCAAGAGTCGCTAAATTCGCCATTTTAGCACCAGCAAATAACCCAGCTAATATTTTAAGCATTAGCAAGGGAACGAAAAGGACTGCCGCAATTGCAGCTATGTAGCACATTATATCTACGATAAACAGCGTCAACCCAGTTTTGGTGTTGGAAACAGCAAATTCGGATAGGGCTTTACGCACTTCTTTTATTGAGGCATTTTCAGTCAATTTATTAATCCTCAATTTTTTTAAAAAGAAAGTACACTAAAATGAGTAAGTATATTGAGCACTAAGAATATTGGCATAATTGTTATAACTTCCTTTTAAAGTGTCTCTAAGTGGAGCTGCGCTTTCGGTCACTTTATTTTGGGAACCATATTTAAAGAATATATGGGTATAGACAAGATTAATACTACTTGTTGGCGTTAATTTGTAGCTGCTACCCAATGATAACCAAATGCGATCGCTATCAGGAATGCGGGGAGTTCTGAACTCATCTGGAACTGGGCTTTCATCATATGCAATTCCTGCACGTAATTTAACTAAGTCACTGTATTGATAGCTAGCACCTGCAGCTACTCTGATAGCATTTTTCCAGTTTTGTGGAACGCTAGCAACATTCTTACCATTATCTCTCACAACAGTTAAATCTTTAAATGTGCTCCACCCTGTCCAAATGATGTCACCAGTAATAACCCATTGGTCGTTCAGCTGATGAGAAATGGCCAACGTTAAGCTATCTGGTGTTATTAACTTGGCGGTAATGCCACTTTCTGCAAACGCAGAGCTAGCCGCTAAAATAGAAGGTACTTTGCTAAACGAAATCGTGCCATCAAGTTTTTCATGAATTTTAGATCTGTAAGATAGACCAATACGAGTTGTTTTAGAAGCTTGCAAGATAGCGCCAGCGTTCCAGCCAAAGCCCCAGTCATTACCTTTAATAGCTGCCATGCCGTCACGTTTTTGAGGATTTCCTAATAGCGTGCCAAAATCAACAGCATTAGTCAATTCTGCTTCAGCGCGCATTGCTGAAACTCCAAACCCTAATGAAATTTGATCGCTCGCTTTGAAAGCAATTGAAGGGTTAATACTAATTGTTTTGAGGTCAGATTTAATGGCTTGATAGCGGCCAAACCAATCTTTATCGTACTCAGTTTTAAGCCCAAATAGTGGGCTGATGGCAATCCCCAAGTGAATATCAGGACTAATGGCTTTTGCAAAATAGAAGTTTGGAATTAAAGCCCAGCTACCACCATCCCCACCATTGCCACCAGTAGTCAGTCCACCAGTTGCCGTGTGAGAGCCATCATTAGTAAAATTAGCTGAAGGTCTTGCGGCATTAGCACTAAGAACCAATTGATTGTCTGGTAGATAGGTCATTCCTGCAGGGTTAAAATATAAGGTGCTGGCATCTTCTGCTATTGCTGCTCCACCTGCAAAAGCACTACCCATAGTGGCACTTTGTTCAACCAACCCAAAACCAGCAGCATGAACAATATTTATACTGTTCAACAGGGTTGTTAGTAGTGCACCTGTAAGGCATCCTTGTTTATTCATAAAGTATCCTTGGTATAAATTAATTTGCCAATAGTGATTCTGCTCATAAACAAAATAAACTTCATGACTACAATAGAATTAGGGGCTGTAGTAGATTAGCCTTAAATCTCAGCCCACTCCTTCAATATTAACAGTTGTTGTTTCGGGCTTCCGTAGTTGAATCTAAACTCACATTCCTTG
>JAYVTW010000128.1:0-3057 GCA_043788445.1 Methylophilaceae bacterium
CATCTAGGCTGTTCAAACCCACCAATGCGTAATGTTTTGTGAGCTTATTGGCATAATCAATTAACTGCGCTGTTACCGCCTCATTTAAAGGGTAATGGCTAACAGCACCGGCAAATCGATATGGGTAAACTGCGGTTGCTTCAATTAATTGCAAATTAAAACCGACTACTCGCGCTGATTTTTTATTTGCAAGAAATAATAGCGATACAGGCACTGCTGCAACTTCGTGCTGGAAATATTCATCTTTTTTTAAAGCAACATCTTGTAGCGCATATTCTATATGCATTCCACCTGAACCGCCTCCTCGCTTTAACAACCAGCCAGATACGTTTTTTAACTTGTTAAAACAAATTTCTGGGTAAGGTATTTTTAAGAAGCTTAAGGTTTTAAAAAAATCGGAAGGCTGCTTAATTTGTGCAACAGTTTGTGCAAGATTACCAAAAACGGGTAGTTGTTCTGCTATCAATTCAAGAAGCGTAGCATTTCCCTCAAAACCACTCCCATAAACAAAACCGGCGATATCAGTGCAATCGACTTTTGCAAACTTTTGCAAAAAATCTGCTGAATCAAAAAGACCATTGGCTTGCTTGACGACCATTGTTTGCTTCGCTATTTTTTGCGTATCTGCATCAGCAAAAGCGTCGATTGCAATCACGTCGTATCCAGCTGCAACCGCATCGGCAACAAATGCACGCACAGAAAGCGCAGCAATGATAATAGTCTTAGCCTTTTGCAAAATCCATCACCTAACTAAGCAACAGAGACTATTTCACGTGCCATTAAAAATGCTGCATTAAAATCTAAATGCACAGCTTGTTCACTTGCCAGCATTTTTTTTAATAAGTCTTGCTGCGTTTTATATTTCAGCTGACCAATTGATAATGCGCCGATACCTGCAATTTTACTTCCTTTTATTAAATCACCATTGGCAAAAGCGTCTACGCCTTCTATGCCAGATGGTGCAACAGCATTGACATCTGCCATCACTTTTACAGAAGCGCATTGGCTAAATTGTGATAAATTCAGCACACGCACACCCGCCGCCGCGCTGCAAATAACAACCTCTGTATTAGCGACAATTGCCTCCTTAGCTTGTTCAGAAGCACCATCTACAGCAGTTGCAGTGATATGATATCTTGCATTGTATGCTGCAGTTTTTGCCTGCATCTCTGAAAAATGCAGATGTGAAACTAATTCGACAACAGCGCCAGCATGCGCCGCAATAATAGCTGCACAACCGCCCACAGGCCCGCTTGCGCCGAACACACTGACTTTACGCCCTGCAAAACCAGTACCGTGATTTGTCATGAGCTGATGTTCAACTTTAGCCATCATGGCCGCCGCAGTAGTAAAGGCGCCGGATGGGTCAGCAAAGGTAGATATTTCAAAAGGTGCAAACATGCTGGTCTTTGCGGCGCACTGCATATCCATAGCTAAATCAATATCACGCCCACCAATAAAAATTGCTTCACGTTTTATGCCTGACGGGCTGCGGGAAAAAATAGCATCTTGCGTTAGTCCAGCAACCTCCTGCAACATCACATTGGTGTAAGGCATAATCTTATCAAATCCTGCATCGTAGGCCATATTTACATCGAATGGACTTGCATTTTTAGCTGCGGTTATTAAATGCAGTATCGAAACTTTCTCTGTAGCATTTACCATCAATTTTTTACTTATTCAGTATCCACAATAACCTGTGCACCGCGATTTAGGCCGCAACAGATTTGAAACGTTAAAGATGAATTGTTTTTAAATTGCCCTTCTAGTTGCCTTAAATGCATTTCCGCCTCAGCTTGATTGGCAAAAATCGCAAACCCCGTTGGCCCCCAAGAGCTTTGCCCGAAACACGCAACCCCATGACTTTCCAAATAGTTTAAAGCTTGGTCCACTGATTTGCTAGTATAAATACCGCCTTGTACTGGCGCGAAGTATTCGCCTGTGTGAAGCTGCAGTTGGCGAATAGCAGAACCAAAGCTCACTAAATCTTTTTCAGCCAATGCCGGCAGGGCCTGCATTAAGACTCGGTGACTTAACTTCTCTGCAGAAGCCAATGTCGAGTTAGGCAGTGTTCGGAAAGCATCCATCTCTTGTTCGCCATGTGTGCCTACATTGCCACTATCAAATATCAATAAAATGCGCCAATCTTCTGGAAAAGCTGCTCGTGCAATCACTGGCGGCACTTGAGTATTAGCACCACGTCCTCCATCTACCACCATGCCACCGTACTCAAATGTACCAACACCGATGCCAGATCGCGCGCCGCGTTGAGCGACAGCAGCAATCTGCTGCAGGCTTAAATTTAAACCACACAAATGATTAATGGCATTACCGATAGCTAAGGTCATTTGCGTACCTGAACCTAATCCTGCATGCACTGGAATTTTTTGTGTGCACTCAATATTAAAGTTTTTTTGCAAATTCAACGATGTTATGAAATTTTGAACAATTCTAGCAACACGGCCATCATTTTGATGTGCAATTTGAAAGCTTTCAATTACTCGCATTTTAATTTCAGTCACCGGGGCATCTAGTGACAAACCAATACTACCAAAACGCCGACCTATACTGCCATTAAGATCAAAAAAACCCATATGCAGCCGTGCTGTTGCTTTTACATGGGCTTGCCTAACAAGCTCTAGTCGTTCAATCGCCATCGAAATGCTTTTCGTTAAATTAACTTAAAAAAATATTACCGTAATTGTAGCGGAGCTAGGCTGTTTTTTTAATTTTGAACATTTTTTAAACTAAATATTTAATAACATCACGTTAATACAACATTTAAGTAGTTATTTAAGCGGCTCTTGCGTGACATATGCATGGTTATTTGGCACAATAGTTAATAAGAGGGAAGATTTTAGTAAAGCTACTTTTTAAGTTCCACTTTAGTAATCTGATTCTACCATCTAAGTAAACTATAAAATATTGCGTAACTTAATTACGTGAAGCTACCAATTTATAAAAATGCTTAACTTATAGTTTACAAACTACTGCTAAATTTTGGGTGTAATCCCATGGTTTAAGTGAGTCACCAACTCATGAATTAAAGGATAAGTA
>JAYVTW010000129.1:0-14265 GCA_043788445.1 Methylophilaceae bacterium
TACTCTACGTGTTAGCTTATTGTTTGATGCTTACCGTACTAAGATTTGCTGATGCTTATCAGCACACTTATGATGTTATTGTAACGATTGATAGTGGCACGCATAATCAATTAAAGTTTGAGGATGCTAAGTTGCGTGATCGTGCTTACGAGCAAGCCAATACCTATTCAAACTTGGCCTCGGTCAATCATCCCTGGCTCAACTTATTATTTCTCAATTTTCCGTATCACAACGCACACCATGAAAAGCCAGTGGTTGCATGGAATAAGTTGCCACAATTGCATGAAAAACTCTACGCTAAAGCAGAAACCTCTGCAAACTCTAGCTCTATTGCAGCTGTAATCCCTATGATGAATTTATTGAAAAGCTATCACCGCCATAGATTAACGCGTTTAAAAAGTGATGATTACGGCACACTAAAATTTAAACCCGAAAATTCAAAAACAGGTCTAAAACAACTCGATATAGGTGGAGCAGATCATTTTATTGGCGCAGTTGGAGTCTCGTTTTTAACGGCTATATGACACAAGCACTTAAACTTTGGCCTTTGCTGACTGCAACCCATTATTACGACAAATCTCTTTCTACGCGAAACGTAGATGTAGGAAAGATTATTCAAGCACCCATATTAGTTTATTTAATTGAAACCAAACATGGACGAATATTGTATGACGTAGGTTGTGATTATGCAAAAATTAGCGATAAACAAAAGGCTCTTCATTATTACAACCCAAAATACTTTCCATTTGGTGCGCCTGAAATGATAGAGGAGCAACGATTACCACATCATTTTGCGCGTCTTGGTTTAACACCAGCAGATATAGATGTGGTATTTTTAGGGCATTTACATTTCGACCACGCGGGTGGCTTATGTGATGTATGCGGCTTTAATGGGCACAATCCTGAAGTGCATGTGCAAAAAGATGAGCTAGATGCAGCTTTATACGCTACAAGCAAAGGTGAGGAAGTCGCTTATTTTGATGATGAAGTGGTAGCAAAAAGTAACTGGAGAGTAATGCATGGCGAATATGATGTAGTACCAGGTGTAAGGGCAATATCTAGCCCAGGACATACGCCAGGTCACATGTCATTAATAATTGAGCTACCTCATGGTAAGCCAATTATTTTAGCTGGTGATGCAGCTGATCTACAAGAAAACATCACCCAAGAAATAGCGCCAGGCTTGTGCTGGCATAATCAAGATGAGCTAGCAATAGCTAGTATCCGTAAACTCAAACAATTAGCAGCAGAAGAAAAAGCGCAACTTTGGCCTAATCATGACATTACATTTTGGAACTCACTTAAACAATTTCCAAGGTTTTATGAATGAGCCTGCATGTATTAAAAAATCATCTGAAGAATATGGCGTTGGAAGGTGCTAAATCGCCGACTAAAGCTAAAGTGTTAGATATCAAAAGCGCATTTGTACCATCTACTTACCATGGAGTTTGGCGTCGATCATTACTGGAAACTAAAGAAGCCAAAGATGACACATCACTGGTTTTGTGGATGCAAACGCAACACCATCATATTGATATTCGTATTCCAGCATTACGTGCAAACTTTGCTAGTAGCGAACATAAACAGTATGAGTGTTTAGAAGATTTTACGATGGATGAATTGCTTATGCTCGCAAGTCAGCAGGGGTTTTATGGGATTACGCATGTAGAACACAATATTTGCAGATGGCAGCGTGAGGTTGATTTTCAGCCAGATAACGGCACTAGAGATATTGCCGAAATCGTATTCGGTAATCCTAATATGATGTTAGAAACTGGCGTGGATGATAATTACTTTGAAATTTGGCATAAGTATAAAGACAGCTATAGACAGTTAAGTTATGCAAACACTTTTGGTTTAAATCGGCATGGTGAAGTACGTATTGCCTACATGCTTACGGCAGGCAATCAAGTAGCTTATGCTAGGCCACGAGATGTGGTTGTTCCCGCAGCATCAAATTTACTGGTGGCAATTGACGAGCATAAGCCAGACCACGAAACTTTATTAGACTGGTTAGATTGCGATATTTCCTTTGGTGAAAAAACAGATGATAAGCATTGGAAGATTCTCTACTCCACACTCCCGTTTCGCGAAGGAAAAATTTCACTTTATGCATAATTTAATAAGTTTGTATCTTCAACCACAGCCATTGAAAGTAACTAAGGTATGAGTTCAGCTTCATGGTTCGCAGTGCGTAGGGAATTGTCACCACAAAGGCGAAGGCTATTAGGTATAGGCTCGTTTTTGTTACCATTGTTGTTATGGTGCATTGTGAGTTATGTGCCGTTTGTCTGGCACCCCATGGTCTTAGTCAGCAACCCTGGCGCCGTAGATTTTTTTCAAACAGATATGTTGGTAGATAAAGCGGTGTTTCAAGATGAAATTACCATTATGCATAAAGCTGGAAGTGCAGTGCCACAAGGCATTCCAGCCAACCCCATTTACTTACCTGCACCACACCAAGTAGCAAGGGCATTTTATACGGCATTTACGCATGCGCCTGATAGCCGTGATGGGCTATGGCTTCATGAAAGTCTAGGGCATAGCATTAGGATTATATTTTTCAGTTTTTTTGTTTCATCCTTAATTGGTGTGCCACTCGGTATTTTGTGTGGTACTTATAGTGCAATCTCCCGTCTTAGCGAGCCATTTATAGAGTTTTTTCGCTACTTACCTGCTCCTGCATTTGGCGCATTGGCTGTGGCTATATTAGGTATTTATGATGGACCAAAAATTGCCGTGATTGTCATTGGTACCTTATTTCAACAAGTATTGATAATCGCCAATACGACACGTAAGTTAGATTACTCCTTGCTAGAAGCCGCTTTAACATTAGGAACTAATAAATTCAAGTTGTTAATACACGTTATTATTCCAGGAATTTTGCCCGAGCTTTATCGTGACCAACGAATTTTACTGGGCTGGGCTTGGACCTATTTGATTGTTGCTGAGCTCATAGGTACTTCTTCAGGCATCACTTGGTTCATTACACAACAAGCGCGCTATCAACATTTTGACAACGTATACGCTGCCATTTTTATTATAGGCTTTATTGGTTTAGGTAGCGATTTACTATTGGCATTACTTGGCAAGCATTTGTTTGCTTGGGACCGCCCTGCGAACAAAGAATAAATAGCGAGAAATACATATGAGTGAAAATTTAAAACCAGCCATAATCTTGCCCAGCTATCTTGAGCAGTCACAGTCTGTGAAAGACCGTTTTACTCGACTAAAAGAACGCGAAGTGATTCTTGAAGTTAAAGACTTAAACAAAATTTATAAAACTGCCAAAGGTGAAGTGGTTGCTTTAAAAAATGTAAATTTCAAAACATATCGCCGAGAGTTTGTATGTGTGATTGGCCCTTCTGGCTGCGGTAAGTCTACCCTTATTCGTATTTTGGCGGGTTTAGAATCACATACCTCAGGTGATGTTTTGCTGGATAACAAACCTGTGACAGGGCCAGGGCGCGACCGCGGTATGGTATTTCAAGGTTACACCTTGTTTCCATGGCGTACCGTTAAGAAGAATGTAATGTTTGGCTTAGAAATGAATGGTATCACAGGGGAGGAGGCGGTGCGTGAAGCCGATCTATGGCTGGAGCTAGTGGGTTTAGAGAAGTTTGCTAACGCTTACCCACATGAGCTTTCGGGTGGCATGAAACAACGTGTCGCCATTGCGCGGGCGTTAGTGAACCAGCCACGCATATTGTTGATGGACGAGCCATTTGGGGCGCTTGATGCACAATCTCGCGCCAAGATGCAGGCGCACCTTCTTGAGATATGGCGCAATATCGATATCACTATTTTATTTATTACCCATGATTTGGATGAGGCAATTTTCCTAGCTGACCGCATTTTGGTGCTTAAAGCCCATCCCGGTGAAGTGCAAGAACTGATTGAGGTGCCAGTGCCACGCCCTCGTAGTGCTATGCAAACAATTAGTCCAGAATTTTTAGCGACTAAGGGGCGTTTAGAGGCATTGATACATCCACCATTAGCGGAACCTAAGGATGAAGATTCGGTGAAACCCAACATGATTCGCTTCGTCAATGTGCAAGATAACGTGGAGTAGTCAATATGCAAGGATCACAACAATTATCATCACAATGGGCAAAAAACACATGGGATGAATTACCAGTAAAAATTGCTACAGCGAATCAGTCGGCTATTTTGCCGATAGGCGCTACCGAACAGCATGGCCCACACATGGCATGTGGTATGGATTACGTGCTTGCTGATATTTTGTGTCGTGCCGTGGCCAAAAAAACCAAGGTGCCAATGTTGCCAACTATGCCATATGGATGCTCCATTGGCCATAGTCAGCGCTGGCCAGGTACGTTGGCACTTTCGCCGATTACACTGATTAATCTGATAAAAGAGCTGGGTGACTGGTCTTATCACAGTGGTATCAGGCGGTTATTTATTGTGAATACACATGTGACTAATGCGGCGCCATTACGCTGCGCCTTAGAAATGTTGCGTGCTGAACACGATGACATGATGGTGGCAGTACTTAACTCGGCACATATTAGCCCACGTGTTAAGCAGTTTCATCATGCTGATGGCGATGACTGGCATGCGAATGATGCGGAAACTTCACTTATGCTGGCTACGGCGCCAGAGATGGTGCGTCTGGCTAAATTACCAATGGCGGATGACCCAGACCGTACCAATCACTTGGTGTTTTCACATCCTGTTAACCGCACTAGTTTGAATGGCGTAACTGGTACGCCTAGTATTTCTACTGCAGAAAAAGGGGCAGAGTGGTTTGATTGGATGGTAGAAGATTTAAGCGCTTTGATTGTACAAGGAATGCAAGAAACACCGCCTTTGGCAAACTCTTATTTCGATAAATGTAGTGCCTAAGTCACATTAATTAAAAGGTTAAAAATATGAAAAGCAGTGCAGAAATCAGTCAAATTCAACAGCAACTCAAAGATAAAGGCGTACTTTATTGTGCTGGTGCATATGTTGATATTCATGGTATTCCAAAAGCCAAAGTAGTACCAATTGACCATTTGCCGCAAATGGCAGCAGGTTCAGAGCGCTACACTGGCTATGCTTTGGATGGGCTGGGACAAGCTCCTAGCGATGATGAACTGACTTCGATTCCTGATTTAGACCATATTATTCAGTTGCCATGGGAGCCAAAAATGGCATGGATGCCAGCTGATAACGGTTTTCAGGGTAAACCTTATGCACTTAATACACGTGTTGCACTTAAAAGTATGTTGGCCCAAGCTGCAGAAATGGGCTTTGGGCTAAATTTAGGTATCGAATGCGAAATTTACCTATTAAAGCAAAATGAGGATGGCACTTTGAGTGTGCCAAATCCCGACGATAAACTTACCAAACCATGCTATGACTTGCGTGGTTTTATGGATAATTTTAGCTGGTTAGATAAAATGGCACAGACGATTAATGACTTAGGATGGGATTTATATTCGTTTGACCATGAAGATGGCAACAGCCAATTTGAATTTGATTTTAACTACAGTGATGCGTTGACCATGTGCGATCGTCTTACATTCTTCCGCATGATGGCTAAACATTACGCCAAAGAAGATGGCTTGCTGGCCACAATGATGCCTAAACCGTTTGCAGATAAGACTGGCACAGGGGCGCATTTTAATATGTCATTGTATGACATTAAGAATGGTAAAAATCTATTTGCTTGCGACCCTAAAGATGACCCGCGCGGATTAGGTTTAACCACTTTAGGCTACCAGTTTATCGCCGGAATTTTAAAACATGGCCCTGCACTATGCGCTGCTTTTGCCCCTACAGTTAATAGCTATAAACGCTTGGTACGTCGTGGTGCGATGAGCTATTTTAGCTGGGCACCCGTGTTTAACTCTTATGGCTCGAATAATCGTACCAACTCTGTGCGCGTGCCTATGGGTGGCGGACGCTGCGAATCGCGCAATGCAGATGGTGCAGTTAATCCTTATTTAGCGGCTACTTTAGCACTAGCCGCTGGCTTAGAAGGTATTCGTGAAAACTTAGATCCAGGTAAGCCAAACGAAGACAATCTTTATGATTTAAACGAAGAGCAACGCCAAGCACGCGCAATTGAATTTTTACCGCAAACCTTGCAAGAAGCTGTCGCTGCCTTTGCTGCAGATGACTTGGTAGAACAAGCGCTTGGCAAAGGCTTGCGCGATGAGTTTATTAAATACAAAACAGAGGAATGGGAAACCTACCATCTGACTGTCAGTCAGTGGGAAATCAATCGCTATAGTTATATGTTTTAATAACTTTTAATGGTAAAAATTAAAAGAGCATTTTGAATCATGAATACCAGTAAAAAGACACCGTTAGTTAATCGCATTAGCATTTCGTTACCTGAGGATTTGCAAACCGATTTAGATTTGATGGTTGCTGCGCGTGGCTTTGAAAGCCGCTCGCAAGCTATTAACGATATGTTGCGTCTGCATTTGGCTGAACATCAACGTGATAAAGGTAATGAAGTGATGGTAGGTACAATTACGATTTTGTATAACAATGCTATGCGTGGTTTGCAAAAAACTATGGCGGATTTGCAGTACCGTTATTTAGACGAGGTTATCAGCTCTTTACACGTACATTTGGCAGATAACAAGACCATGGAGGTTATTTTAGTGCAAGGTCCAGCACAGACTGTACAAAATATTGCGAATGAAATTATTTCGATCCGCGGCATTATTACTGGAAAACTACAACTCATGGGCGCTGTTATCCCACAACTGCACCCTATGACATCGGCAACAAAATAAATTAACAAAATAAGAAATTAATTGAGTAAAAATGAAAATGCTAGATAAAAAGACTTTTTTGTGGGAAGAGACTATTCCAGGTGGCACCCATTGGTCTGGGCTAATTCGCCGAGGTACAACTTTGCGTATTACTGATTTGGAGGGTGGCGCTAATTTGTCAGCATTATTTTATAATGCTGATGAAAAGTTAGAACGTTATAATATGCCTGATACTTTAAAAGCGCAGCATACTGCTTTTCTTACTTCTGGTAATGTTTGCTATTCCGATATGGGACGTGTGATGTGTTCTATTATCTATGACAATGTCGGCTGGCATGACACAATCTGTGGTGTGATAGATGCTGCAATGGTCGAGACTCAATATGGTAAATCCAGCTATCAAACGCATCGTAACAGTATGTTTCGCAACGGCAAAGATGGTCTGTTAATAGAGCTTGCTAAATATGGTTTAGGTAAGCGTGACCTAATGGCCAGTATCAATTTTTTTAGCAAGGTGATGCCAGATGAAGCAGGTAATTTAACTTTTGTGCAGGGGCACAGCCATGCAGGTAACATTGTCGATGTGCGTTTTGATATGAATGTGTTGTTAGTTGTTTCAGCTGCACCGCACCCATTAGATCCTAAAATTATTTATCAACCTGCATCTGTAAAACTTAGCGCTCAACATGCCGCGCCTATGCAGCGAGATGATATTTGTCGTAATTTTTGTGAGCAAAATGCACGTGGCTTTATCAACACTGAGAGCTATTACCTATGACAGCACAATTGATTGAAAGCACATTAAATCCTCAACACGCAGTGCTCAATGATGTGTGTAATGCCGGTGAGCCATGGATGGCAGAAGTTAAAAAAGGTCAGATATTTCGCATATTAGATTTAGAGGGCAATCAAGCGGTAGATACACTATTTTACAGCGCAACCGACCCAGAAGAGCGCTATAGCGCTGTGGATACTATCGCACGCCAAGGAAAGCTGTATCTCACCACAGGATCAATGCTTTACTCTAGCGAAGGACGTGTCATGCTAACGATTATAGCGGATACCTGTGGTCGCCACGACACCATAGGCGGAGCTTGTTCCGCAGAGAGTAATACAACACGCTATGCATTAGATAAACGTCATATGCATAGTTGCCGAGATAGTTTTATGCACGCACTGAGCCATTGTGATTGCGCAGTGCATCGCAATATGACTAAGCGAGATATTACAGCAAACATCAATTTTTTTATGAATGTACCTGTTACAGTTGAAGGCGGATTGAGCTTTGCTGATGGTATTTCTGGCGCAGGAAAGTATGTAGAAATGCGCGCTGAAATGGATGTTGTGGTACTCATTTCTAACTGCCCGCAACTTAATAATCCATGTAACGCTTACAACCCAACACCAGTGCAATTACTCGTTTGGAATGCTTAAAAAATAGTCTTTAAAAACTAACAAAACCAAAGCTATCAGGACGGCCTGATGGGGCAAAAAAGATGTGGGACGACCCATGCCAGAGGTTGAAATGTTTAAAAAAGTATTAATTGCAAATCGCGGTGAAATCGCTTGCCGCATTATACGAACCCTCAAGAAGATGGGCATTCAATCCGTCGCCATTTATTCCGAAGCGGACGCTAATGCCCGACATGTATTAGAGGCTGATGAAGCTGTCTGCGTTGGTCCAGCACAGGCCGCTGAAAGCTATCTTAATGTTGCACGTATTTTGCAAGTTGCCAAAGAAACTGGTAGCAATGCGATTCATCCAGGTTATGGGTTTCTTTCAGAAAACCCAGACTTCGCTGAAAGTTGTGAGTTTGCTGGCATTAACTTTATTGGCCCGACACCCCAACAAATGCGTGATTTTGGCCTTAAACATACTGCGCGTGAATTGGCTTTGCAAAACGGTGTACCACTTTTACCTGGCTCTGGATTATTGAAAGATGTTGAGCACGCCAAGTTAGAAGCACAAAATATTGGTTACCCAGTGATGCTTAAGAGCACGGCAGGTGGTGGTGGCATTGGCATGCAACTTATTTGGGCGGAAGATGAATTATTTAATGCTTTTGCATCTGTGCAACGGTTATCGCGCGCTAACTTTAAAGAAACTGGTATTTATCTAGAAAAATATGTGCAAGCCGCACGTCATATCGAGGTGCAGATTTTCGGTAATGGTTTGGGCAAAGTGATTGCTTTGGGTGAGCGTGATTGTTCAGTGCAACGCCGTAACCAGAAGGTAATTGAAGAAACTCCCGCACCTAATATTACCCAGGCTGTGCGCTTAGCATTGAGTGATACTGCCATCAAATTGGGCTGTGCGTTAAAGTATCGATCTGCAGGTACAGTGGAGTTTGTCTATGATAAATTATCCGATGAATTTTACTTTTTAGAGGTGAACACTCGTTTGCAAGTTGAGCACGGCGTAACTGAGCTGGTCAGCGGTGTAGATTTAGTGGAATGGATGATTCGCATCGCTGCAGGTGAAACCAATGTCCTAGATAGCTACCAGCATCAGCCGCAAGGTCATGCAATTCAAGTACGAATCTACGCTGAAGACGCTAATAAAAATTTTCAACCTTCCAGTGGTGTATTGACTCAAGTGCAGTTTCCAACTTCAGCCAGAATCGATACTTGGGTAGACAAAGGTTCTGAGGTTTCGCCTTTTTATGACCCACTAATTGCTAAAGTGTTAGTCCATGCTTCAACACGTGCTGCTGCAGTTAAAGTCATGCAATCTGCGTTGGCAGAAACGCGTTTAAGCGGTATAGAAACTAATCTTGAGTATTTGCGCCAAGTACTTGCCGATACAGTATTTCCGGCGGGTGAGCAAATTACACGCTATTTAAACAGTTTTAACTACCAGCCAACCACTATCGATGTATTAGATGGTGGCGTGATGACGACTATTCAGGACTACCCGGGCCGAACTGGCTATTGGAATGTCGGGGTACCGCCATCAGGGCCGATGGACCACTTGGCTTTTCGTATAGCCAATCAATTGGTAGATAATTTAGAAGGCGTGGCAGGGTTAGAAATAACATTGATTGGTCCTAAGCTCAAATTTAATACAGATGCAGTGATTGCTGTTACAGGACCAGTTATTGAGGTAAACATAGATGGCGAGCCTATCACGATGTGGCAGTCCTATTATATTAAAGCGGGCAGTGTCTTAACACTGGGCAATATCAAAGATTCAGGCTGCCGTGCTTATCTGAGTGTGCGGGGTGGATTTGATGTGCCAGATTATCTAGGCAGCAAATCTACCTTTACTTTAGGCCAGTTTGGCGGGCATGGTGGCAGATCCATTCGTGTTGGTGATGTGCTGCATGTGTTTAAGTTGGAAGCTAAATACACGTCAAAATCTCTGTTATCAGAGCTTCAGCCAACCTATAAGCATGATTGGGAAATTGGAGTATTGTATGGGCCGCACGGTGCGCCAGACTTCTTTACCGAAGCTGATATTGAGATGTTCTTCTCGACCAATTGGGAAGTGCACTACAACTCCAATACTACAGGCATTCGTTTAATTGGCCCCAAGCCCCAATGGGCGCGTAAAGACGGTGGTGAGGCGGGTCTGCACCCATCTAATATTCACGATAACCCTTATGCTATAGGCACTGTGGATTTTACTGGGGATATGCCAGTGATTCTTGGCCCAGATGGCCCTAGCTTAGGCGGTTTTGTTTGCCCGGCGACCATAGTGCAAGCTGAATTATGGAAAATGGGGCAGTTAAAATCGGGCGATAAAATACGCTTTAAGCGCCTAACACAACTTGAGGCAGCAACCCTAGAAATCGCACAAAATGCAATGGTGGCTAATCTCTCTTCCACTAATGCAAACATGCTCATTAAAGATTCACGAACGTATAATGCGGAAGCTTCTAGTAATGAAATCTATAGCCCAATTCTGGCAGAAACTGCCAAAACTGCATCACAAATCAAAGTGGTTTATAGACAGTGTGGTGATAAATACTTATTAGTAGAATACGGCGATTTAGTATTAGACATCAATTTGCGTTTTCGCGTACATGCTTTGATGCAATGGCTTGAACGCCAAGCGATTAAAGGCATTATTGACCTAACGCCAGGTATTCGTTCGTTACAAGTGCATTTTGAAAGCCTAGTTTTCCCGCTTAATCAGCTTATCCACATTTTGCGTCAAGCTGAACATGAATTGCCGCCAATTGACGAAATGGTAGTGCCTACGCGGATTGTACACCTGCCTTTGTCTTGGGATGATGCCGCAACACAATTGGCAATTGAAAAGTATATGCAATCAGTACGTAAAGATGCACCATGGTGCCCGAGTAATATCGAGTTTATTAGGCGTATCAATGGTTTAGATAGCATACAGCAAGTAAAAGATATTATATTTAATGCAAGCTATCTTACGCTTGGTTTAGGCGATGTGTACTTAGGCGCGCCTGTTGCAACGCCAATTGATCCTCGCCATCGTTTAGTGACCACCAAATACAACCCAGCGCGCACTTGGACGCCTGAAAACGCTGTTGGTATCGGTGGCGCCTATATGTGTGTATATGGTATGGAAGGTCCCGGTGGCTATCAGTTTGTTGGCCGTACCATTCAAATGTGGAACCGCTGGCGCGAGTTTGAAATAGGCAAGCCTTGGCTACTACGCTTCTTTGACCAAATTCGTTTTTATCCTGTTACAGCGAGAGAATTAGAACAAATGCGTGCAGATTTTCCGTATGGCAAGTTTCATCTGAAAATTGAAGAGCAAACTTTTAGCCTAAAACAATATAACGAATTTCTTAAGCAAGAGTCAGCGTCTATCACAGCCTTTAAAACCAATCAGCAAGCCGCATTTGATGTAGAGCGTGAGCACTGGGTTGCGACAGGGCAAGCCAATTATAGTAGTGAAATTGAAGTAGTTGAGAGCACACAAGATGCTTTAGTTCTAGCGACAGGTAGTCGCGTCGTAGCTTCGCATGTGGCAGGTAATTTGTGGCAAATTAAAGCCAATGTGGGGGATAAGGTACAACAGGGTGATGTAGTAGTGATTGTGGAGTCCATGAAAATGGAAATCTCGGTCACTGCTACTTGTACCGGCATTGTGACCCAAGTGCTGTGTAGCGAAGGCGGTGCAGTTGCCACTGGGCAAAACTTATTAGTGATTGAAGAGGCAAGTGTATGAGCGTTACATTGAACCTGAGTATTTCATATTTAAAACAGCAATATCTTTCAGGTAGTCTTACCCCTAAGCAATTGGTTGAGCAGCTTGATGTAGAAATCAGTAAAGAAGTAAGCCTTGCAGATAACCACAATATTTGGATAAAACGCTTAACACTTGCCGAAATGATGGTTTATGTAGAGAAATTAGCAAAGTTGGATGTTGAAGACTTACCGCTTTACGGTATCCCATTTGCCATTAAAGATAATATAGATTTAGCGGGTCTTCCTACCACCGCTGGCTGCCCAGACTATGAATATATGCCTGCTAAAACTGCAACAGTTGTGCAAAAGCTTATCGATGCTGGTGCAATTCCGGTAGGTAAAACTAACCTCGATCAATTTGCTACAGGTCTGGTGGGCACGCGCTCACCTTATGGCGCTGGTAAAAATAGCATCAATACAGAGTATGTCTCAGGTGGCTCCAGTGCTGGTTCTGCAGTATCGGTTGCACTTGGTTTGGCAAGTTTTAGCTTGGGCACGGATACGGCTGGTTCTGGTCGCGTGCCTGCTGCGTTTAATAATTTGATTGGCTTAAAACCTAGCCTAGGCTTGCTCAGCACCAAAGGCGTGGTGCCTGCTTGCCGAACGCTAGACTGTGTTTCTATTTTTGCTTTAAATGTAGCCGATGCAAAAACAGTATTGAATGTGGCGCAGGGTTTTGACGAAGCGGATGCATTTTCTCGGAAAAAAACCTTACCTGCTGCAGGTCACTTTAAAACAGAGTTTACCTTTGGGGTGCCTAAAGTTGAACAACTAGCCTTCTTTGGTAACACGGAAACGCCCGCTTTATTTATTAAAGCTATTCAGCAACTGGAAAGCATAGGTGGGCGAAGAGTTGAAATAGATTTCTCCAACTTTTTAGAAGCAGCTCGCTTGTTGTATGAAGGCCCGTGGGTGGCAGAACGCTATGCAGCCATTAAAGATTTTTTCGAAAGTCATCATGATTCGATTTATCCAGTGACCAGCAAAATTATTGGAAATGCTAAAAAATTTAGTGCCGCAGACAGTTATGCCGCATTCTATAAGTTAAAAACTTTACAACGTGCTGTAGAGCCGATTTGGGATGAGGTGGATATTATTCTTACGCCAACGGCAGGCACAATTTATACCATTGCTGAGGTGCAAGCTGAACCCGTTCAGACTAATAGTAACCTTGGTTATTACACAAACTTCATGAATTTACTAGATTTATCCGCAGTGGCAATTCCAGCAGGTTTCCAAAGAAATGGCTTACCATTTGGGGTGACCATATGTGCACCAGCTTTTAAAGATGAAGCTTTGTTAGCATTAGCGCAACGCATACTTAGATAAATGAGAAAAAATAATGATTAAAAAAATGTTTAAAGTTGCCGTATGCGGTGCTCATATGTCGGGTTTGCCACTAAACTCGCAATTAACTAACTTGGGTGGCGAGTTTGTTTTAGCGACAAAAACCGCACCAAATTATAAATTGTACAAACTCAATGGTTTCATACCGGAGCGCCCAGGCCTGATGCGTGTGAACTTTGATGGCACAGCAATTGAGTTGGAAGTGTGGCAATTACCAATAGAAAACTACGGCGATTTTGTTTCTTGCATCCCCGCTCCATTAGGCTTTGGCACGCTGATGCTCGCTGATGGCTCACAAGTAAACGGCTTTATGTGTGAAGCTTATGCGACCGAAGATGCGACTGATATATCAAACTTAGGTGGCTGGCGCAGCTACTTAGCAAAGAATATAGGAAGGTCCGTTATTTGACATCCCATATTTAATCGCTTACCCCAGCTCTACTTGTACTAAATTATCGCTCAGAGTAGGCCCGTGCCCTAAGTTAATGAATCTATCAGAACTAATGACATTCACAGCACCACCGCCACGATTTCTACTGCGCCAATAGCCCAAAGTTGCAACCACCACGCCTGGTAAGGTGTCATCTGTGACCCGTGCATCGCCATAAAACTCACCACGCTCGTTGAACACACGGATATATTGACCATCTTCAATGCCACGGTGTGCGGCATCCTTTGGATTGACTAAAACAAACTGCTCACCTTGGCCTTTGATTTTATGCGCTTCATTAGCATAACAACTATTCAAAAAGCCATGACTTTTTGGGGTGACGATATTAAGCGGGTAAGTTGCGGCCAAGGCAGGATTTGTTTCTGGGCGCTCTTTGCATGGTACATAACTTGGTACAGGATCGACATGTTCTCCACCTTGAAAGCCATCGTAACATTGCCTGAATGGCCCTGCGACAAAGTTGCCGCCTGCTGCGGCTGAAGTTTTAAGCTCTGCTTTGCCACTTGGCGTAGGAAAGTTGCCTTTTGCATGGGGCAGGCGTGTGTCGGGCGTGCCCACATT
>JAYVTW010000130.1:0-2595 GCA_043788445.1 Methylophilaceae bacterium
CACGCTATCTTTTGCACGCATCGCGGTTTTCATGTCTTCGGATATTTGTTGTTTTAAGCTCATGAATAAGTCTTTTTAAAATTAAAAGGTTTAAGCCAAACTAGGCGAGTGGTTAAAAAATTTGAGGCGCGTATGTGTTATACACAACGATAATTTTTTAATTACGCAACAACGTATGGCGACAAACTTTTAGTTTTAATAAAGTTTTGCAGGTAAAGTTTGGTTACGTAAGCGACGATATTGACGCTTAACAGCAGCAGCAGCTTTACGTTTACGTTCCCAAGTTGGCTTTTCGTAGAACTCGCGAGCACGCAAGTCATTTAACAAACCAGTTTTTTCAATCAATCGTTTAAAACGGCGCAAGGCAACGTCGAACGGTTCATTCTCTTTTACGCGTACACTAGACATTTAATCTCACTTTATAAAAATAATGACCAACATCATAGATATTAGCTATTCAATTTGGTTAATGCTCAAGTCTCGCATGCTATTTACCCGCGCGATAATTGAGAAAAGTCTGCTATTTTAATCATATAATTATGTTTTATCAATCTTTATTAAGTATTTCTGATGTTAATCCTTGGCTTTGAATCATCATGTGACGAAACTGGTATCGCATTATACGATACCGAATTAGGGTTGTTAGCCCATGCACTACACTCGCAAGTGGCTATGCATGCTGAATATGGTGGCGTTGTGCCTGAGCTTGCCTCGCGTGACCATATCCGCCGGGTGCTACCCCTTACAGAAACTGTTTTGCGACAAGCAGGTAAAACCTTGCAAGATATTGATGGCATTGCATATACACAAGGGCCAGGGCTATCAGGCGCGCTATTAGTGGGTACTAGCATTGCACAATCATTAGCATTTGCGCTTAATATTCCCACGGTTGCTGTGCATCATTTAGAAGGGCATTTATTAGCACCTTTATTAGAGGCTAATCCACCAGAATTTCCTTTTGTTGCCTTGTTAGTTTCCGGTGGTCATACGCAATTAATGCACGTAACTGCTATAGGCGACTACGAATTACTGGGCGATACGCTGGATGACGCCGCTGGTGAAGCTTTTGATAAGACAGCAAAGCTCTTAGGCTTGGGTTACCCGGGCGGGCCAGCATTAGCGCAATTAGCTGCTTCCGGAAAACCAAGATTTAAGCTACCACGTCCATTAATCAATAGTGGTGATTTAAATTTTAGTTTTAGTGGTTTAAAAACAGCAGTGCTTACATTGGCAAAAAACAATACGCATAGCAACACTGAACAACAACTAGATTTACAAACTAAAGCTGATATCGCTTATGAGTTTCAGGAAGCGGTAACCGAGATACTAACGCTTAAATGCATGACCGCTTTACATGATACTGGGCTAGATAACCTGATAGTCTCAGGCGGCGTAGGGGCTAATAGCCGCTTGCGTGAACGCTTAAATGCAGCCACAAAAAAAAAGATGTGCAAAGTGTACTACCCACGCCTAGAGTTTTGTACTGATAATGGCGCCATGATTGCCTTTGCTGGCGCGATGCGTTTTAAACACTTGCAATTAAAAGCAAGCCCAAACCTAACGCCAAATAATTACAGCTTTAGCGTTAAAGCGCGCTGGGATCTTGCCGAGCTCGAAAAACCTTAAGCAAGGCTATTTTTTCTTGCCAAAACTTGATTCTGAGCCATCTAACAATTTTTGGATATTACTTTTGTGGCGCCAAACTAACACTAAAGCAAGAATAAAAGCAGTGACTGCATAGCCTTTGTATGGCAATAAAAACCAGGCAGAAATTGGCGCAATAGCAGCGGCTATCAATGCGGCAAGTGATGAGTAACGCCAAATAGCAAATGTCACTGCCCAAATTACAAGAACGCTTAAACCCAGCCACCCCGAAAATGCCAACAACACACCTAATGCAGTTGCTACACCTTTACCACCCTTAAAGCCACAAAATACCGGATATAGATGCCCAATAAAAGCGGCCAAACCTACCAAGCATATATAGCCATCTTGTAGCCCATAATTCTGTGCCAAAAAAACTGCTAACCAGCCTTTTGCAGCGTCGCCCAGTAAAGTCAGAATTGCAGGTAATTTTTTACCACTACGCAATACGTTAGTAGCACCGGGATTACCACTACCTACAGTGCGTGGGTCCGGCAAACCAAAGGCTCGGCTGACCAAAATACCAAAAGATATGGAGCCCAACAAATAAGCTAATAGGAAAAAAACTGCCTGAGTCATAAAAGATACTCTAAAATTAAGTTACGCTGTTATAAGCTGTAATGAGTTATTTAAAATCAACTTACCCGCATTCTAAACCATTCACATAACGATTAGAAAATTATGGACATCATATTTTTAGAGCAAGTTAAGGTGGAAACTAAACTTGGCGTACCAGACTGGGAGCGCATGCTAACGCAAACCATCATTTTAGATTTAGATATCGGGATGCCACATAGTCGCGGCTGCCAGACTGATAGCATAGAAGACACCATTGATTACAGTGCTGTTGTATCACGTATACGTAAAAGCCTAAACGAAAATAGCTTTAAATTAGTAGAAGCATTGGCCGAACATGTTTGCCAAATAATACTGACTGAGTTTGGTGCGCCT
>JAYVTW010000131.1:0-2667 GCA_043788445.1 Methylophilaceae bacterium
ACGAGTATTTTAATTACGCCGAGTCGCATCAAAAATCTATCTGAGTAAACACCATCAATACTACTTTCATAGATTTCGTAAAAAACAAATGGCATGTCAGTCAGATTTGCTTTACGTAGACAATATTTATTCATATTCATTGAATACTATCATAGTAATAATATCGCGGAATTGAAACTTAACATTGGTAAAATTAACCTAAGTTTTATAGAAATAACTAACATACATGGGCGAGATGTTGACGGGTATTACAAATTGACCAAATAAGCGCATTTATGCGATTTGTATTACTGAGATAAATGATAGATGTTGCCAAAAATATGTTTGGGTCCGTAGCGCATATTCATGGGAAACAAAAATCTGAACTGCCAATGCTCCAAAGTAGAATCGAAAAAAAATTAGATCGTGACGGCTTCGACAAGTGCACACGAGAGTTAGCGAGATTAGGCAGGTAAATTAACAATAAAAACAATAACTTAAATAAACTCTTAATCCGTTTGTCGCGAGTTCAAACCTCGCATCCCCTACCAATATATAAAAGGCTCCCAGAGATGAACTGACCCTCAAATGTTAGACATTAATTTGGGTTTAGACTTAAGGACTGATTTCTGTACTCTACAGGACTCAGTCCTTTTAATTTGTCTTAATCCTTTCGTGATTGTAATACCAAATATACTCTTTTAGCTCTTCGATAAAAGCAGCAACTCCTGTAAATTGCTGGGTGTAATAGAACTCAATCTTTAACAGTCCTGCAGTTTAAATCCAGCTTGAAGCCGATGGCGCGAATTGATATTGTTTCTTTGTGATAAAGACGCCTTATCTTGGCGATGGTTTCCAAACATATCATCCTAGGTGAGCCTCGCAAAATTGCGAGAGTTTATCAACTCCTAGGGTGGTGCACTTCTGCACGCACATCCCTAAGAGATATGGTACATTTTTGCACTGAAATTAATATGCCACGGTTATCCCGCATGCTACGTAACTATTTTTACTGTCCATTTTGCGCTGGAATCAGTGTCAAGTTTGGTGTGGAATACGCACTTGTTGGATATTTGCATATTTGACGTTGCAGAATTTCAATTGCAATCTCAGTAAAAGGTATTGCAATCGGTTTGCCATTTTTTTATGACTGGCTTTACCCATGCATGACGTAATTCAAGATTCACCCTTGATCATTCAAGTTTTACGACATTACTTTAGTCCTATCTGAGTAAAACTTAAGAATAGTTTTATCAATTTAACGTGAAAAATTAGTATAATTGCATTTATGGGGATTCAGCAGCTTCCCCGGTTCAAGGCACCCAGTGTCCAAGGTCTGCTCAAATCTTGGGCTTTAATATCCACAAGAAGAGAGCTTATGGACGCAACAAATAAAAACAACTCATCATCAGTTTCTGAATCATCTCCAGAACCTGTCTCACTCGCACAAGCATTTTGGTATTGGCTGAAATTAGGCTTTGTTAGTTTTGGTGGTCCAGCGGGTCAAATCTCTATCATGCATCACGATTTGGTCGAGAAGAAACGCTGGATTTCAGAGAAACGATTCCTGCATGCACTTAACTACTGTATGGTCTTACCTGGTCCTGAAGCCCAGCAATTAGCTACCTATATTGGCTGGCTCATGCATCGTACTTGGGGTGGTATTATTGCTGGCGTCTTATTCGTACTCCCTTCATTCTTCATTTTAAGCGGACTAGCATGGGTATACATGGCTTATGGGTCGGTACCTGCAGTTGCTGGAGCTCTTTACGGCATCAAGCCTGCTGTGGTGGCTATCGTACTATTTGCAGCCTATCGTATTGGTTCAAGAGCACTCAAAAATCATGTTCTGTGGTCTGTTGCAGCCTTGGCATTTATAGCTATATTTGCCCTTAAATTACCGTTTCCACTGATTGTATTAGTCGCAGGCTTGATTGGACATTTTGGTGGTCGTATTGCGCCGCAGTATTTCAAGGTCGGTGGTGGGCATGCTGCGACCGATAAAAGTTTTGGTCGTGCTTTAATTGACGATGATACCCCAACACCTGCACATGCTTATTTTAGTTGGAAGAAGATGGCAAGCATTGCCATTGTTGGTTTTGTAATTTGGTTGTTAGTCATGGTTGGACTGATTCTAGCCTATGGTTGGGATGCCGCATTTACACAAATGGGCTGGTTTTTTACTAAAGCAGCGTTACTTACGTTTGGCGGAGCTTATGCTGTTTTACCCTATGTTTATCAAGGTGCGGTAGAACACTATCATTGGTTAACCCCTACGCAGATGATTGATGGTTTAGCACTTGGAGAAACTACGCCTGGTCCATTGATTATGGTGGTGACATTTGTTGGATTTGTTGGAGGCTGGGTAACTCAAGTGTTCGGCCCTGATGCAATATTTGCTTCGGCTTTAGTTGCAGCCGTAATTGTGACGTTCTTCACATTCCTACCTAGTTTCGTGTTTATTTTTATGGGCGGTCCATTCATTGAAACTACGCATGGCAACCTTAAGTTTACTGCACCATTAAGTGCAATCACCGCAGCAGTGGTTGGTGTGATATTCAATCTGGCATTATTCTTTGCTTATCATGTATTCTGGCCGTTAGGTTTGACTGGTCGAGTAGATTGGTTCTCTATTGCGCTTACCGCTATTGCTACAGTTGTAGTGATCCGTTTCAAGGTGAATGTAAT
>JAYVTW010000132.1:0-5111 GCA_043788445.1 Methylophilaceae bacterium
CTTTATGAGCGTGATGGTGGCCCCTATATCAACTCTACA
This sequence comes from Methylophilaceae bacterium, assembly GCA_043788445.1. GTDB lineage: Bacteria > Pseudomonadota > Gammaproteobacteria > Burkholderiales > Methylophilaceae > JACMMS01. The sequence continues at coordinate 40 of JAYVTW010000132.1, forward strand.
GGCTTTGACTGGGAAGATAACCCAATACGCTTTGGTGTTTTGTCTAAAGTGGCGGCAATACTAAGCGATAGCAACAGCCCACTAAAAAACTGGCTTCCAGACATTGTGCACTGTAACGACTGGCAGTCAGGTTTAACACCTGCTTACATGAAATTATCCTACCCATCACCTGCAAAATCAGTGTTCAGTGTGCATAACTTGGCCTTTCAAGGTTGTTATGATGCTAGCATGGTAGAAAAGCTATCTCTACCACGCTCAAGCTTTCAGATTAATGGGCTGGAATTTTATGGTCAGTTATCCTTTTTAAAGGGAGGTGTTTTTTATGCAGATACCTTGAGTACAGTTAGCCCCACTTACGCACGAGAAATCCAAACTGCAGAATACGGGTTTGGTATGCAAGGCCTATTAGATTTACGCGGTCATGAAATTCATGGGATTTTAAATGGTATTGATGTTAATGAATGGAATCCAGCAACAGATCCGCATCTGATCAAAAACTATAGCGGCACACGTATTGCTGGTAAAAAAGCTGTAAAAGAATCTTTGCAAAAACAATTTCAGCTACAAATTGATGCAAATGCACCACTATTGGGCGTAGTAAGTCGTCTAACTTATCAAAAAGGTTTAGATTTACTATTAGAAATTGCACCTAACCTAATTAAACAAGGTTGCCAAATTGTTGTTTTAGGTAGTGGTGAAACCACATTAGAAAATAGCTTTAAAGCTCTTGCAGAGCTCAATCCAGCGCGAGTGGCAGTCACTATTGGTTACAACGAACCTTTGTCTCACCAAATAATGGCCGGTGTAGATATGTTTATTATGCCATCACGCTTTGAGCCTTGCGGCCTTAATCAATTATACGGCTTGCGCTACGGCACACCTCCTATAGTCACACAAACAGGCGGGCTTGCTGATTCAGTGACAGATAGTAATGCCATCACATTATCTAACAATACGGCAACAGGGTTCACCATGGAGGAAGTGAGCGCTCAGGCCCTTGAAGACTCATTTTTTCGTGCTTTAAACTACTACAGTGATGCTAAAATTTGGCGTCGAATTCAACGTAATGCAATGAACGTTGATATAAGCTGGAAGCATAGTGCACAGGCATATCTAGATTTATACACAAAAATATTGTCTAGCTAAAAATGCACTATTCATTGAAATAGACAAAAACATCAGCTTGCTATTAAATATTGGCACAATACATGCTTTTATATAATTAGCTTCTCCAAAGCTGATTTCTCCTCCTTAGGGGTGTCTTATTTAATAGGCACCCCATTTTTTTAGCCTGAACTTATCTAGTTAATACATAAATAAATCTCATGCTATTTCACAATAAAATGCTCACGGTAATACTTTAATTCATCAATAGACTCATAAATATCGGCTAACGCTTCATGCTTACTAGCTTTTTTAAAACCTGAGTAAATTTCAGGTTTCCAACGTCTAGCTAATTCTTTAAATACACTGACATCCAAATTACGGTAATGAAAAAATGATTCTAAATCTGGCATATAACGCGCCATAAACCTTCTATCTTGGCAGATAGAGTTTCCACACATTGGTGACTTACCAGAACCAACAAAAGGTTTTAAAAATTCCAACATCTGAACAGTCACATCAGCTTCACTTAGGATTGAAGCTTTTACTTTATCTATTAAACCAGAACGTCCGTGTGCGCCTTTATTCCAATTATCCATTCCATCTAATACGCTATCTGGTTGATGTATGACGAATACTGGAGATTCACCCAACACATTCAAATCAGGGTCGGTTACCACCACTGCAAGCTCTAAAATACGATCTGAATCTGGCAACAAGCCACTCATTTCCATATCTAACCAGATTAAATTGTCGTTATTACTTTTAATATTTGTAGCTACCATCATGATTTCCATTAAAATAGTGTAAAAATGCGTGATTTATAAATTCTTATCCAAGGCTGTATTGAACTATTGTTTGTTAAATGCTTCAATATAAACATATATTAACTGAAATTAACTTGAAGTTTATCATCTATGACAACACCATTCACCCTAGTTTTTCTTAGCTTGCTTGTCTTTAGCACCATTACTCGCCTTTGGCTGGGTCGCCGCCACATCAATTACATACAAGCTCACCGTAACGAGGTACCAGCAGCATTTGTAACAACTATTGCTCTTGATGCGCATCAAAAAGCTGCAGATTACTCAGCAGAAAAAACTAAATTGATGATTGCTGAGGTTTGCGTACAAGCAATTTTATTACTACTCTTAACGCTTGGTGGCGGCCTGCAATTAATAGATGATATATGGCGCAATATTTTACCTTCACAAGAAATTATACGTGGTGCATTAGTTATTTGCAGTGCCCTGCTGTTAAGTAGCTTAATAGATTTGCCGTTTGATTATTACAAATCATTTGTTATAGATGAAAAATATGGTTTTAACAAAATGACGCCAATTATGTTTTTTACCGACCTAGTTAAACAAAGTATTGTCGGCATAGTGCTAGGTGCTCCTATGTTATTTGCTGCATTATGGTTGATGCAAGGCGCTGGCGGTTATTGGTGGTTCTATCTATGGTTAGTTTGGAGTGTTTTCAATTTGTTAATGCTTGCGGTATACCCAACCTTTATTGCGCCGATATTTAATAAATTTTCACCACTTACTGATGACACACTAAAATCAAGAATTGAGGCGTTGCTAACAAGATGTGGCTTTAAATCGCAAGGTCTGTTTATCATGGATGGCTCTAAACGTAGCAGCCACGGCAATGCCTACTTTACAGGCTTTGGCTCATCTAAACGTGTAGTATTTTTTGATACACTATTAGATCGCTTAAACACCGATGAAATTGAAGCAGTATTAGCGCATGAATTAGGCCACTTTAAACATCACCATGTGATTAAACGTATCGCAATGATGTTTTTAGTTAGTTTTTTAGGCCTAGCATTACTCGGCTGGCTAATCAAACAAGATTGGTTTTATACAAGTTTAGGAGTTACACAACAAAGCAATTACATGGCGCTTGTGTTATTTTTATTAGTATCTCCAGTATTCTTGTTTATAATGCGCCCTATCATGGCTAGCTACTCTCGTAAAAATGAATTTGAAGCTGATGCTTATGCTGCAAAAAATGCTAACGCCAATGATTTAGTAGCCGCTTTAGTAAAACTTTACCGTGATAATGCGTCGACACTTACACCAGACCCACTACACTCGGCTTTTTATGACTCGCATCCACCTGCAAGTATTAGGATTTCTAAATTAGCGACGTATACTGGTATTCATTAGACAGTTAGAGCTAACACCATGAAAATTTCATTGTTTATTTGTATTTTATTAATAAGTCTTATCTATATGGAAAATGCTGGCGCAGACCCTTTTGCAAAAGCAGATGCGACTGCAGGTAAAGCATTGGTAGATAAAAATTGCATTAATTGCCATGCTGAGAACTTTGGTGGTGATGGCTCGGCTATTTATACACGCGAATATCACAAAGTAAAAACGTCTAAAGGTCTGGTTACTCAAATTCGTAACTGTAGTACCATGCTTAGCCTAAAGTGGTTTGAAGATGATGAGCTTAATGTTGCCGCATACCTTAATAACACTTATTACAAGTTTAGCGAATAATTGAAACCACTTTTAGATGGTCAATTTGAAGGCTTAGTTGTTGCCGCATATGGAAAACGCTACGAAGTAGAAATACCCCAAACAGATATATCCAGAGTGAGCACCAAACGTAATATTAGCTGTGTTACTCGTGGTAAAAAAACTGATTTAGCATGTGGAGACCGTGTGCGGATAAAACTCACGGACGCTACTGAAGGTGTCGTTGAGGCTAGCCTTCCACGTAAGACATTACTATATCGTAGTAATGCGTTCAAAAGCAAAATGCTTGCATCGAATGTCACACAAGTAGTAATTGTTTTAGCGACTCAACCAAGCTTTTATGAGGCTTTACTTAATCGTTGTTTGATTGCTGCAGAAGCTGCCAATATCAAAGCGCTCATCGTACTAAACAAATATGACTTAATAGATAATAGCGATGCCTTATCGAAGCTTCATCTATATAATAAGTTGGGTTATGCAGTATTACCCTTATCTGCTAAAGATAATATTTCACCACTACGTGAACATTTGGCAGGGCATTCTAGCGTGCTGGTCGGGCAGTCTGGCATGGGCAAATCAACCATTGTAAATGCTCTTTTACCTAATGAGAATGTGCGAACTCGTGAAGTAAGTGATGTGCTTGATAGTGGCAAACACACGACTACAGCAGCACACTTATATCATCTGGATAGTACTAGTCAATTAATTGACTCGCCTGGTTTGCAAGAATTTGGATTACATCATTTAAGTGTTGAAGAGCTTGAGCATGCGTTTATTGAATTTAGACCATATCTAGGCAAATGCCGCTTTAATAATTGCCGCCATATGCAAGAACCAGATTGTGCGATTATTCAAGCTGTTGAATCTACTATAGCTAAAGAAAGATTAACTAGCTACCAAACACTTTATGTAGAATCGACTATCAAGCAACCCTACCTATAATCAACTCGTTAATATTTGAGTTTTTAAATACTCTCGCAACAATCAAGGCATACTGTAAATTTATCACTAATATTCTTTTAATGAGTGAATTTGATTATAATCAGTCAAGAAAATCTATTTTATTCTAATCATGGCTAATATAAAAAAAGAACAAATAAAAACGAAAGACATAGCCATGGGTATGTTTATTACCGAGCTAGATATACCTTGGCTTGATAGCCCTTTCCTACTCCAAGGCTTTGTATTAGAAAACTCTGAACAATTCACTACTTTGCAATCGCTATGCAAAGTGGTGTGGATAGATCGAACCAAATCTATCGGAGTTCAATTTGTTGCATCACCCAAAGAAAAGGTAGCAATAACCAGAGAAGGTGCAGTTATTAAACTTAGAGGTTCAAATCAAGTCAAAGCGCAAACGAAAAAATCTAGCGGTCCAATAGGCACCATGCCCAGTAGCAACAACGGATTTTTTGATATTCTGCGCGAATTAAAAAATAACCCCAATCCACAGTTGCACCCAATTCCCCACAATTT
>JAYVTW010000133.1:0-10399 GCA_043788445.1 Methylophilaceae bacterium
AATTGCCTACGATATCCACGACGCGGTTATTGTCAGTCTTTCCCGCGAGTAAGTTGCTGTTTTTCCACGATACGCCTTCAATTAATACGCGCTGTACGCTACCTAGCATCGCTTCTGAAATAGCTTTACCACTGGCCTCATTAATAGCTTGTAATTTGTTTAAGCGCGCTAATTTTACTTCTTGAGAAGTGTCATCCTTTAAAAAGGCCGCTGGGGTGCCTGGGCGCGGGCTATATAAAAAACTGAAACTATTATCAAAGCCGACTTCGGTCATTAATTTTGCAGTTGCTTCAAAATCTGCTTCAGTTTCGCCAGGGAATCCGATAATAAAGTCGGACGTAAATGTCAGATTGGGGTTAGCGGCGCGGAGCTTACGAATAATCGATTTGTATTGTAGCGCCGTGTAGTTGCGCTTCATAGCCATGAGTATGCGGTCACTGCCGGCTTGTACTGGTAAGTGTAATTGAGCAGCTAACTTTGGAGTATTAGCAAAACAATCAATCAACGATTGACTCATTTCATTTGGGTGGCTAGTAGTGAAGCGTATACGCTCAATCTGTGGAATCTCTGCAATGTACTCGATAAGTAATGCTAAATCAGCCTGTTGTAATTGACCATCTTGGCTCTCATATTCATGGCGATAAGAGTTTACGTTTTGACCAAGTAGCGTGATTTCTTTGATGCCTTGTTCCGCAAGTTGTATGGCTTCGGTCAGTATGTTTTCAAAAGGGCGGGAGACCTCTTCACCACGTGTGTAGGGTACTACACAAAAGCTACAGTATTTGCTGCAACCTTCCATAATTGATAAAAACGCCGAAGCCCCTGCTACGCGGGGAGGTGGCAAATGATCAAATTTTTCTATTTCAGGAAAGCTAATATCAACCTGTGATTTGCCAGTATCCCGTTTAGCGTTAATCAAATCTGGTAAACGATGCATGGTTTGCGGACCAAATACCACATCCACATAAGGTGCGCGTTCAATAATGTGTATGCCTTCTTGGCTCGCAACGCAGCCACCAACACCAATGATTAGATTAGGATTGGCTTTTTTTAATGGTATAAATCGCCCAAGATGGCTAAATACTTTTTCTTCTGCTTTCTCGCGCACAGAGCAAGTGTTAAGCAAAATTACATCTGCATCTTCCGGAGAGTCGGTTTCAACCATGCCATCAGACATTAAAAGCATGTCTGCCATGCGTGATGAGTCATATTCATTCATTTGGCAACCGAATGTTTTGATAAAAACTTTTTTTGTTTTAGTTTTATTGACGGTGTTCAATTGGTTGAGTAAGTGTGTGCTAAATCATGATTTTAACGCAGGGGCTGTTTAAATGCTAAATTAATTAGTATTGCAGGTTAAAATACATTGATAGTATTTGGTTAATTATTTATGCAAGCACTTCCTATTTTTATTGATTTAAAACAACGTTTATCTGTGGTGATTGGCGGCGGTGATGTTGCTATGCGCAAAGTCACCATGTTGCTAAAAGCTCAAGCTCAGATAGTGCTTGTGTCGCCTGAGCTTTGTCATGAGCTACAACAACTAGTAGATAATCATAAATTGGTGTATCTAAATGCGCATTTTTCTCCAGAGCAGTTAAACGATGCAGTGATTGTAATAGCGGCAACTGATAATTTTGCGGTGAATGAAATGGTCTCAGTTGAAGCTAAAAAAAGAAATATTCCAGTCAATGTGGTAGATGCTCCCGCATTATGTAGCTTCACTATGGCATCAATAGTGGATAGGTCCCCAATTGTAATTGCAATATCCAGTGAAGGTAATGCCCCAGTACTGGCGCGTTATATCCGTACTAAAATCGAGACCATGTTACCCGCAACTTATGGCCGTATTGCCACAGTGGCAGGTGAATTTAGAGAAGCAGTCAAGGCAAAATTTAGCACCACACAAGAACGTCGTATTTTTTGGGAAGAAGTATTAGAAGGCCCGGTAGTTGAGCGTATTTTAGCTGGTCAAGAGTCCGCAGCCCGCCAGCTATTAACAAATCTATTAAATAATAAAACTGATATTCAACATCACGGTGAAGTCTACTTGGTTGGCGCTGGCCCGGGAGACCCAGATTTGCTGACAATTAGAGCATTACGCTTAATGCAACAATGCGATATCTGTGTTTACGATAAATTGGTTAGCCCAGAAGTGATGGAGCTAGTAAGACGCGATGCCGAGCTCATTTATGTAGGTAAGGCACGTGATCAACACACCATGCCACAAGAACAAATCAACTTGCTTTTGGCTAGGCTCGCGCTTGAAGGCAAACGTGTATTGCGCCTTAAAGGTGGCGACCCATTTATTTTTGGTCGCGGTGGAGAAGAAATTGAAACACTGATGGAAAATGGTGTCCCATTTCAAGTGGTACCTGGTATTACTGCAGCCAATGGCGTTTCAAGCTATGCCGGTATTCCACTGACGCATCGTGATTACTCACAAAGTTGCTTATTCATTACTGGACATTTAAAAAATGGTACTTTAGATTTAGATTGGAGTGCGATGGCGCGACCTAAGCAAACCGTGGTCATTTATATGGGGCTGGTTGGTATAGCAGAAATTTGCAAACAGTTGATTGCACATGGCGTATCGCCAGATATGCCCGCTGCTGTGGTGCAGCAAGGCACAACGAATAGGCAACGCGTTGTTACTGCTACTGTATTAGATTTAGCTGACAAAGTGGCAGAGGCAAAAATAAAAGCACCATGCCTGACAATTATTGGAGAAGTGGTCAAGTTGCGTGAAAAACTCGCGTGGTTTGAACCACAAGCGAATAATTAAGCCACATTTACAATGCCTAGACTTAATTCTTAATGGGTAAAGTTAGGCGCGCCTCCAGCCCTCCTTCTGGGCGATTGATTAGCTCTAAATGTCCCTGGTGTAACTTGGCAATACGGCTTGCAACAGCTAGCCCTAAACCGCTACCACCCTCGCTAGCATTCCGAGCGCTATCCATGCGTTCAAATGGACGCAGTAAGCGCTCTGCATGTTGTGGGGGTACGCCTGGACCATTGTCCATAACGCTGATGACAATTTTATCAACAGTGATTTTGTTAATCACTTCCACTTCGCCTTTGCCATATTTATAAGCATTCCCCACCAGGTTGTCCAGCAGGCGCTGCATCGCAAGTGGGCGTAATGGAATAAAGTAAGTCGGCGCTAATTGTAGCTTAAGTTCGTGTCCAGCACGGCTTTGCCGCTCAGCAAGTGAAATTAACAGCGTATTGACATCCACCATCTGAGTTGGCTCGCCTTCAACACCACGCACAAAATCTAAGAATTGATGAATGATGTTATCCATATCGGATATGTCTTCTATCATGCCAGCTTTTAAGCTAATGCAGGCATCATCTGGCAGCATTTCTACCGCTAAGCGTAATCTAGCCAGTGGTGTGCGTATATCATGCGAAACACCAGCTAGCAACAAGGTACGCTCACTATCTAAACGCGCTAACGATTCAGCCATATCATTAAAGGTACGGCTTACTTCGCTAAGATCATCCAAACTATCTATAGGCAATAATGGTGCTGGTTCACCATTACGTAAAAGATCTGCGGCGTGTATAAGTAAGCTAAGTGGTCGATTAATGCGGGCTGCGATGATGTAAGCACCTACTAGCGACAGTAATAATACAATCGCCCCCCAGCCTAGCCAGTGCCATGGAAAAGGGCGATCCACCTGAATGCGCGGAATCACTACCCAAAAGTCATCTTGGTCGACATTAAAGCTAACCCAAAGGCCAGGAATGCCATAGTGATTGACGGTGATAATAGTTTCTATGCCTAAGCGCTCACGGATTTTTTCTGCAACCAATTGAATAAATGGATCATTAGGAAGCGGCTCAATATCCTCTAAAAAATCGGCTGGGTAAACGCGGACACCTTCACGACCTGAAAGCTCTGAAAGCAAAGCAGTGCGGCGACTTTCATCAGAGGCAATAAGTGAAGCGCGGGTGTAGTTGACCACGGTTACAGCTTGCAAAGCCGCGGTGGTAGCGCGCGGCACGCGGTCAAAATAATCAAAAACTTTAAGTGAGGCATATTGGCTAATCGCCAGTAAAAATGCGATAAGTATCATCAGCCTTGCAAGTAGCGAACGAGGTAGAAATTTGTGCACAGTGTGGCTTTGTTTATCGTTGTGATAACTGACTATTTGAATATCTGGTTAGTCACCACGTACATTGAATGAGTAAATTTGTGCAATTAATTAGTAGCTTCGCCGTCAGGAATAAACACATAGCCAAAGCCCCACATCGTTTGTAGGTAGCGAGGATGCGCTGGGTCTGGCTCAATTAAGCGACGCAAGCGAGAGACTTGCACGTCAATACTACGGTCAAAAACGTCTAACTCGCGACCGCGAGCTAGTTGCATTAATCTATCACGAGAAAGAGGTTGGCGTGGATGTTCGGTGAATACCTTAAGTAGCGCAAATTCGCCGCTGGTAATGGTGATATTCATGCCGTTTCGTATCAAGCTTCTACTTGCGGAGTCAAACACAAACTCACCAAAACTAAAGGTAGATCCGTTCTCATTGGATGCATTTGGTGAATGTTCATGGCGTCGTAACACCGCATTAATACGGGCCAGTAACTCACGCGGGTTGAATGGTTTTGGCAGATAGTCATCTGCTCCCATTTCTAAACCGATAATTCTGTCAACTTCATCACCTCGGGCTGTGAGCATGATGATGGGTGTCGTCATCCCTTCACCACGTAACCTACGGCAGATAGCAAGACCATCTTCTCCTGGTAGCATCAGGTCTAAGATAACTAAATCTACTGGATCACTTTCTAATGATAATGCCATTTCTTTGGCATCTGACACGGTTTTTATAGAAAAACCTTGTTCAGTTAGGTAGCGTTGTAACAACTCACGCATGCGCAAGTCATCATCAACCATTAATATTTTTTTGGCATTTTCTAACATAGCTCTATTTTGTAATGAATAATCAAAGTTGAAAAGCTTTTTTGTAATAAAGTGAGATTAAGTACCAATTAAATTAGCAATTCGTGATGTATTTTTACAATTTTTTACAATTACAGGAACTGATGAAACATTTGGTTTACAAAGTTAATTCATGATAGCAATTTTCCGATGATTAAATTTATGGGCTTAGAAAAAGTTTGATGATAGCTTTATATCGCAGTTTATCTAATCCACATAATGCTTTAGCGCTAATTATTGGCGTTGCCTTATTGTCGCCTGCGTTTGCTGGTGGTAAAAACTCCTACCCTGAAGAACCTTTCAGACAATCGTTTGATAAATCAGCAACTGATAAAAGCCCGGTTGAAAAAGATAGTGAAGAAGCTTTAGAGCAAACCTTAGGACATAATTTTAGTCCTGAAGATCGAGTGCGCTTGCGTAAATCTCTTTCTGATTATTCAAAATCAACGGATCCTGAGCATCATCAAATTGAGTTGCGCCGACGAGAAATGCGCGAAAGTGTTAAAGCCCGCTTCTCGGCTTGTGATAAAGACTCGGACAATACGATTGACCGTAACGAAACCACCGAGTGTTTGCCACAGGTTGCGCGGCATTTCAACCAAGTTGATACCAATGATGATGGGCTCATTTCATTAGATGAACTAGAGGAAGCGCAAGCGCGTATTTTAGAGCGTGATCGTGCCATTGAAGCGAAGATGGAGGCTGATAAAGCACGTGAGCAAGAAATTCCTAAAGCATCATACAAACGAAAGAGTAAACAGGCTGACAACACAAATCGTAAGCGCAATTTGTAATCTTGCAACACCAAAATCACCAAAAATCATACTGAACATATTTACACTACTATATTTTTTGTAGTTGCTAATTGATTTTTTTATTAATACTCTTCAGCATGATGTTATGTCAATCACCATAGAAATCATTAATAGTATCCATGAAGTTAAACCTAACCAATGGGATGCACTAACTGATGGTACCCCATTGCTCACTCATGCTTTTTTGTCTAGTTTAGAACAGGCTCATTGCGTAGGAGTGGGCACAGGTTGGGTGCCACAGCCTTTAGTGGTGCGTGATGGTGAGCAGTTATTAGGGGCTATGCCGCTGTATCTCAAAACTCACTCATATGGTGAATATGTATTTGATTGGGCGTGGGCAGATGCTTTTGAACGTTCTGGTCATCGCTATTACCCAAAGCTGCTGTCAGCAATCCCATTTTCGCCGATTACCAGCGCTAGATTGCTCGCAAAAACTCCAAAAGTACAAAATATGTTGCTAGGTGCTTTAGAGCAAGTGATACAACATCATGGATTATCCTCTGCGCATGTATTGTTTCCTGATACCGATTCATCCAACCGATTACAAGCAGCTAATTGGATGGTGCGTCATGGGGTGCAATTTAGGTGGGAGAATGAAAACTTTACTAATTTCGAACATTTTTTGACTACACTTACGCATGATAAACGCAAAAAAATTCATCAGGAGCGCAAGAAAATACAAGCATCTGGTGTTGTCAGCAAGCGCTTGCAAGGTAATACTATTACGCCAGAAAACTTAGATTTTTTCTATGCTTGCTATTACAACACTTACGCAGAGCATCGCTCTAGCCCTTACTTAACGCGCGAATTCTTTAGCCTTATTATACAAAAAATGCCACAAAATTTATTGCTGATTATTGCAGAATTAAATGGCGTACCTATCGCTAGCACCTTGAGTATTTTTAATCAAAATACGTTATATGGTCGTTATTGGGGTGCAACCCAGTTTGTATCAGGGTTACATTTTGAGCTTTGCTATTACCAAGCGCAAGAATTTTGTATAGAACAAAAAATACAGTTTTTTGAAGGTGGTGCCCAAGGTGAACATAAACTAGCACGTGGCTTCAAGCCTCGCCCAACGTGTTCATACCACAAAATCATGAACCCTGATTTCGCACATGCAATTCAAGATTTTTTAACGAGAGAAACTACCGGTATGGTGCAATATGTGTCGGAGTTAGAAGAGCGCGTGCCGTTTAAGACCTAGTTGTTACGAATAGAGTTGTGCACTTAAAATTTACCAAGCAATCTCTTTGCCATCATAAGCAATAAATCGTCCACAATTATTCAGGTTTAATTCGGCAATCACTTGTCTTAATCCGCTAATGCTTTGTTGCGTATTAATTAAACCATTCGGGCCACCCATATCTGTTTGTACCCATCCCGGATGTAGTATGCCACAGGCAATACCTTGTTCTTTTAAATCTAAACTCAAGCTTTTCATCATCATGTTAGCCGCAGCTTTGCTGGTACGGTAAATATTACTGCCACCAATGTGGTTATCAGAAAGGCTACCCATCTTACTGCTGATTAAAACGATTTTTTTAAGTTCGCTCGCAGCAACATTTTTGATAAAAGCCTCTACTATTTTGTAAGGCCCCATGGTGTTCACTTTAAATGCTTGCATCCAATCTTCATAATTCATATCCAATGAGGCGCTTTCAGGATAAATGCCCGCATTGTTGAGCAAAATATCAATTTTTTTGCCCGTTAATAGTTCTGCAAGTTTATCAATTTGGCCAAAATTAGCGACATCTAAGGCATAAACCACTATATTTTTTGGGTATGTATTTTTCAATGTATTGAGTGCAGCAGCAGATTTTGGCTCGCGACAGCAGGCAATGACCTGCCAACCATCGGCTGCATATTGTTTGGTAAACTCTAAACCTAGGCCACGATTAGCACCTGTAATGAGAACTGTATATCGAATATTATTCATGGATATGTTGCCCCTCAATCTTATTCTGATTAGCCTGTATTACGCGATTACGTCCTAGCTGCTTTGCTTCAAGTAAAGCGTTATCAGCAGCTTCAATTAAACTAAGACCATCAGCCCCCTTATGGTAGGTAGCTATTCCAGCGCTAAAAGAGGCAAGCAACATACCATTTGCATGCAGGTGTGGCAGGCTAGAAAATGCTTCACGTATACGGTTGGTAATGGCTAAAGCTTGAATAGCATCAACATCAGGCATTGCAATTAAAAACTCCTCGCCGCCATAACGACCAATCATATCTTGCGTTCGTAGACGCCCCCTTAACAACCAAGCCATATGCCTTATGACTTCGTCACCTACGGGGTGACCATAAGTATCATTAATCAATTTAAAGTGATCAATGTCAATCATTATCACTGATAAGGTTGTTAAGTTAGCTTTGCTACAACTCAAGTTTTCTGTCAAACGATTAAGCTTATCTTTACTTGCTGCGTGATTTAGTAAACCGGTTAAGCCATCCAAAATGCTACTTCGCTGGGTTTCATTGGAACGCTCAATTTTACTTTGTATAATAGCTGCTAATAATACTGGATTAAACGGTTTTATTAAAAATTGATCTCCACCTAAACGCAATGCCTCTACTTGCATGCTTATTTCAGAGTCAGCTGATAAATATACAATTGGAATTGCATTATAGCGTGGTATTTGACGTAGTACCCGTGTTGCCTCAACGCCGTTAAAGCGTGGCATGTGCATGTCCATTAAAATCAAATCTGGTTGATATGACTTGAGTGATTCGAGTAAGTCTCCGGCGTCAGAAATTGCAAGTGTATCAATACCCCTTTCTTCTAAGCTACGTGTAATAACCACAATCGCTGTTCTAGAGTCCTCCACAATAAGTACACGACTTGTATGCTTATCATTAATTTTGATTAGGTCCAGCAAACAATTCAACACATCATTTATTTGGTTTTCGGCAGTTAGCGAAATATCAATACCAGCCCTATTTAAAGCCACCATTGGTTCAATACGCTCTTGCTTGGATAAGTAAATCAATTGACTAGTGGGGCAGTTATTTCTGATGCGGCTAATGCAATCAAAGTCATCTGATGTGCTAATAAAAGGGTCCACAGGGATAAAAAGAACAGCTAATGGCATTACTTTGTCATATATCGCTTCATTCCAGTTTTTTAGGGCCGCATTAAATCCAAAAAATCCCAATTGTTGGCAAATAGCATTTGCTAACTCTAGTTGGTTAGGAGCGGCAATTATCCAAACTAAACGCGAAGTCATCAAGTTCTCGTAGTAATTATCTATGGGAGTTTCGATAGAGTTTGGGCTTTGATGGGTCGTTTGTTTTACAAATAGTTCAGTCATTTGGTTAGTTGAATTAGTGGGTAGCGATGCTTTACTACTTTTCTGTTTTACGCGGTTATCTGCAACTTGCGGATTTAAAGAAGCCATCGCCTCAACTAATGCATCAATTTTGTGATGAATGTCGCGTTGGTTTACACTTGAAATGGGATGAACAGATTGACTGTCCATATGTGAAATGGCTATGTTTTCTAATGCTTCGGATAACCTAATCAATCCAGGTAATCGCAGTATATTTAAACAGTCTGCTAGGCAATTAATCGCGATAGTAAATTCAACAAATTGGTTTAAGTTACCTTGCTGCAAATAATTATCCCAGCATAATCTCAATGTTTGAACGCGCGACTCAATATTACTATATGAAGAATTTATCATTGTATTAGTTTAGCCTATTGATTTAATTTTAAGTATACTCCATTTAAATTATGCGATTTTTTACTGCGATATTATTCGCGCTAATTTGAATCGGTATTAACTTGTATTTTTCTGCCTTTAAAATGAGTTTAAGATACGCTATCGTCGGCGTTATGGTCGCTTGATACTGCTTCAAAAGTGCCTAATTTGCACTACAGTAAACAATTTGACGTTGTAACTTTAGATGGCACTAATCAAACAAATCACCATGTGTACCAGAACGAACAAAGATGATTTGTTATATTTTGCTACTACTATTTAACTTGTAGGCTAATAAGAAATCACCACCGACATGACATTCCCGATGCCCCTCCCAATTACCACCTAATGGATGGTCTGGCCACTCTGAATCGACTGGTGCCTCAGTAGCGATTAAAAGCAACATCACTTCTTTCAGGCGCTTCATAACATAGCGCCCTGAATGTGACAGCCACCCCCAGTCTTTTATAAAGGATTTGATGTAATCTGATCCTCGTGGCAGCCTGTCACGTTTACTTGCTACTGTTTTTTTCGAGGTCATTGAATAATTCATTAGCGGTTGTAAACCGTGCTTTACGTTCGCTGGCAATTACATCAGCTTCCATCATGGCTGCATGTGTTTCAGGATTAAGCACTTTGAGTGTAAAAGGCAATTGCTTTTCCACAACCACTCTCGTTAGAAAAAAACGCACAGCGTCAGATACATATAGCCCCATAGAGGCCAAGGTTTCTGCTGCCTCTTACTTGATTTTTTTGTCCACTCTAACGTGAACCATGCTTGACGTTGCCATAAATGAACCTCTTTTATTTGAGTTACTTTGTATTTCATATATCAAATCAGTAGTGTCCGGCAATTTAGTTGAATAGATTCAATTGGTTATCATTTTCAGGAGTGTTTGCTTGTAACTCTGGATTTTTAAGTAGTTGATTTAGTG
>JAYVTW010000134.1:0-7023 GCA_043788445.1 Methylophilaceae bacterium
TAGTTCCTAGTACATGATTTCAAAAAGGGTTATTTTATTCTATTTACAATAAACTACTGCTGATTATTTACGGTTTAATTTGACTCTAGCTTAAGCCCATCATATCCAACATGTATTGCCCCATTATGTTGAACTTGTGTTTTATTACTTAGTAGTAGACTCAATGCATCGAACTCAAGTTCATGTGTCATATGAATCATATAGGTATTTTTAGCCTTTATACGATTGGCATAGGCAGTACTTTGTTCGAAATTAACATGAGTTGGATGTGATTGATGACGTAAGCAATCTAATAGTAGTATATCTAAACCCCTTAGTAGAGCAAATGATGCTTCTGGAATCTCTGAAACATCGGTCAAATATGCAATATTGCCAATACGGTAGCCATAGATATCATTACGACCATGCTTTATTGGTATTGGTGTGACAAGTTGTCCAAAAAGCTCGAAAGGCTTACTGATCTCATTGATACTAAGTACAGGTAAATCCCAGAAATCAGAAGGCTTACGTAAAGCATAGCCGAAATTATTTGATATATGCGCTACTACGTCTTGCTTTGCATATAGAGGTATTTGCTTGCGTTGTAGCTGGCAGAAAGCACGTAAATCATCAATGCCATGTAAATGGTCAGCATGGCTATGTGTATATAGCACAGCATCTACACGCGTAAGCCCTTCTCTTAAGGCCTGTATACGTAAGTCTGGGCCTGTATCGATCAGAATTACCTCACCGCTATCTAGCATAATAACACTAGAGCAGCGAGTTCGTTTATTATGTGGATTAGTTGATGTACACGTATTGCAATTGCAACCAACTGCAGGTGTGCCAGCGCTAGAGCCAACACCCAACATAGTTAATTGCATAGCATTGCCTGATTAAGAATAGCTGCTTGTTTAAAAATATTAAAGAAATTTTCTGTTGTTGCGCGCCCTACTTCTTCAACACGAATATCACGCAATTTGGCAATTTCTTCAGCTACATGGAAAACGTAAGCTGGCTGATTCGTTTTACCGCGGAATGGAATTGGTGCAAGGTAAGGAGAGTCTGTTTCAATAAGCATTTTATTCAATGGAATCTTTTTTGCGACTTCTTTTAATTCCAGTGCATTTTTAAAGGTAACTATGCCAGAAAAAGAGATATAAAAGCCCAACTCAATTGCTTGTTTAGCCACTTCCAAACTTTCAGTAAAGCAATGCATCACACCGCCAACAAGTTGTGCATTTTCCTCACGCATAATACGGACAGTATCTAATGAGGCATTGCGTGTATGAATAATCAAAGGCTTACCAGTTTTTATAGCTGCACGAATATGTGTACGAAAACGTTCACGTTGCCACTCTAAATCGCCGGTCAGCCTGAAATAATCAAGCCCTGTCTCACCAATAGCGATAATTTTTGGGTTATCTGCAAGTTGCACTAAACGTTCTACTGTAGGCTCTTCAAGATCATCACCCTCCTCTGATTTTCTTTCATAGTCAGGATGCACACCGACAGAAGCATAAAAGTTATCATATGCTTCAGCGATAGCTAGTACTTCTGGAAATTTCTCCAAAGTTACTGAAACACAAAGTGCATGAGTAACTTGACTATCAGCCATTGCTTGCCTAAGAGCAGGCATCTGACCTGAGAATTCAGCAAGATTAAGGTGACAATGGGAATCTATTAACATTTTCTAGCAACTTATTGAGTGCGATAATTAATCTAAAACAACTTCATAAAGGGCAAGTTACATAGTATGTGTGGGACGTGAAGCTTTTAATGTACCAGCAAGAATATTCTCAATTTTGTTTCTAACTTCAATGCCGCCATCTTTTTCACTAAACTGAACACCAATACCTTGTGGACGGTTGTTTTGTGCGACATACATCACCCAAACCACATGGCCAACTACTTTAAGTTTAACTGGATCATCAACCAAACTTAGCAACATAAAAACCTCTTCACCAACTTTGAAAGGCTTTGTTGTCGGTATAAATAAGCCACCGCCTTTAATGAAGGGCATATAAGCCCCATACAATGCAGCTCTTTCTTTAATCGCTAACGACAGTACGCCAGGCTTGGTGGAGACTTTACCTTGCTCTGAAACTGGATCTAAACTCATTGTTGGTCTACTTTTAAATTCATTTGATATTATTTATTTGATCGTTTTTACGTCAAAAATCTGAGTATAACGCAGCAAGATATTTTCCAACTGTAACTCATTGTTTAATGGATGATTCGCCATTTTCTGTGCATCTATTAGTTTGGTATTAAAATCCAATAATAAACTCAAGTTTACGCTTTTGCTTAAATCTTGCAAAGCACTAGTATACTGAGTGTGATAGCGTACTTGATGCGCCAATTTATAGCTTAATAAGTCACAGCACCATTTCTGTATTGCAGTCAGCGAAAAAAACATATTCGAAGATAGGCTAGCACTTAAAAATACTGGGGCTGATACAAAAGGATTTAACTTAGCACCCAACGATAAGCTTTGTGCCAAGCTTTGCCAAGAACTGCTGCTGCCCTCTTCTGCCTGCTTTAGTGCCAGAAGGGGTGATCCACCAGCGTAATTAAGTTGTGAGGTAGGTTCTTTAACGCCTCGATTTACCAACCAATCACAGGCTAACTTTTCATCTGGTAGCGGCATATCAATAATTTGACAACGACTAATAATAGTCGGTAATAAGCGCTTGGGCTGATGAGTAACTAATAAAAAGATTGTGTTTTGTGGTGGCTCTTCTAGCATTTTAAGTAATGCATTACCTGCCGCTAGATTTAGGGCTTCTGCAGGGCAAAGCAATACAATGCGCAACCCATCATGTTGGTGATTGGATAATGCTAAAAACTGACTAAGTTCACGAATTTGCTCAATCTTGATAATGACACTTTTTTTTGCAGTTTTTTTTGTAGTTGGTGCGTCTTCGTTAGCACTATCGCTATCTTGTTCAGGGCTGATTAAGCGAAAATCTGGGTGGTTACACTCGTTAAACCAATTGCAGTTTGGACATTGATTACAACCCTCTCCATTTGAGTTTGGTTGGCTACATAACAATGATTTAGCAAGATGTTGTGCAAATTCTAGCTTACCTAAACCTACCTGACCACTTAACAATAATGCATGTGGCAATTTTATACGTGCTACTTGTAGACGTTGCCAAGTTTGCTGTTGCCATGGGTATAAATTGTTATTTGATTCCATTATTTTTATACTAATTAGACTGTTGTGATAATTTCTTCAACTAATTGTTTAACTTTTTCTAAAGATTGATTAGCATCAATTATTCTGAATCTTGCAGGATTTTCGGTTGCTCTAGCTAAATAACTACTACGTAACTGGTTAAAAAAATTTGTATTTTCACGTTCAAATTTATCTGGTACACGTGCACCAGCTAGGCGTTGCATACTGACCTCAACTGGGACATCGAATAACAGTGTTAAATCAGGTTGTAACTCATTTACGTCAGTGCCTTGTACCCACTGTTCTAATAGTTTAACTTTAATAATGCTTACACCTCGCCCACCACATTGATAAGCATAGGTAGCATCCGTAAATCGATCAGACAACACATAAGCACCCCTATCTAAAGCAGGCATAATTACACTAGCAATATGCTCGCGACGTGCTGCAAACATCAGTAAAGTTTCAGTTTCTGGATGCATAGGCTCATGTAATAGTAATTCACGTAACTTTTCACCTAAATCAGTACCGCCTGGCTCACGTGTGGAAACTACTTCAACCCCACGTGCTTTAAGTATCGCAATAATAGTGGGGATATGCGTGCTCTTACCAGCACCATCCATGCCTTCTAAAGTTATAAATTTTCCGCTCATATGATCTATTAATTAATGATTCGTTTGTTTTCTTAATTGATATTTTACAACTGCATGATTGTGTTCGGCCAATGTAGCTGAAAATGCGTGGCTGCCGTCACCCTTACCAACAAAATATAAAGCCTCTGTTGCTAAAGGATGCAATGCAGCCTCAATAGAAGCTAAACCTGGCATGGCTATTGGTGTTGGTGGCAGGCCGGAGCGAGTATAAGTATTGTAAACAGTATCCGTTATTAAATCTTTACGCCGCAAATTGCCATCAAATCGATTTCCTAAGCCATAAATCACAGTTGGGTCTGTTTGCAAACGCATACCAAATCTTAGACGGTTTAAAAATACACCTACAATTAATGGTCGCTCACTGGCTTTACCGGTTTCTTTTTCCACAATTGATGCCATAGTTAAAGCTTCATAGCTGTTTTTGTATGGTAGAGCAACTGCACCATTAACACCCTCCTCCGCTTTTTCTTGCCAAGCCTTTTCCAGTTTGTTACGCATACTGACATAGGCTTGCTTAAGTATCACAATATCTTTGGTGTTGCGCTCAAAATAATAGGTGTCAGGGAAAAATAATCCTTCAGGATACTTTTGATTTGAGCCAATCAATGACATCACACTTGCATCTGAAAGATTATCAATGGTATGTTTAATGGCCTCATTTTTTGCTAAACGCTCACGCATTTGTGCGAATGTGTGCCCTTCAATAAAAGTAATGGCTCCTTGTGTGGTTTTACCATGATTGAGTGATAATAAAAGCTGATAGGGTGTCACGTTCTTATTTAAAGTATAACTGCCGGCTTGTAAATACGACTCTTTATGCAGAGCAAGTGCCAATAGGATAAACGGCCAGGGCTCTGAAATGACCCCTTGTTTAACCAATTGATTTGCGACGCTTCTTAAGCCGCTTTTGGGCTCAATGATGATCTCTTGGCTACTGGGTTGTAAATTTAAGGATGTCCGCGCGTAATAACCTAATGCAATTACCAGCAAAATTAAACTTAAAAATGTGATCCAAATAAAACGCTTAATCAATCGCATGATATTAATAAAATTTTTCTTAAATCTTCTGCTAAATTTTGAGTTGACCAAGCTTTATTATCTAGCTCAACAACCTGCCATGCGCCAAACAGACTATTGCAAATAATTACTTCGTCAGCTTGCAATAACTCGAATAATGATAGTTTCTGCACTTTGGGAAGTAAACCTAAACTAGGTGCTGATTTAATAATACGTTGCCTTGTTACACCGGCAACGCCACATTCTGTTAAATCTGGGGTTATTAGTTGTACTCCAAATCGAGCAAAAATATTGCTAGAAGTGCATTCAATTACGAAACCATTCGTATCTAACATCAACCCATCTACCACCTGTTTATCTTGCCATTCCATCCTTGCTAATATGTTTTCTAGGCGATTAAGATGCTTAATGCCTGCAAGCTTGGTTTGCAATCCTAAGCGGGTTTCACAAAGACGCAAAATAACACCATCAGTGATGTTGGCATCATCGTAATGAGGGAAAGTAGATTTGATTACAATCCTATTTGGCGTTGCATGCTCCGGCAATGCATAACCACGTACACTTAAACCTCGAGTCACAATAATTTTAGCTACTGCCTGAGGCTCTACAAGCATACCGTGAGACCCAAATAGTTGATTTATATCATGCAATAATAGTGACTCTTCTGGACAAATAATTTTGAGTGCATTGCAATCGCTAACTAGCTTACTGTAATGTAAATCCCAGCAATCAGGCTTGCCATGATGGATGGGCAGTGTACGAAATACACCATCACCATAAGCAAACCCTCGATCCAATGGAGATAGTGGCTCATTATTGCCATTGATAAGATAAGTGGGGGAAACTGACATTGCAGTAGTTTAAATCAAACTAGCACTTAAACCACAGTATGATGAAAGGAAGTAAATTAAATTTTCTTAAATACTAAGCTACCGTTAGTGCCACCAAAGCCAAAGTTGTTTTTTAAAGCAATATCAATTTTCATATCACGCGCTGTATTTGCACAATAATCTAAATCACACTCAGGATCTTGATTGAAAATGTTAATGGTAGGCGGTGAAACCTGATTATAAATAGATAAAACAGTGAACACAGATTCTAAGCCGCCGGCACCGCCTAATAAGTGTCCTGTCATCGATTTAGTAGAGTTCACCACTAATTTGTATGCATGGTGGCTAAAAGCAGCTTTAATCGCATTAGTTTCATTCGCGTCACCTAAGGGTGTAGAAGTGCCATGTGCGTTAATAAACTGTACTTGATCTGGATTTACACCTGCATTTTTAAGTGCATTGATCATAGAGCGACGTGGACCATCCATGTTTGGTGCTGTCATGTGATACGCATCGGCACTCATGCCATAGCCAATTAGCTCCGCATAAATTCTGGCGTTACGTCTTTTAGCAGTTTCGTATTCTTCTAATACTAATACGCCGGCGCCTTCACCAATAACAAAGCCATCACGGTCTTTATCCCATGGACGGCTAGCCGTGATTGGATCGTCATTACGTGTAGATAGAGCACGAGCTGAAGCAAAGCCACCAACTGAGAGTTCACTGATCGCAGCTTCCGCTCCGCCTGCCACCATGACATCAGCATCACCATACTCAATCATGCGCGCAGCATCCCCAATAGAATGGGTTCCCGTTGTACAAGCAGTGACAATTGCGACATTTGGCCCTTTTAAACCCAACATGATGGATAAGTTACCAGAAATCATATTGATAATCGTACCAGGAATGAAGAATGGCGATATTTTACGTGCACCACCTTCATCATAAACGTCATTAGTCTCTTCAATCAGACGAATACCGCCAATACCAGAGCCAATAGAAACGCCAATACGCTCAGCATTTTCCTCAGTCACTACAATTCCAGAATCCTTAAAAGCCTCTAAACCTGCAGCTAAGCCAAACTGAATGAAGGTATCCATTCTGCGAGCCTCTTTAGCTGGCATGTATTGCAAAACGTCAAAGTCTTTAACCTCACCCGCAATTTGTGAACTGAAACCAGTAGTATCAAATTTGGTTATTTTTGTAATACCAGATTTACCAGAGATAACATTTGCCCATGCGTTGTCTGTGCCTATTCCTACTGGAGAAACCACACCTAAGCCTGTGACCACAACTCTACGTTTTGACATATTTAAAATGCTCTGTTAGTTTAGTATTTCGTAGTGAATACTTAGAATTTAGT